>NZ_JAJOZR010000008.1:0-288479 GCF_021168455.1 Rhizobium quercicola
GACCGCCGAACGATCGAGGAGGCTTGGCGCGAGGTCGGAAGCCTCCTCACTCACTTCAGCCCAACAGAATGCGCCGCGTACCTGCGACACGCAGGGTATGGTGCAATAACAGCCTGACAGACTCTAGTCCCGTCTTTCCAGACTTCGGAAACGCTCAGTGATGGCGGATGGTTACTGTGTTTTCGACAAGATGGACGCCGATGACGGATGCCGCTGCCTGCTCGACGCAGCCGACCTCCGCCTCGTTGGCAACGGAGCCGGAGAGGATGATGGTTCGCCCGATGGCCATGACGTTGAGGTGCGTCGTATCCACAAGCGCGACATACTGGATGTAGCGGGCAACCTTGCCCGCGAGGTCGTCGTCCCGCAGGTGCGGTTCGTCGTCGCGTCGGGAATAGATCTGCTTGTCCATCGGCATGCCCGCATCCCTCGTTGCTTGCCGGCCGCTTGCTGCCTCAGCCCCTATCAGGGCCTCGTGCCGATCGGCCTTCGGGTGACGGGCAAACGCCGGGTCTTGCCGGAATGTTCCATCGGGGCGGATGCCTGCCGCCAATAGCGGGCCAAAGCGTTTGGCGATCGGCATGTCGTTCGCGCAGAACCGCTGCACACTTTTCCGCGACACGCTCCAAGAGACATCAAGAGACCGGTGGGCGGCTCTCGTCGACGTGAATATAGGCCTCCACCGCAGCGGCGATGAAATCCTCGCGTGCGTAGTCGGCGGGCTGCTCTCCGTTGAGAACATAGCGACACATCCGGATGGCGGCCTTGTAGGCGGCGCCCTCATGGGTCGGCCATCTGTCGAGCAGGACTTCCGCCGCCTCCCGCGTATTGCGAACGACGCTGTAATCCCCGATGCCGTCCAGTTCGAGCAGAACCGGTTGCCGCCACCATTTTTCGCTGACCGCCATGTCCAATCCCTTCATTGCGGGTGACCGGCCGGCAATATGACAGTCGAGGCTTACGCTAGCATTGCGTCGCAAACGGAAAGGTTGCGAACCGCGTGCAAAGCAGTCTATGCGATAGAGGCACGGAGTGTCTCATGTCCGACGTCCTGATCAATGTCCTCCCCCTCTTCGTTCTGATCTTTGCCGGCTGGCTGATCGTGCGCACCGGCTATCTGAAGCCGGCCGTCGGCGATGCGCTCGGCGACTTCGTCTTCAAGGTTTCCGTGCCCATCCTGCTGTTTCGGACCATCGCGACGGCGGATTTCACCGGGGGCTCGCCCTGGCCGCTGTGGGTCGCCTATTTCTCCGGCGTCGCAGTCGTCTGGACGCTCGGCCATTTCGTCGCCACGCTCGGCTTCGGGCGGGACCGGCGCATCGGCGTCCTCGCCGGGGTCTCCTCGGCCTTTGCCAACACGATCTTCATCGGCCTGCCGCTGGTCTCGCGCAATGTCGGCGATGCCGGTATCGTTGCGCTGTCCATCCTCATTTCGGTCCATCTTCCGGTGATGATGATCGCCGGCACGATCCTCATGGAGCGGGCGGAGCGCAAGACCAATGGCGGCGTGGCGCAAAGCCCGCTGGCGCTCGCCCGCGGCATCCTGCGGAACCTCGTGCGCAACCCGCTGGTGATCGGGCTCGTCTGCGGCGCGCTGATGCATGTGGCCAACCTGCCGCTGTCAGGACCGCTCCGGATCGCCATCGACCAGACCGCCGCCGTCGCCGGCCCGGCCGCGCTGATCTCGATCGGGATGGCGCTCGACAAATACGGGCTCTCGGGCAATCTCGGCCTTGCCGCCTTCACCAGCACGCTGAAACTCGTGGTGCTGCCCGCCTGCGTCTTCGCTGCCAGCCATCTGCTTGGGCTTGATCGCGACTGGACGGCAGCGCTGGTGCTGACCTCCGCCGTCCCCACCGGCGTCAATGCTTGGCTGATCGCCAACCACTTCAATGTCGGCCACGGCCTTGCATCCTCGACCATCACGCTGACCACGGCGTTCGGCGTCGTCACCGTCTCCGCCTGGGCCTACGTGCTTCTCTGACGCCACAGCAGACGCCTTTCTTCCGGACATGAAAAAGCCCGGCGCGGGCCGGGCTTCGATAGGGGCTGTCTCTGGAAGGAACCGGCTTACTTCGCCGGTGCAGCAGGTGCCGGTGCAGCAGGCACCGGTGCAGCAGGTGCGGCACCTTCGGCGGGGGCCGCCGGTGCGGCGCCCTCTGCCGGCGCGGCGGATGCGGAGGCCGCGGGAAGGGCGACCGGTGCGTCGGACTGGCCACGCAGCCAGGCGATGAGATTTGCGCGCTCATCCGGCTTCTTCACGCCGGCAAAGCCCATGGCGGTGCCGGGCACATGCTTCTTCGGCGCCTCGACGAAATAGCTGAGGTGGTCGTAGGTCCAGGTCTTGTTGGCCTCGGCGAAGGTCTTCATGCCGGCCGAATAGGCAAAGCCCTCATGCGAGGCGATCGGCCGCTCGACCACGCCCCAGAGATTGGGGCCGACCTTGTTCGGTCCGCCCTTCTCGATGGTGTGACAGGCGGCACATTTCTTGAACACCGCTTCGCCGGCGCTCGCATCGGCGCTGGCCAAGAGCGGCTTGATGTCGACCTCGACCTCGGCTGCAGCACCCGCTCCCGCTTCGCCCGTCGTTTCCTCCGCGATGATGGCGAAGCCCGGCTTTTCCGGCGCTTCCGAATGGAAAATCCCCTCGGAGGCGATCGATACGGACATCAGCACGAAGACCGTTCCGAGAAAGGCTCCCACGGCCATATTTACATGCGAGTTCATCAACACACCTCCCCTTGCGTCCGGCTTCAAGCTTATGCGCGCGCCGCCGATATGAACAATCTGCCCCGGCACCTTGAAATCGCGCGGAAGCTATGTCTTTTGACCGAGCGTTGCAACAGCGATATCCGTGCCGGACGAACCACTTCTGGCACTTTTCGCGTGCGTTTTGAAGGGCTCGGCATGAAAAGCGACAATTTGGCCAGAACACTCGTGCTGATCCCGGCGCGAATGGCCTCCACGCGGCTTCCCGGCAAGCCGCTGGCCGACATTTGCGGGCTGCCGATGATCGTTCAGGTGGCGCTGCGCGCACGCGACGCAGCGGTCGGACGCATCGTCGTCGCCGTCGATCACCCCGACACGTTCGACGCCGTGACGGCTGCCGGTTTCGAGGCCGTGATGACGCGCACCGACCATCCGTCCGGCTCCGACCGCATCTACGAGGCCCTGACCCTGTGCGACCCGGACGGCCTGGTCGAGACCGTCATCAACGTGCAGGGCGACCTGCCGACGATCGAGCCGGAGACCATCCGCGCAGCCCTGCGGCCGCTCAACGATCCGGCCGTGGATATCGCGACGCTGACCGTCGAGATCGTGCACGAGGCGGAAAAGACCAACCCCAACGTGGTCAAGGTCGTCGGCGCACCGCTGTCCGACAGTCGCCTGCGGGCGCTCTATTTCACCCGCGCGACCGCGCCGCACGGGGCGGGGCCGCTCTATCACCATATCGGCCTTTACGCCTATCGCCGCGCCGCTCTCGAGCAGTTCGTCGCCCTGCCGCCCTCGTCGCTCGAAAAGCGCGAATCGCTCGAACAGCTGCGGGCACTGGAGGCGGGCATGCGCATCGACGTGGAAATCGTCAGCTCCATTCCGCTCGGCGTCGATACGCCTGAGGATCTCGAGGCCGCACGGCGGCTGCTGTCGACGCGCATCGGAGCCGCATCATGATGCCCGTCACGAACCGCATCTCCTTCCAGGGCGATTACGGCGCCAATTCCGACATGGCCTGCCGGGACATGTTCCCGACGATGGATCCCCTGCCCTGCCAGACCTTCGAGGATGCCTTTCTCGCCGTCGAGAACGGCGAGGCGGATCTCGCGATGATCCCGATCGAAAACACGATCGCGGGCCGCGTTGCCGATATCCACCATCTCCTGCCCGAATCACGCCTGCACATCATCGGCGAATATTTCATGCCGATCCGCTTTCAGCTGATGGTGCTGCCGGGCGTGTCGCGCAGCGAGATCCGGACGGTGCACAGCCACATCCATGCGCTCGGCCAATGCCGCAAGATCGTGCGTGCCAATGGCTGGAAGCCGGTCGTGGCGGGGGATACCGCAGGTGCCGCCAAGCTCGTGTCCGAGACCGGCGACCGCTCCATGGCCGCCCTTGCGCCACGGCTGGCGGCAGACCTCTACACGCTCGACATCGTCGCCGAGAACGTCGAGGATACCGAAAACAATGTGACGCGCTTCGTCGTGCTTTCGCGTGACGAGAAACCGATCCGGCGCGATGCGGATGCCGACCTCATCGTCACCACTTTCGTCTTCAATGTCCGCAACATCCCGGCCGCGCTCTACAAGGCGCTGGGCGGCTTTGCCACGAACGGCATCAACATGACGAAGCTGGAGAGCTACCAGATCGGCGGCAAGTTCATCGCGACGCAGTTCTACGCCGATATCGACGGGCATCCCGACGACGCGAACGTCAAGCGGGCGCTGGAGGAACTGCGGTTCTTCTCCGAAAAAGTCCGGATCCTCGGCTCCTACCCGGCACACCCGATGCGGCGCGTGTTATAAAAGTCGCGCCCCTGCGAAATCCTTCGCGCAGGGGCGGACCGACCGAAAATGTGGGGTAGTGTTTGTCGCGCGAAAGTGATTGCGTACGGCAAAGAGGTGACTGATTTGCGGCGATGCCGCGCGCGCCTCTCGTTTCGACAGCCGCGGGACGGCGGCATCCGGAGGACGCCTACCATGATCATCAGAACCCTTTTTCTTGCCTCGACGGCAGCCCTTTCCATCACCGCCGGCGCGCAGGCCGCCGATGCCATCGTGGCAGCGGAACCGGAAGCCATGGAATATGTCCGTGTCTGCGACGCCTTCGGTGAAGGCTTCTTCTACATTCCGGGCACGGAAACCTGCCTGAAAATCGGTGGCTACGTCCGCTTCGACAACAATGTCGGCGATAGCCCCTATGACGGCGAAGATCAGGCCTGGTCGCCGTTTACGCGCGGGACCCTGACGCTCGACGCCCGCAGCGATACCGAATACGGCCAGCTGCGCTCCTTCATCGAGATGCGCTCGGAAGCCAGCGGCGGCGAGACGACGAGCTACATCAATTCCGGCTTCATCACGCTCGGCGGCTTCATGGCCGGCGTCAATGATTCGCGCTACGACCTGTTCCTCAATTCGGCCGGCAACATCATCAACGACGACGTCATCGACTATACCGGCAGCCGGACCAACCAAATCAGCTACCAGTGGGGCGGCGACAAGGGCTTCTCGGCCTTCATCGGCCTCGAGGAAGGCGGCGGCTCCTACGACACCGGCTTCCTCGGCCGGCCGACCGAAGATTACAAGGGCGCCCATCCGCTGGCCGGCGCGCGCATCCAGGAAGACTGGGGCGGCCTGTTCGTCATCGGCGGCTATGATACGGAAGCCGATGCCTTCGGCGGCAAGATCCGCGCCGACGTCGTCTTCAACGATGTGTTCAAGATCTTCATCATGGCCGGCTACCAGTCCGACTGGGACAACGACAAGGGCATCGGCAACACCCGCCAGCGCAACTATTACGGCCCTTGGAACGGCGACTGGGCGGCCTGGGGCGGCTTCACCGCGACGGTCAACGACAAGACCTCCATCAACGGCCAGGTCGCCTATGAAGAGGATGGCACGCTCGCGACTGCCCTCAACATGGAGTACATGATCGTCGATAACTTCAAGGTGCAGCCGGAATTCAACTACACCAAGTTCGACGGCGAGCGCGGCAATGGCGATGCCTTCGGCGGCACGATCCGCTTCCAGCGCGACTTCTGATCGCGGTTTTTTCCAGCGGCACGACGGATAGGAACCGGCGCCTGCGCCGGTTCTCTTCGTTTCAGGCTGTTCGTTTTCGGGCGGCCGTCAGGCGGGCCAGTCCAGCCAGTCGCGCATCAGCTGGTGGGCGATCGCGCCCTTGGGCGGTGTGGAGGGATGGCTCGCGTCCTGGCCCGTGTTGCGGGCGAGCATGGCGCGCGTTTCCTCGCGGGTAAACCAGCGGCAGTCTTCCAGCTCCAGATCGTCCATGCGGATGTCGCTCGACTGCGCTTCCGCATAGCAGCCGATCATCAGGCTGTGCGGCATGGGCCAGGGCTGCGAGGCGTGGTAGCGCACGCGGCCGGTGCGGATGCCGGATTCCTCCAGCGTCTCTCGGCGAACGGCATTCTCGATCGTCTCTCCCGGCTCCAGGAACCCGGCAAGGCAGGAATACATGCCTTCCGGAAAATGCGGGCTGCGGCCGAGCAGGCAGAGATCGCGCGCGACGTCGATCGTCAGCATGATGACGACGGGGTCGGTACGCGGGAACGCCAGATGGCCGCAGGCCGTGCACACCCGCCGATATCCGCCGCCCTTGGCCTCCATCGGGCTGCCGCACTTGCCGCAGAAGCGGTTGGAGGCATTCCAGGCGATCAGGCTTGCTGCCTGCGCGAACTGTCCGAGGAGTTCGTCGGGCAGCATCGCCTGGCGATAGAGGCTGCGGCCGTCGGCGAGCTTGAACGGCTCCTCCAGCGTCGCCTCCGTGCGGTTGACGGGAACGGCGATCCGCGGCTCGCCCGATGGCAGCCGGCCGAGAAGGACGGCAGCCTCGAGATCCGGCTCGAGAGCGGCGATCTCGTAGGGCGCAAACAGCGGGTCGATGATGTTTTCGTCGTGCTTGACGACCAGCTTTCCCTCCGCAAAGGCGAAAAGATGCGCGCCTTCCGTCTTCAGCGCCTGTTCCAGGCAATCGTCGCTTCGCTGTTCGCTCTCGCGCACGAGATGATTCTCCGCGAAGGCAACGAGCGAGCTCGGTTCGGGATGGGGTCCCTTGAGGTCGAAAATGGGGTGGGTCATGTCAGGGATTCCGTCAGACGGTGGAGGAAATCGTCGCGCTCGGCCTTGTCCCAGGCCTGCGCCGTGCCGAAGCCCCAGATCGGGCCGGGCCAGTTCACATCCCCTTCGGTGCGGGCGACGACATGGACATGGAGCTGCCGGACGATATTGCCCAGGGCGCCGATATTGATCTTGGTCGCTCCGGTCACCCGTTTCAGGGCGGCCGCGACACGGTTGGCTTCATCGGACAGCGTCGCCTGCTCGTCGGGCGGCAGATCGAACGTCTCGCTGACGGCGTTTCGCTCGGGGATGAGGATGAGCCAGGGCCAGCGGGCGTCCCGGCTCAGCCGGAGCTGGCAGAGATCGAGATGGGCCACGAGGTCGCTGTCGCGCGCCAGGCGCGGGTCGAGATCGAACGGGGTCACGGTTCCTCCTTCCGGCATGCGTCGTCTTTTTCAGAGTTCTGACAGGGATGCCAGATTCTTCCAAGGGCCGACTTGCATTCCGGCGCGATATTGCCGATATGGAGGTCGGGAGGTTGGTGGTGGACGAGCCACTCGCCAACCGGGTCAGGTCCGGAAGGAAGCAGCCCCAACGAGCCCGGCACGGGTCATCGTGCCAGCCTCCCACCCTCAGGGTCTTCGTGAGAGACCTTGAACCTTCAGACCAGCGCCGCCCGTTCGCAAGCTCGCTGCCGCGTCTAAAGCTTGCCGACTGTCCGGACAGACGGAACCAGCGGCGGGGCGCATGAACGACATCACCACCACATCTCCTGACGCAGCCTCGACCGAGAAGCCGGCCGCCTATCGCGTGCTGGCCCGCAAGTACCGGCCGAAGGATTTCTCCGACCTGATGGTGGGGCAGGAGCCGATGGTGCGGACGCTGACCAACGCGTTCGAGACCGGTCGCATCGCCCAGGCCTACATGCTGACCGGCGTGCGCGGCGTCGGCAAGACGACGACCGCCCGTATTCTCGCGCGCGCCCTTAATTACAAGACGGACGAGATCGACAAGCCGACGATCGACCTTCGCACGCCCGGCGAGCACTGCCAGGCGATCATGGAAGGCCGGCATGTCGATGTAATCGAGATGGACGCCGCCTCGCACACCGGCATCGACGACATTCGCGAAATCATCGAGCAGGTGCGCTACCGGCCCGTTTCCGCGCGCTACAAAGTCTATATCATCGACGAAGTGCACATGCTCTCGACGCAGGCCTTCAACGGGTTGTTGAAGACGCTCGAAGAGCCGCCGGAGCATGTGAAGTTCATCTTCGCCACGACCGAAATCCGCAAGGTCCCGATCACCGTCCTGTCGCGCTGCCAGCGGTTCGACCTGCGGCGGATCGCGGCGACCGATCTGGTCGGCCTGTTCTCCACCATTCTCGGCAAGGAGGGCATTACGGCGCAGGCCGAGGCGCTGGCGATGATCGCACGCGCCGCCGAGGGCTCGGCCCGTGACGGCCTGTCGCTGCTCGACCAGGCGATCGCCCATGGCGGCGGTATCGTGGAAGCCGAGGCGGTGCGCAGCATGCTCGGCCTTGCCGATCGCGCCCGCATCGTCGATCTCTTCGGCCATGTGGTGCGCGGCGATGTGAAAGCGGCGCTGGAAGAGTTTGCCTGGCAGTACGAAGCGGGCGCCAGCCCGGCCGTCGTGCTGACCGATCTTGCCGATTTCACCCATCTCGTGACCAAGCTCAAATTCTCCGCGGAAGCAGCCAACGACCAGTCCCTGAGCGAGGTCGAGCGGGTGCGCGGCGCGGAATTCTCCGCCGCCGTCGCCGTGTCCACCCTGTCGCGGATCTGGCAGATGCTGCTGAAGGGCATACCGGAGACGGAGAATGCCGCGCGTCCCGCGGGGGCAGCCGAAATGGTGCTGATCCGGCTGACGCATGCGGCCCACCTCCCCTCCCCGGAAGACGCCGCGCGCCGGCTGCTGGAGATGTCGGGCAGCGACGCCGGACGCCCTGCGCCCCGCGGGCCGGCCCCCGGCCATGGTGGCGGCGCTGGCAACGGTGCGGCCTCGTCCCTACCGCCACAGGGCCAGAGCAGCCTTCAGGCGCGCGCCGGCGAACCGGTCACGCCCTCGCGGATGACGGCCAATGGTGCGGCCATGCTGCGCGCCGTGCCGGAGGCCGAGCTTCCCGCCGCGCAGGAGCGCGGAAACATCGACATCCAGCCGGCATCGGCCGAACCGGTCGTGCCGCTGCGCTCGGTCGCCGATATCGTCGATCTCTGCCAGAAGAACCGCGACATTCTTTTGAAGACGCTGGTGCGCAATTTCGTGCGTCTCGTACGGCTCGAACCGGGCCGTCTGGAAATGAACGTTCCGGACGACGCGCCGAAGACGCTGGTGACCGATCTGCAGCGGCGGCTGGAAGAATGGACCGGCCTGCGCTGGATGGTGACGGTGAGCCGCGAGCCCGGCCAGCCGACGATGGTGGAGACCGAGGCGGCGGCGAAGGAGCAGCGCTTCAACGATGCGCGCCAGGACCCCGACGTCGCCGCCATCCTCGCCCGCTTTCCCGGCTCGAAGATGGTCGACGTCCGCATCAAGGTGTCGGAGGTCGAGCTGGACGAGACGCCAGAGGTGGCCGCTGTGGCCGAGTCCGAAGAGGGCGACATCCTTCCCGGCGACGATATCGAACATTAAGTGATCAGCAGAGGAGACGGACGATGCGCGACATCATGGGTATGATGGGCAAGGTCAAGGAAATGCAGGCCAAGATGGAGAAGCTTCAGGAGGAAATCGCCCTCCTCGAAGTGGACGGCACCTCGGGCGGCGGCCTCGTCACCGTCCGGCTCGATGGCAAGGGCATGCTGAAGAGCATCAATATCGACCCGTCTCTCTTCAAGGAAGACGATGTCGAGATCCTCGAGGACCTGATCGTTGCCGCGCACAAGGACGGCAAGGACAAGGCCGAGGCGATCACCGCGGAGAAGACCCGCGAACTGACCGCCGGCCTGCCGATCCCGCCCGGCATGAAACTGCCGTTCTAGCGTCCGTCCGGTTCATTGCGAACGTTCGCTCAGGGCTCCGGCAGAAATGCCGGGCCGACCATGCGCACCTTGCGCGGAAGCCTCGGAATATCGGTCTTCGTGCCGCGCAGGCTGACATTCATGAAAAGTCCCGTCGTCGGCTGGTTTTCAAGGGCCGCAAGAACCGTCGGCTCCCCTGCCGGACTTGCCTCCGCGGCCGCCTCTGTCACCGTGGGCGGAGCGATCGCGGCGGGTGTCGGCCGCGCAGCCGTCGAGGACAGCCGGCTCATGTCGCAGGCCTTGGCCTCGGCCGCGGTGCGATAAAGGCCAGCGGTGGCGAGATCGCCATAGCGCTTGCCCGACGACAGCGAAATCATATCCTTCGGGTCGCCTTGTCCCACGTCGTGGCGAAAGACGTCCATATCCGCAGTGTCGCAGATGGCCTTGCACTGCGCGGCGAGAGTCTCGGTCGAGGCGGGTGTGGCCGCGAAGCCGGAATTGGGCGTCGGGAAATAGTATCCGTCGGACAGCCGCACGCAGAGCGTTGCGGCGCGTGTCGTCGCGGCTTCGGCCGCGACCTTGACGGGCTTGCGCACAACGGCGCGTTTCGGCTTCGGCTTGACCTCCTCCCGCACGGTGCGGACAACGGGCTTACATGCGGACGGCAGGGCGGCCAGTTCGGCGCGCGCCTGCGCGATGCGACCGGCGATTTCCCGGCAGGCAAAGCCGCCGCTTCCGACGGTGCAGGCGTGATTGCGTGCCATGGCCATGTTGGAGGCGATCTGGCGCTGGAGGCGCGACGCTTCGCTGCCCGACGGCGTACAGGTCTTGGCAAGGCTATGGCTTGCGGGTACCGCGACAAGGAGAAGGAGCGCGAGCCATCCCGCCGGCCGTCTGATCCTGTCTGCCCGAGCCATCGCATCTCTCCATCACCAGCCTCACGGGCATGCCGAGGACATAGCCGAGAGGACGGCGCGCGCGAAGCGGATCCTTAAGGAATGGTTAAGGCGCGCAGGCATCCAGCTGGGCGCGAACGCGCGCGCTGATCGGGGCTGCGCGGTAGCGGGCGCGATCCTCCTCCGACAGGGTCTTGACCGAGGCTCCGAGCATATCCGGCATCGTGATCCTCGGCCCCTGAAATGCGCGATAGGTGACCGCATCGCCGATCCCGAGCGTGCCTTGCCGCAGCACGCGGCAGTAGAAGCCGGGCCTTGCGACCCTGCGGAACCTGCGGGCGAAGCCGGGATCGTTCAGCCGCAGCGACAGCGTCGAGCAGGGGATGCGGGTGGAGGTGACCTCCAGGGTCACGCTCTCCGTCTCGAACCGGTCGCCGACGGCAATTATCCGACTATCGATCTGCGAAATCACGAGGTTTTCCCCGAACAGGCCGGGCTCGATCTTCTGGCCGAGCTCGTCCGCCCAGGCCGCGAGATCCAGAGAGCCGAGACCGTAGACCGCCTGATCCGGTCCCCCGTGATATTTGCGATTGCAGACGGCATCGCCGGCGAGCCCCGCGGCATCGACGATGACGGTGCCGCCCTGCGGATGCTTGACGATGCCGGTCTTCGCCTTCTTGCCGTCGATGACGGCGGCAGGACCGAGGCAGACGGCGTCGATCTTCATGGGGCCCCTTCTTTCCTCCGCCCTTGCGGATCGTGGCTGCGCGATGCAAAGCATTTTCACTCGCGCCGCATATGGGGTAGAACGCGCCTCATGGCAAAGCGAGTCACCGGCCCCGAAATCGAAAAACTCATCCAGCTTCTGGCGAAGGTGCCGGGCCTCGGGCCGCGCTCGGCGCGCAGGGCCGCGCTGCACCTCGTCAAGAAGAAGGACCAGCTGCTGGGGCCGCTCGCCGACGCAATGGTCGAGGCGCACCGCAAGGTGCGGATCTGCTCCTGCTGCGGCAATGTGGACACGAGCGATCCGTGCAGCGTCTGCACCGATGCGCGGCGCGACCATAGCTGCATCATCGTGGTCGAGGATGTCGCCGATCTCTGGGCGCTGGAACGTACAGGCGCCATGAACACCGCCTATCATGTGCTCGGCGGCACGCTGTCGCCGCTCGATGGCGTCGGGCCCGACGATCTCAACATCCGCGGCCTGGTCGATCGCGTGGTCAAGGGCGAAGTGCGCGAGCTGATCATCGCCGTCAACGCCACGGTCGAGGGCCAGACCACGGCGCATTATATCACCGACCAGCTCGACGGGCTGGACGTTCGCATCACCCGGCTTGCCCATGGCGTTCCCGTCGGGGGCGAGCTCGATTATCTCGACGACGGCACACTGACCGCGGCTCTGCGGGCGAGAACGGCAATCTGATATGACAGTCCTGAAACAATTCCGCCGCCTGGGCCTTGCCGCCCTCCTCTGCGCCGCAACCGCCGCGCCGGCGCTCGCCGCCTCCAGGACCGAGACCGAGGCCCAGTTCCGCCGCTGGCTGCAGACCGACCTCTGGCCGCAGGCACAGAAGGGCGGCATTTCCAAAAGCGCATTCGACAAGGCCTTCGCGGACGTGAAGCTCGACTGGGACCTGCCGGACCTCGTGCCGCCGGGTTCCGGGCCGCAGGGCGAGCAGAAGCAGAGCCAGGCGGAATTCGCCTCGCCCGGCGCCTATTTCTCCGAAAAACGCTTGCAGGGGCTGGCCGCGACCGGCCGGAGTCTCGCTTCGACGCATGCCGCAACCTTGCGGCGGATCGAGAAGACCTATGGTGTGCCCGGGCCGATCGTGCTGGCGATCTGGGGTCGTGAGTCCGGCTTCGGCCGGGCGAAGATCCCGCATCCGGTGCTCGATGTGCTCGCGACCAAGGCCTTCATGTCGACCCGCGGCGAGCTCTTCACCCGCGAGTTGATCTCCGCCCTGCACATCCTGGAAAGCGGCGACGTTGATGAAGCCGACATGCGCGGCTCGTGGGCGGGCGCCATGGGCCAGCCGCAGTTCCTACCCTCGAGCTTCCTGCAATATGCCGTCGATTTCGACGGCGACGGGCGGCGCGACATCTGGAACTCGGTGCCCGACGTGCTCGGCTCCATCGCACATTACCTGTCGGAAAAGGGCTGGCAGCGCGGGCGCGACTGGGGCTTCGAGGTCACGATCCCGCAGAACGTTTCCTGCGCGCAGGAAGGGCCCGATCTCGCAAAGCCGCTCGGTCAATGGGCTGCGACCGGCATCACCCGCATCTCCCGCAAGGCGTTTCCCCGCAGCGAGGCCAAGGCCGGTGGCATGATGCTGGTGCCAGCCGGCCGCCACGGGCCGGAATTCCTGGTCACGCCGAATTTCTACGTGATCAAGGAATACAACAATTCCGACCTCTATGCCCTCTTCATCGGCAATCTCGCCGACCGGATCGGCCAGAACGGCGGGGCCTTTCAAGGCAGCTGGGGCGATGTCGGCAAGATGCTGCGCTCGGACGTGCTGACCATGCAGAAGCGGCTGGAGGCGCAGGGCTACGACATCGGCAAGGCCGACGGGCTGGCCGGTTACAAGACCCGGCGCTCGCTCGGGCAGTGGCAGGAGAAGAACGGCCTTGCGGCGACCTGCTTCCCGGATGCGGGGCTGAAGGCGACACTGCGATAGATCACACGGCTCAGTGGCCGATATCGACCTGCCGTTTGAACTGCTCGTATTCGTGCGGCAGGATGGTCTGGCGCTCGATCATCCGGTGAACATACGGTGCATTTTCGCCGCGGTGGAGCGCGCGGAGCTGTTCGTGGATCGCCGCGTCGTCCTGCGTACGCCGCTGGTTGTGGCGGACATACTCGACCCATGTCGGCACGTGGTAGGTCTCCGTCCAGATCTCCGGCCGCTCCAGATCGCGCATCAGGGTCCATTGGCCGGCACCGTCGCGGATGCGGACGCGGCGGCGCTCCGTCATGATCGACAGGAATGCCTCGACATCGGCCAGATCGATCTCGTAGTCGATCATCACGACGATCGGTCCGCTTCTCGGCTTCAGGTCGAGTTTCAGCATGGGTTCGGTGAAACGCCCGAGCGGATCGAGATTGAGCGCCTTGAACTCCGGCAGGGCGAAACGCAGGCCGACAGCCGCGCCGAACAACATGACGACCGCCGAGGCGACGAGCGCCGTCGAGGGGCCGTAGGCCTCCGCCGCCGCACCCCAGACCCAGCTGCCGAGCGCCATGCCGCCGAAGGTCGTGGTCTGGTAGAGCGACAGGGCCCGGGCAACCACCCAGCGCGGGGTGGAGAGCTGCACCGTGGTGTTGAACAGCGACAGGGCCAAGACCCAGCCGGCACCCGACATGAGCATGGCCAGGCCCGTGACGATCTCCGAGCGGCTGAGCGCGGCCATGACGGCGGACAGGGCAAAGCCGAGGAAGGCGATGCGCACGATCGCTTCGCCGGCCAGACGCTCGCGCAGCCGGGCGCTGAGCAGCGCGCCGCCGATGGCCCCGATGCCGAAGGCGCCGAGCAGGACACCATAGGTCAGCGGCCCGCCGGCCACGAGATCGCGCGCGACCAGCGGCAGAAGGGCGAGGATGGCGCTTGCGGACAGGCCGAAGAGAAAGCCGCGCAGCATGACCTTGAGGATGTTCGGCGACATCGCGACATAGCGCAAGCCCGCCCCCACGGCACGCGCCAGCGGCTCGCGCGGCAGCGCGTTCGGCGCCGGCGTCCGCTTCCAGCGCAGCAGCGCCGTGATCAGCGCGAAATAGGTGAGCGTGTTCACCGCGAAGGCCGCCGCCGCGCCCGCCGCCGCGACGATGACGCCGCCGATGGCCGGGCCGACGCTGCGCGTCATGTTGAAGCCCATGCTGTTCAGCGACACGGCGCCCGGCAGGTCCTCGCGCGGAACCATGTCGCCGACGGAGGCCTGCCAGGCCGGGTTGTTCAGCGCCGTGCCGCAGCCGATGAGAAAGGTGAACATCAGGAGCAGCCACGGCGTGATGAGCCCGAACCAGGCGAACGCCGTGAGCAGCGCCGACACGACGAGCATGAAGACCTGCGCGACCAGCATGATCCGCCGCCGGTCGAAACTGTCGGCCAGTGCGCCGGAGATCAGGGAAAACAGCATGATGGGCAGTGTCACGGACGCCTGCACCAGGGCGACCATGTTCACCGAGGTGGAGATCGAGGTCATCATCCACGCCGCGCCGACGGACTGGATGAGGCCGCCGAAATTGGAGGCAAGGCTTGCGATCCAGATGATGCGGAAGGTGTCGTGGCGGAAGGGTGCCAAGGGCGATGTTCGATCTGGCACGTCCGTCTCCTTCTTCACGCACGATCTAGCCGCAGATAGCCTTGCCGCACCCTGCGGGGTCACGACTGCAGTTCGGGGAACGGCATCCTCGGGCGGCTTGAGGTCCTCGAAGGCAATGTAGCCCGAAGGCCGCGGGCGGCAACCCGCACCGGCGGTCGAAATTCGGCAGTCGGGCCGCATCGGCGCGGCGCTTGCAATTGCGGCGGATGCGGCGTATATGACGCTCAAATTCTTGATCGGTTGATGAAGAGTGGGCCCGCAAGGACCCGCTCTTTTTTATTACCATCATGACAGAACATGCATGACGGGAGACATCGCTTGTCCGACATCGACACGGCAGACATCCAGCAGGAACCGCGCCTGATCACCGAGACCGGGATCGATCGCCGCGTCGCCGACATCATCGAACCCGTGCTGATCCCGATGGGCTACCAGCTGGTGCGCGTGCGGCTTTCGGCCCAGAACGGCGCGACGCTGCAGATCATGGCCGAGCGCACCGACGGCACCATGACCGTGGAAGACTGCGAAGCCGTCTCCACGGCGATCTCGCCGGTGCTCGACGTGGACGATCCGATCGGCAAGGCGTATCATCTGGAAGTGTCCTCGCCGGGTATCGACCGGCCGATGGTGCGCAAGGGCGATTTCGTGCGGTGGACCGGCCATCTCGTCAAGTGCGAGACCTCGGTTCTCGTGGAGAACCGCAAGCGCTTCCGCGGCGTCATTCTCGGTGCGGATGCGGACGGCTTCACCATCGAGCGCGACCAGCCGGGTCCGGACGAGGCGCCGACCGTCGTCGTGCCGTTTTCGGCACTGGCTGAAGCCAAGCTGATCCTGACGGACGAGCTGATCCGCGATGCGCTGACGGCCGACAAGAAGGCCAAGGCCGCACGCGAGGCGGCGAACGAGAATTTCGAAGAGCTCGACGGCGACGACGAGACCCCTTCGCAGGAATGATACGCGCCCGACCGGCGCTTCTCCACTGGAGCGCCGGCCGAGAGGCACCACCCGGACTATTCGACCTACGGAGACCTACCCCATGGCAGTCAGTGCTAACCGGCTCGAACTTCTGCAGATCGCGGATGCCGTCGCGCGCGAAAAGGTGATCGACCGCGAGATCGTGCTGGCCGCCATGGCCGACGCGATCCAGAAGGCGGCGCGCTCGCGCTACGGCTCGGAAAGCAACATCCGCGCCGACATCAACTCCAAGACCGGCGAGATCCGCCTGCAGCGTCTTCTGGAAGTGGTCGAGGTCGCCGAAGACTACGGCACGCAGATCCCGCTGGAACTGGCGCGCGACCGCAACCCGGACGCCAAGCTCGGCGACTTCATCGCCGATCCGCTGCCGCCGATGGATTTCGGCCGTATCGCCGCCCAGTCCGCCAAGCAGGTCATCGTCCAGAAGGTTCGCGAAGCCGAGCGTGACCGCCAGTTCGACGAATACAAGGACCGCATCGGCGAGATCGTCAACGGGACCGTCAAGCGCGTCGAATACGGCAACGTCATCGTGGACCTCGGCCGCGGCGAAGGCATCATCCGTCGCGACGAGATGATCCCGCGCGAGAACATGCGCTATGGCGACCGTGTCCGCTCCTATGTCTACGACGTGCGCCGCGAACAGCGCGGTCCGCAGATCTTCCTGTCGCGCACGCATCCGCAGTTCATGGTCAAGCTCTTCACCATGGAAGTGCCGGAGATCTACGACGGCATCATCCAGATCCGCTCGGTCGCCCGTGATCCGGGTTCGCGCGCCAAGATCGCCGTCATCTCCAATGACTCGTCGATCGATCCGGTCGGCGCCTGCGTCGGTATGCGCGGCAGCCGCGTCCAGGCCGTCGTCGGCGAGCTTCAGGGCGAGAAGATCGACATCATTCCGTGGAGCCAGGATCCGGCCTCCTTCATCGTCAACGCCCTGCAGCCGGCGGAAGTCGCCAAGGTCGTTCTGGACGAGGATGCAGAGCGCATCGAAGTCGTCGTGCCCGACGAGCAGCTGTCGCTGGCCATCGGCCGTCGCGGCCAGAACGTCCGTCTGGCATCGCAGCTGACCGGCTGGGACATCGACATCATGACGGAAGCCGAAGAGTCCGAGCGCCGCCAGAAGGAATTCAACGAGCGCACGAACCTCTTCATGGAATCGCTCGACGTGGACGAAATGGTTGGCCAGGTTCTGGCGTCGGAGGGCTTCGCGCAGGTCGAGGAACTCGCCTATGCCGAACTCGACGAGATCGCCTCGATCGAGGGCTTCGACGAGGAGACCGCCAGCGAGATCCAGACGCGTGCCCGCGAATATCTCGACAAGCTGGAAGCCGAGATGGACGAGAAGCGCAAGGCGCTGGGCGTCGAGGACGAGCTGCGCACGATCAACGGCATGACCGGGCAGATGCTGGTGGCGCTCGGCCAGGACGGCATCAAGACCATGGAAGACTTCGCCGGCTGTGCCGCCGACGATCTCGTCGGCTGGTCGGAGCGCAAGGACGGCGAGACCAAGCGTTTCGAAGGCCTGTTCTCCAAGCTGGAAATTTCGCGCACGGAAGCCGAAACCATGATCCTTCAGGCGCGCCTGGCTGCGGGCTGGATTACGGAGGAAGACCTTGCACGCGAGACCGAGGCACTCCAGATAACGGAAGGTGTCGAGGAGGACGAGGCGGAAGCCGCGTCCTGATCCCCATGAATTCCGTACCCAACCCGCCAGACATGGCACCGGACGATGTGAACGTCCCCGCGGAGGACGACGACGTGCCGCTCAACGGGCGCATGTGCATCGTCACCCGCACGAGCGGCCCGGCCGATGACGGCCTGATCCGCTTCGTCGCGGGGCCGGACGGCCGGGTGGTTGCGGACCTGAAACGCCAGCTGCCGGGTCGCGGCTGCTGGGTCACCGCCGAGCGGGCGGTTCTGGAGACGGCGATCAAGCGCAAGCTCTTTGCGCGGGCGCTGAAGACGGCGGAGGCCAAGCCCGGCCCCGAGCTTCTGGACGAGGTCGACAGGCTTCTCGTCCAACAGCTCGTCGGCATGATGAACATGGCGCGAAAGGCCGCGCAGTTCATCACCGGGTCTTCGAAGGTGGAACAGGCGGTTCGCGGCATGGCGGCGCTCGCCACGTTCCACGCCACCACGGCCGCACCCGACGGTGTGCGGAAAATAGACCAGGCGCGCAAGGCCATGAGCTTTGTCGCCGATGACGGCGAGCAGATACCCACCTTCCGCTTCTTCACCGGAGAGGAATTGGATACGTTGCTCGGAAGTAATTCTTTTATCCATGCCGCAGCGCTTGCAGGGCAGGCGGGTGAGGGTGTAGTGAAGCGCGCAAACATGCTGGAAAGATACCGGGGCGACGTGTCCCCCCGTGCCTTCGGCGACGCTTCCCAGCCGACATTATGACGCGGGACACCGGCCACGGCCGTGACGACCGCAATACGGTAAGACGACAATCGAACGACGGGGTCTGGTGATACGCATCCGGCTTCGATCTTAGGAACGGAACGGAATGACCGATAACAACGACGACAAGACCCTGAGCGGAGCCGGCAAGAAGACTCTGACGCTGCGCCCCTCCGGCGTGAGCCAGGGCACAGTCCGCCAGGACATGGGCCGCGGCCGCACGAAGGCTGTCGTGGTCGAAACCCGCAAACGCCGCCCCACACGGCCGGAAGACGAGAAGCCGGTCGCACCGATCGCCTCGGCTCCCGTTCGTGCGCCGCAGCCGCGCCCGCCGGAAACGCGCCCCATGCAACAGACCACGGTTCGCCCGCAGCCCCAGGCGCCGCGGCCCGATCCGGCGCGTCCGCGCACCGGCGTGGTTCTGAACCAGCTGTCTGCCGGTGAAATCGATGCGCGCCGCCGCGCACTCGCCGAAGCGCAGATCCGCGATGCCGAGGAAGCCAAGGCGCGCGCCGCTGCCGAAGAGAAGCGCAAGATCGAGGAAGCCGAGCGCCTGAAGCGCGAAGCCGAGGAAGCCGCCCGCCGCGAAGCGGAAGAGGCTGCCCGGCCCGCCGCCGAGCGCGAAGCCGAGAAGGCAGCGCTCGCCGCTGCCGCCGAAGCCGAAAAGGCAGCGGCCGCCGCAGCCGCGGCTGCGCCGCCGGTCGTCGAACGCCCGGCGCCCGTCATCACGACGGACGCGAACGGCGTGCGTACGCGCCGCACCAACGAGGCCGAGGAAACCCGCCCTGCCCGTCCGGGCGCGGTGCCGGTTCGCGGCAAGCCCGTGCGTCCCGAGCCTGCCAAGGCTCCCGCACGTCCGAAGACCGAGGAAGAGCGCCGCAAGGGCAAGCTGACGCTGACGGCAGCGCTCGACGACGACGGCAATGCCCGTGGTCGCTCGCTCGCGGCCATGCGTCGCCGGCAGGAGAAGTTCCGCCGCAGCCAGATGCAGGAAACGCGCGAGAAGGTCATGCGCGAGGTCATCCTGCCGGAAACCATCACCATTCAGGAACTGTCGCAGCGCATGTCCGAACGTGCCGTCGACGTCATCAAGTACCTGATGAAGGACGGCCAGATGATGAAGCCCGGCGACGTCATCGACGCCGATCTCGCCGAGATCATCGCCGCCGAATTCGGCCACACCGTCAAGCGCGTATCGGAATCCGACGTTGAAGAAGGCATCTTCAACCAGGCCGACGACGCCGGCGAAATGGTGTCGCGTCCTCCGGTCGTGACCATCATGGGCCATGTCGACCACGGCAAGACCTCGCTGCTCGACGCCATCCGCCAGACGAGCGTCGTCTCGGGCGAAGCCGGCGGCATCACGCAGCATATCGGTGCCTATCAGGTGGAACAGAACGGCCAGAAGATCACCTTCATCGACACGCCCGGCCACGCCGCCTTCACGGCCATGCGTGCCCGTGGTGCGCAGGCAACCGACATCGCGATCCTCGTGGTCGCGGCCGACGACAGCGTCATGCCGCAGACGATCGAATCCATCAGCCACGCCAAGGCTGCCGACGTTCCGATCATCGTGGCGATCAACAAGATCGACAAGCACGAAGCCAACCCGGACAAGGTGCGCCAGCAGCTGCTGCAGCACGAAGTGTTCGTGGAATCGCTCGGCGGTGAGGTCCTCGACGTCGAAGTGTCGGCCAAGAACAAGGTCAACCTCGACAAGCTGCTCGAGGCCATCCTGCTGCAGGCTGAAATCCTCGACCTCAAGGCCGATCCGAGCCGGACGGCCGAAGGTATCGTCATCGAAGCCCAGCTCGATCGCGGTCGTGGCTCGGTCGCCACCGTTCTTGTCCAGAAGGGCACGCTGAAGCCCGGCCAGATCATCGTGGCCGGCGACCAGTGGGGCCGCGTGCGCGCGCTCGTCACCGACAAGGGCGACCATGTCAAGGAAGCCGGTCCGGCGACCCCGGTCGAAGTCCTCGGCCTCTCGGGAACGCCGGCTGCCGGCGATCGCTTCGCCGTGGTCGAGAACGAAGGCCGTGCCCGCGAGATCTCCGAGTATCGCCAGCGCCTGACGCGCGACAAGGCGGTTGCCCGCCAGTCCGGCCAGCGCGGTTCGCTCGAGCAGATGATGAGCAAGCTGCAGAACACCGGGTTCAAGGAGTTCCCGCTGGTCATCAAGGGCGACGTGCAGGGTTCGGTCGAAGCCATCATCGGCGCGCTCGATCGTCTCGGCACCGACGAAGTTCGTGCCCGCATCGTTCATTCGGGCGCCGGTGCGATCACCGAGTCGGACATCGCGCTGGCGGAATCGTCGGATGCTGCGATCATCGGCTTCAACGTTCGCGCCAACGTCCAGGCACGCCAGGCGTCCGAGCGTTCGGGCATCGAGATCCGCTACTACAACATCATCTACGACCTGGTGGATGACGTGAAGGCAGCGATGTCGGGCCTGCTCTCGCCGGAGCGCCGCGAAACCTTCCTCGGCAATGCCGAAATCCTGGAAGTATTCAACATCACCAAGACCGGCAAGGTCGCGGGTTGCCGCGTGGTCGAGGGCAAGGTCGAGCGTGGTGCGGGCGTCCGCCTCGTGCGCGACAACGTCGTCATCCACGAAGGCAAGCTCAAGACCCTCAAGCGCTTCAAGGACGAAGTGTCCGAAGTGCCGGTCGGTCAGGAATGCGGTATGGCCTTCGAGAACTACGAGGACATCCGCGCCGGCGACACCATCGAGTGCTTCCGCGTGGAGCACATCACCCGCACGCTGTAAGGCGCAGGTGGATCACAGGTTTGAAAATGGCGGCTTCGGCCGCCATTTTCATTTCTGGTTTGCTCAGATCTGGCGGCCGAGCTTTGCGTCGACCGATTGCGCGTTCGAGCCGCGCACGGCGAAGTAGAGAAAGATCGCCGCCCACAGGATGGACTTCTCCGCACCGGCCAGCCCCTCGGCCTTGACGATGCCGTGGACGTAGACGGTCACCAGGAGAACGATCATCGAGGCGAAGGCTGCGGGCCGCGTGAAGAGGCCGATGGCGACGAAAATGCCGCCGAAGAACTCGGTGGCGGCGAGCAGCGGCGACCAGAAGACGCCGGGATAGAAGCCGAGGCCCTCGACCATGCCGACGGCGCCGAAGGGGTTGGTGATCTTGCCGAAGCCGTGGGTGACGAGAAGAGCGCCGGCGACGACGCGCAGGACGGTTTCCGCCGTCGTATCGAAGGGACGATAGAGGCGCTGGAGGGTGGGGAAGATCGGCCGCGGGCGGTCGGAAACGGGATCGGTCATCAAATGGGCTCCTGGGTTCGGGGCAAACGACGTGCCCTCCCCCTCTTCCCGCAGATAATCGCCACCGCAAGGCGCGCCGTCGAAAAACCTGAGGCTTCAGGTTAACATTTGCGTGAAAGTCCCGATCGAAAACCGGCCGGACCCTGCGCGAACCGTTTCGGTCAGCCCGGGAATGCAGTAAGCCTCGTGCGCAACCACACCGCCCAAGGAGCCCGCTCATGAGCCAGGGAAAACCCCGTGTCAGCATTCTCTATTGCACGCAGTGCAACTGGCTTCTGCGCTCCGGCTGGATGGCGCAGGAGTTGCTGCAGACCTTTCCGGACGCGCTGGGCGAAGTCGCGCTGATCCCGGGTACCGGCGGAAACTTCGAAATCCACGTCGGTGAGACCCTGATCTGGGAGCGCAAGCGCGACGGTGGGTTTCCCGGACCGAAGGAGCTGAAGCAGCGGGTGCGAGACATCATCGCGCCGGAGCGCGATCTCGGACATACGGATCGGCCTTCCTCTTGAGTCTTGCAGCCCTCGCCGGCGTCTTTGCCGCCGCCTTCCTGTCCGCCACGCTTCTGTTCGGTCTTTCCGAAGCCGCCGTCATCGCCGCCCTTCAGGATCCGAACCTGCCGCGCGGCTTCGTCTTTCTGGTCGCAACGGCCGGCAATGTGCTGGGAGCGGTCGTCAACTTCGTCCTCGGCCGCTTCTTCCTGCGGTTCGAGGGGCGGCGGTGGTTTCCGGTATCGCAGAAAGGTCGGGCACGGGCGGAGGCCATCTTCCGGAGATACGGCCAGCCGGTGCTGCTTCTCTCCTGGGTGCCCGTTATCGGCGATCCGCTGACGCTGGCAGCCGGCCTGCTGCGCATGCCGTGGCTGCCGTTCCTGATCTATGTCTCCATCGGCAAGGCGGCGCGCTATGCCGTGCTGGTCTGGGCGTTCGGATGAGGCGGCCTCTTTAACCGCCTTGCGCTTTTTCCGCCGCGCATCGCGCGTATGCCTGTGATGCGGCACGGCTTTGCGATATTCCTGCCTGCAACGCTTCGCAGACGCAGGAGAGCCGCGACATGAGCCTGAAATTCGGAACCAGCGGATTGCGTGGCCTGTCTGTCGATCTCGAGGGTCCGGCGGCCGCGCTCTATGCCACGGCCTTTGCGCATTATCTGCTCTCCACCGGCCAGGCGAAGCGCGGCGATACCGTCCTCATCGCCCGGGATTTCCGCGCGTCCAGCCCGGCGATCGCGGCGATTGCCGCGGGTGCCCTTCAGCGCGCCGGCCTGACCGTTCTCGACTGCGGCACCGTACCGACGCCGGCGCTGGCGCTGCAGGCGCTGTCCACGCGGTCCGCGGCCCTGATGGTCACCGGCTCGCACATCCCCGCCGACCGCAACGGCATCAAGTTCTACCGCCCGGACGGCGAAATCGCCAAGGCGGACGAAGAGGCGATCACCGCGGCGGCGGATCGGCTTCGCGCCAGCCAGACCGCGATCGATGCCACGCCGGCCGACGTGCCGACCATCGCGGCCACGGTGCGCGATCTCTTCGTCGCCCGCAACGTGCGCCTGCTGCCCGATCGCGCGCTCTCCGGCCTCCGGGTGGGCGTCTACCAGCATTCCACGGTCGCGCGCGATCTCTTCGTCGAGGTTCTCGCGCATTACGGCGCCGACGTCGTGCCGCTCGGACGCTCGGAGACCTTCATTCCGGTGGATACCGAAGCGGTCTCCCCGGAGACCGTGGCGGCCTTGCGCGGCTGGGCGCGCGAACATCGGCTGGACGCAATCGTTTCTGCCGATGGGGACGGCGACCGCCCTCTCGTCGGCAACGAGGCCGGCGAACCGATCCGGGGGGATCTCCTCGGTCTGATCGCCGCCGAATTCCTCGGCGCCACCGTCGCGGTCACGCCGGTCACCTCGAATTCGGGGCTGGAGCGCCGCGGGACGACCGAGATCCTGCGGACGCGCGTCGGCTCTCCCTTCGTCATCGCGGGCATGCAGGACGCGGCGAAGGCCGGGCATGAGCGGGTGGTCGGCTTCGAGGCCAATGGCGGAACGCTGACGGGAAGCGCCGTGATGGTGAACGGCACCACGCTTGCCGCCCTTCCGACCCGCGACTGCTTCCTGCCTGTGCTGGCGATCCTCTCCGAGGCTGCAGAGCGCCGTCAGCCGCTGTCGGCCATCGTCGACCGCTACAGCCTCCCCATCGCCCTCAGCGACCGTCTGGAGCGGTTTCCGGTGGAAACCAGCCAGGCCTTGATGGCACATCTCCGCAGCAGCCCTGCGGCGCTTGCGGCCTTCCTGGAACCGCTCGGCGTACCCGCGTCCGTCAGCGATATCGACGGCCTGCGCGTGACGCTTGCGGACGACAGCATCGTCCATCTCCGCCCCTCCGGCAATGCGCCGGAAATGCGCTGCTACGTCGAAGCGGAGACGGAAGCCAAGGCTGTCGCCCTGCTGACCGCCGGCCTTGCCCGCATTCGCGCCTGGGCCGACCCGGCAGGCTCAAGACAGGCGACGGAGCCCGGGAAAGCCGCAGAATGAAAAGATAGCGAATACAGCACCTTACTCAAGGTGTCGTGAATTCTTCAAAATCGCTGTTGACACCGGACGCCCGGCCTTTTACATCCCCGCTCGTCGCCCAGATGGCGGAATTGGTAGACGCGCCAGCTTCAGGTGCTGGTACCCGAAAGGGTGTGGAGGTTCGAGTCCTCTTCTGGGCACCAAATTCCCGAGAACGATCCATAAAGCCCTGCTCGCGCAGGGCTTTTGGCGTTTCGGGACATGGATGCACCAGAGCGCGGCCATCGGATGTCGGCGGGCCGTGCCTGCGGCGGGGTCATACGGGCTATGAACCGCGTGCGGAACCACCATGTCGAACGGCATGTCACAAAACTCTTACTTTTCATCGTGCAGAAGTCACGCTTCTCAGCCGACGAGATTTCGCATCTTCTTGAACATGTTTCCATGATTCGCGGCGCGCCCGTTTGCACCTCGGAGGGAACGCGTCGAGCTTCATGATCAAGCGAAGGGGGTGTCGTGATGGGGAAAAACGATAACGTTGAAAACTGGGCCGTGCTGCGGGCGCAGCAGATCCTGATGCGGGAGGGCATGGACCTTGCCGTGTCGGCCCGCGATGCGAATACGGGGGCGGTTCGCGCCAAGGGAAAGCTTCTGGCCATGGCGATCGCCGCATCGCTGATGGAGGCATCCGCCTCGTCCCTGCGGGCCGAGGGGACCTCCCAGGGCGCCATTCGCCATATGTAACGCCCGGCGTCGCTCTGCGGCGCCACCGCTGCGGCGGCGTGTCGTCCCGGCGTCGCGTCGTTACGCAGCCAGCGGGCCACAGATCTAGCGATGTCGAGACGGGCACGACACAGCTACAGTGCGCCTTCCTGAAGAGGGAGGGAGCCTTCATGTCGTTTCTATCGGATATGGCGCTCGAGCAAACGGAGATCGATATCGTCTATCGGGCGCTCGATCTCTGGTGTCGGGAGATCGGCGCGCCCATCGACAGCACGGACGGCCGCGATGTCGCGACCGTGCTGCTCGCTCTCTACAAGACGGGCCATACGAACGAGACGGCGCTTCTGGCGGCGATGCGCAGGATCAACCCCGAAGGGCCGATCCCCGCCTCTCGTTAAAAAGGTCCTGACGGCCGAAGCCGCGGCACAGTTTCGGGATACACCTGGTCTCAGTTGTTGGTGACGGGCTTGGAGCGCATGCGGGAGACGGTCTCGCGCTCCGCGCGCTTGCAGCGCATGGGCGGCAGTCCGCGATCCATCAGGTCCATATCCTCCAGCACCATGTCGCCCATCTTCTTGAAGGCGCTGTCGAGCGCCCCCGCCCGGTGCGCGGACCGCAGGAAGCCGGGCAGGCTGCGGACCTTGTGGTCGAGCGGCAGCGGCTCTTCGGGGAAGACATCGCTGGCCGCGACGATATGGCCCGCTTCGACGGCGGCCATCAGATCGTCGAAATCCACCACATTGGCGCGGCTCAGCAGAATGAAGGCGGCGCCCTTCCTCATCCTTGCGAAGGCCTGCGCATTCAGGAAATTCTGGTTCTCGCTGGTCACGGCCGCCACGACGAAGATGAAATCGCTTTCGGACAGCACGGTGTCGAGATCCGCCGGAATGACGCCGTTGTCCTTGAGGATCGAAGCGGGCAGCCACGGATCGAACACGCGCGTGACCGTCCGGAAGCCGGTAAGCACCCGGTTCAGCGCCTTGCCGAGGTCGCCGAAGCCGATGATGCCGACGTTGGAACCGCTCAAAAGCCGTGCCGTCCGGTTGCCGTCGCCACCCCAGAGCTCGCGCCCTTCCCGGAAGTCGAGATCGGCATCGACCATACCGCGCGCGATGCCGAGCGCCATGGCAAGGCCCAGTTCCGCGACCGGCTCGGCAAAGACCTGCCCGGTGGTGACGACATGGATGCCGCGCTCGAACAGCACGTCATAGGGCATATTGTTGATCAGGTTGCTTTCCACATTGAGGACGCAGCGCAGCTGCGGCATCCGCGCGAGCGTCGCGGCATCGAGCGGCGGCTGGCCGAGCACGTAGCGCGCCGCTCCCAGAACATCGCCATCGAGGCTCGCCACCGTGTCTGCCTCCACCTCCACGATCCGGTATCGGTCGTGGAGAACGCCGAGGGCTTCCGGCGTGAAAATCAGATCGAGCGTTCGCGGCTCGGGCGCGCTGATCACCAGCGGCTTTTCGTTTTCGGACATTCGCATTCCTCCCGCATCATTCCGGCCCTGTCTCCTCGCGGTCGAGCCTCACAGGGCAGAGGCCGGACCGTCGCTCCAACCTCCCGCGGTTGACGACGACCCTGCGTATCAGAGGGAAGGGGTGGAGGACATCGGGGGATGGCGTCAATAATTGAAGCCGCGAAGCTGCCGGTAGTTCGACGGCGGCAGGCGGGGAGAGACAAACTCCGGGCCGCCATCGCGGCTGCAGACGTTGACCGTGTGATAGCGCGGCCCCCGACTGGGCAGGATATTGCCCTGCGCGCGATCGATCAGGGCCTGCTCGCAGCGCAGATTGCTGGTCGTGCCGATCGGATCGAGTGGCTCGACGCCGGGCAGGCTATCGAAGGTGACGACCGGCTGTTGCGGTTGCGCGGCAACCGGCATCGTCGTCGCGCTGAGCACTGCCAGGATGCCGAGAAGAACGATCGATCCGATTCGCATACCTGCTCGTCCCATGGCTCACGCCCCTTTCGCCCATCATCCGGCAGCCAAGCGAACGCTATCGCATCGGGGCCGGTTCCGCGTTATACCGCCTGAGCATTCCACCGGTTGCGGCACCGCCTTGGTGACAGCCCCGACCGTCGACAATGGCCGGCAGCCTGCCCATCGGGCAGGATGATGATGTGGGGAATTCCATGCCGAATACAATACGGTTTCACGAAGGTGATATCGCCGCGGAAGACGCCGCCCGCTACAAGGGCGCGATCGCGGTGGATACCGAGACGCTGGGCCTCGTGCCGCGTCGCGATCGTCTCTGCCTCGTGCAGCTTTCGCCGGGCGACGGAACGGCCGATATCGTGCAGATCGCGCCGGGACAGACGACAGCGCCGCACCTCGTGCACATGCTGGCCGATCCGGCGCGGCAGAAGATCTTTCATTATGGCCGGTTCGATATTGCCGTGCTCTTCCACACCTTCGGGGTCACCACGACCCCGGTGTTCTGCACGAAGATCGCCTCACGCCTCGCGCGCACCTATACCGACCGCCACGGCCTGAAGGACAATCTGAAGGAAATGCTGGAGGTCGATATCTCCAAGCAGCAGCAATCGTCCGACTGGGCCGCCGCCACGCTGACGCCGGCACAGCTGGACTATGCCGCCTCCGACGTGCTGCACCTGCATGCTTTGCGCGACAAGCTGAACCAGCGGCTGATGCGCGACGGGCGGATCGACCATGCGGAGGCATGTTTCGCCTTCCTGCCCACCCGCGCGAAGCTCGACCTCATCGGCTGGGAGGCCACGGATATCTTCGCGCACAGCTGAGCGGGCATCGTCACGTTTGCGAGGGCTTGCGCACCACGCCGAGGCGGGCGACGACCTCCTTGGGAATGCCGTAGCGCTCGATGGCATCGCGGTTGGAGCGCAGGCCGCAGATCTCCCGCTGGATGAAGAAGGACCAGACGGCGTCGGCCGCCGCATCCAGCAGCGCCTCGCGGCCCTCCGGCGTCGTCTCCGGCTCGCCGAGCCCCTGCAGCGCGGCGATCGCCTTTTCCACCCTCAACCCATGACGACCGAGCGCATCGGCGCGTTCGGCCATCAGCTCGTATTCGAGGATATCGAGGCCGCCCTGACGGGCACCTCCGGGATTGCCGAACGATTGGGGTGGCCTGACCGACATTTCGGACCTCCTGCTTGCGTCTCGCCGTGCGGCCGGGCAGCCGTCGTGCGTCCGGCGTCAGTCCGGATCTGGGGATCGCGCCCCTGCCCTGCAAGAGGTGCGGTACCCTCATCTCACCGGGCCTGCGCGCGAACCTCCTCGAACGACCAGTCCTTCAGCAGGCGGCCGTCCTGCCAGACGGGCCGCAAATGGTTCTCGCGGCCGGCCAGCGCATCGAGCCGCACGGCCTCGAGGCCCGCCATACCGGACACGACGGCCTGCCGGCCGGCTTTCGAGGCCTTGACGTTCATCGTGGCCGGGCGCTTCCAGACATCGTGCCAGCGGCCGGCCGTGTCCTGGCGCGCATTGGCCTTCATGGCGAAGGCGTAGCTATCGCGGTTGACCTTCTGGAGAATGCCGCCCCCCATGGCGAAGGTCATGTTCTCCGCCGAATAGCCGAAGGCCTCCAGCCGGTTCAGGATCTGGTTCATGTCGGCAAGCGTGATGCCGTCGCCCTGGATCACCCGGACGCAACGGTCGAGAACCTTGAAGCCCTTGCGGTTCTGCGTCGTGCCGAAACGGTAGTCGAGCTGCTGCACCACCTGCACCGGGGTCTCGATCGGGTCGCCGCTGTCCGGCCGGATATAAACGGTGGCGCCGCTGGCCTTGACCGTGTCGCGCAGCTGCTTGCCCCAGATGAAGGATACGGCCTGATTGATGTCGTAGCTGTCGGACACCACGGCGAAGGCGCCGGAGGGCGCAAAGCGCGAGACCATGTTGGCATAGGCATCCGCCTCGCGGTCGCCGCCCCAGGCCGTCATGGTCGAGTGCTCGGAGGCGGGCATGGAACGCCCGGCCATGACGGCACCATAGCAGCGGCGTGCGGTGAGGACGCCGGACAGCGTGTCCGTGCCGGTGAAGTGGACGAGATGGGCGGCACCGCCGATGCCGGCCTGCTCGAACGCGCCGACGCCGCGGGCACCGTAATCCAGCAGACGCGAGGGCAGCAGAAGCTCGGGCTCGTCGGCCGTGCGCTCCAGCGCGTCGCGCAGCGCGAGCTTGACCTTGCGGACATTGCTGGCAACGGTCGAGGGATACCAGACGGCGCGCAGCAGGGCCGTCTCGATATGCGAGGTCAGCCACCAGCAAGCCGGGTCGGTGTTGACGACCTGAACCAGCGGCACGCCCCGGCGCGTTAGGGTGCCCTCCGGCAGCGCCTCGATCCGCAACGGCAGGTAGCCGCCATGCGCGTTGACGATATGCATCCAGCCGGCGCGATCGAATGGCAGGCCGTGCGCCTGCGCGACCTCCTCGGCCTCGGCAACGTCGCTCATGGCGACCGGGCGGCTCAGCACATCCTTCAGGAAGATCTGGAGACCGAAGAACACCACGTCGATCAGATCGCTCCCGCCGCGTGTTTCGATATAGGAGGAGATCGCGGCTGTTTCCGGCGGATATTGCAGGAAATGGCTGAGCTTGTAGCTGTCGGTGTTGAGGATGAGATTCGCCCAGTTCATGTCGTTCGGCCTTCCGTCCATCGCGCGGCATGCGATCCGCAATCCGGTAACGATATCGTAACCATATTGCGCTAATCTGGAGACATTCATGCCAAGCCGGCTCTTTTTCCGGCACGTGCTGCCTCCAGGTGTATCCTGTCGGGCATGCGCATGACGCGCCCATGGACATCGTGACACCGGCACGTTTGCCGCGCCTGAACCCGCCGGCGGCAGGGCACTCCCGTTCCCTGCGTCGCTCTTCAGCAATCGCACCCGGCCGAAGCCGGTTATGGACGGAGACTGCCATGCAGACATCGACCGCCATCTCCCGGAGTGCCGCCGCCGCCCTGACCGATGGCGGGACGGCGAAGGACCGGCACGTGCTGCCGGCAGCGGCGACGAAGCGGTTCGATGCCATCCTCCATGTCATCGAGATCGTGCTGCGCGACATGGCGAATGCCGATCCGGCAACGCGCGTCGCGCTGGCGCGCCTGACCGAAGCGCTGGCCCGGATCGTCGATTTCCCCCCGCAACCGCAGGAGAGCCTGCGCGACTTCACCCGCCGGCTGGCCGCCCATATGGACGTTCTGCCGCCTGCCGCCCGCGCGCTGCTCGAGAAGCAGCTGAACCAGCAGCCGCTGCTCGCGGCCTTGAAGATGCTGGTGGAAACGCTGCGTCCGGCGCTGACGCTCGATCTGCGGATCGACCTGCCGCTCACGCGCGACGGCCTCTGGCACCCGGATGCCGTTTCCGCCCTTTTCCCCGACGAGGACGAGCGGCCCGCCTTTCGCCAGCCGACGATCCAGGCGCCGCTTCCCACCCGCATGGCCTTTTCGCAGGCGCCGGGCGTGGCACCCGGTGCGCCGCATCTGCAGCAGGCTCTGGGGCAGGCCTTCTCGCCCGAGACGACGGCGCGGGCGCCCGCTGCAACAGGCTATCCGCCGCAGACCGCGGACGAACCCCTGCCGCCCCTTCGGGAAGCCGCAGCGTTCCTCGCCTCCGACGCCCACGCGCTCGCGCAGGCCGTGGCCATCGCCCGGGGGCATGCCGCCGATGTCCCGATCGGCCTCGTCGCGGATCGTCCGCCCGCCGACCTCGATCCGACCGCTGCGGGTATGGTCCAGCCCGACATCGAGACGGCCGCTGCGGGAACCCCGCCTGAAACGGGCACCAATGAGCCTGCCGACGCGCATCTCGCGAGCGTCGCAAGGCCGGACCGGCCGATCACGTCCTTGGCGGAGCCTCATTCTGCGTCACCGAAGCTCGCCGCCGCGGAAGGCCTTCAGCCTGCAGAGGACGAACAAACGCTTCGTTCGGGGCCCATGGCATCCAAGCCCAGCGAGACGATCTCCAAAGGTGAGCTCCCGGTGCTCGCACGGCCGACCGACACTGTCGCCCGCCAGATGCCGACCGGGGCGGAAGCGGCAAGCGCCCTCCTGCAGCCGGAGGAAGACGCGACGGGCCAGCCCGTCGCGCCACCGTCGCTGCGTCCGATGCCCCGAACCGATGAATCGACCCGCAGCTTCGCAGCGGCCACGGCCGTGTCGATCACCGGCGGCGGCGAAGGGCGTGCGGTGGCACAGCCGGTCGCCGTGGGGCCTGCAACCGTCTCCGAGCCTCCGAACCCGAGACGATCCGAGGGGGTTCCTTCGACGCACAGCCAGCTATCGTTCGAACCGAAACAGACACCGCGCAGTGCAACGCCGATGCAGACGGACCGGACCACTGCCGCCGGCCCCTCCCCCGCGCAGGCGGCTGAAGCTGCGCGCAAGACCGTGACAGCAGCAGCCACAACGGCAAACCGCCTTGCCCCGCACGCGACAGAAGGCCTGCCGCTTGCCACAGGCGAGCATCCGATCGAAGAGACGATCACGTTTCGCGTTCGCCCGATCCTGTCCGACATGCCTGCCGCGCGATCGAGACAGGAACAGGCGCCACCGGCGGGAGACGTCACGGCGCGGTCCGCCGCGGCGGAGCATGATGGACAACGCGCGCGGCGGCCCGGTCTATCGCCCGACGCAGATCGCAGCGCGGACGCGCATCGCTCGCGCGAACCGGGCGGCGCCGCGTTCGATCATCTCCTGCCCAAGGTGGAGATCGCCCTGATGACGACGGGTGCCCGCGAGGTCGCCAACACGATCGGGCAGCTCAATGAATGGGAGACACTGTTCTACATGCTGTCTGGCAGCCTCGGTGAGACCTCCGAGACGCCTGCGCCGCAGGAGGCCTCTCTCGCGCCAGAGCGACAGGAGGAGACGGGCGGTGCGCGTCCGCCTGCAGGCCATGGCGTCGAGGAGGACCTGCTGTCGGTCACCGACGAGGATCGCACGGCGCAGGCGGCCGCTCCGCAGCCATCCGCCGAAGACGCGCCTCCCGTGCCACTTCTGCCGCGCGGTCTGGAGGTCGCCATCGCCCGGGAAACGATCGGCTATCCGTTCGTGCCCTACCTCCCCGTCGCCGATACCGGCAGCGTCGAGGTCGAAGAGGACGAGCCTCGTCGCCAGCGCCGCGAGAACGAGGCCGGCTTTTCCGGAGGCGAGGAGGACGGGAGCGGTGGACGCGAATCCGGCGCATCGTCGATGCAGGACGAGACACCCGGCGCCGAACCGTCCGAAGACAAAGAGGACGGCGAGCGTCATGACGCCTACGATCTCTACCAGCGCCTTTCGGACCTGCCCTGATCGCCACAGACCGTCCGCTTTGTCACGACCCAACGTAAAAGGCCCGCGGCGATGTCTCGCCGCGGGCCTTTCGTTTCAAACCATGTTCGACGGAACTGTCGAACGGAGCAAGGATTACTCGTTGCCGCCGCGGTTCTTGAGGGCTGCACCCAGAATGTCGCCGAGCGACGCGCCGCTGTCGGACGAACCGAACTGTGCGACGGCTTCCTTCTCTTCGGCGATTTCCAGCGCCTTGATCGAAAGCATGACCTTGCGGTCCTTCTTGGAGAAGTTCGTGACGCGGGCGTCTACGGTCTGGCCGACCGAGAAACGCTCCGGACGCTGCTCGTCACGGTCGCGCGACAGGTCGGCACGACGGATGAACGAGGTGATGTCCTCGTGGTTGACGAGACGAACTTCGAGGCCACCGTCGTTGACGGCGATGACTTCGCACGAGACGACGGCGTTCTTGCGCAGTTCGCCGGACGTTGCGGCTTCGCCGACCGCATCCTTGCCGAGCTGCTTGATGCCGAGCGAGATGCGCTCCTTGTCGACGTCCACATCGAGAACGACGGCCTTGACCATGTCGCCCTTGTTGTATTCCTCGATGACCTGCTCGCCCGGACGGTTCCAGTCGAGATCCGACAGGTGCACCATGCCGTCGACGTCGCCGTCGAGGCCGATGAACAGGCCGAATTCGGTCTTGTTCTTGACTTCGCCTTCAACTTCCGTGCCAGCCGGGTGGCTGTGCGCGAAGGCCTGCCACGGGTTCTCGAGCGTCTGCTTGAGGCCGAGCGAGATGCGGCGCTTGGTCGGATCGACTTCGAGAACGACAACATCGACTTCCTGCGTCGTGGACAGGATCTTGCCGGGATGTACGTTCTTCTTGGTCCAGGACATTTCCGAGATGTGGATCAGGCCTTCGATGCCCGGCTCCAGCTCGACGAATGCACCGTAGTCGGTGATGTTGGTGACGGTACCGGAGATCTTCTTGCCGACCGGGTACTTCGCACCGATGCCATCCCACGGATCCGACTCGAGCTGCTTCATGCCGAGCGAGATGCGGTGGGTTTCCTGGTTGATGCGGATGATCTGAACTTTGACCTGCTGGCCGATGTTCAGGATTTCCGACGGATGGTTGACGCGGCGCCATGCCATGTCGGTCACGTGCAGCAGACCATCGATGCCGCCGAGGTCGACGAACGCACCGTAATCGGTGATGTTCTTGACGACGCCGTCAACGACCTGACCCTCTTCGAGGTTCTGGACGATTTCCGAACGCTGTTCCGCACGCGATTCTTCGAGAACGGTCCGACGCGAAACCACGATGTTGCCGCGACGCTTGTCCATCTTGAGGATTTCGAAGGGCTGCGGGTTGTGCATCAGCGGGGTGACGTCGCGGATCGGGCGGATATCGACCTGGCTGCGCGGCAGGAAGGCAACGGCACCGTCCAGATCGACGGTGAAACCGCCCTTGACCTGGTTGAAGATGACGCCTTCGACGCGTTCGCCGGCTTCGAACTTCACTTCCAGGCGCATCCAGCTTTCTTCGCGGCGAGCCTTCTCGCGCGACAGAACGGCTTCGCCCAGAGCGTTTTCGATGCGCTCGACATAGACTTCGACTTCATCGCCGACCTTCAGCGTGCCGTCCTTGGCCTTCGCGCCGAATTCCTTCAGGGCGACGCGGCCTTCGACCTTGAGACCGACGTCGACGATGGCGACGTCCTTCTCGATGGCCGTGATCACACCCTTTGTGACGTAGCCTTCGGCCAGATCCTGCTGGGCAAAGGATTCCTGCAGCAACGCTGCGAAATCGTCGCGGGTGGGTTGTGCTTGAGACATGAATACTCCTGGTCGTGCCATCGGGCACGGGCGCCGGGGGTTTGCGTTGATCATATCCGATGACCCTCCGCTCCCGATCGCCCCATAGGGCATCGTATCGGGAACAATTCCGGCGCGGGGACGGTCGGTTCGGACTGCTAGTGCGCTAACGCGGCGTCGATCACTGACTTCGCCGCTGAAAACGCCGCCTCTATACCCATTTCCGAGGTATCGATCAAGTGCGCGTCTTCGGCGGGGCGCAAGGGGCTGTCGGCGCGCCCCATGTCGCGCTCGTCGCGCTTGAGGATATCGGCGAGGACGGCAAGATAATCGGCGGGCACGCCGTGTCCCGTCATCTCGTCGAAACGCCGCCGCGCACGCACCTCGGCCGAGGCCGTGACGAAGAGTTTCACCTGCGCCTGCGGGCAGACGACGGTGCCGATGTCGCGGCCGTCGAGCACCGTGCCGGGGGTGCGGCCCGAAAATGCCTTCTGCGCCTCGACCAGCGCACGCCGGACCGCCGGCATCACCGCGATCTTCGAGGCGGCTTCGCCGATCTCGTGCGCCGCGAGGACGGAGCGATCGAGCCCGGCCAGATCGACCTTGAACGCCATGGCCTCCGCCACCGCCTCGTCGTCGAGCGACAGGCCGGCATCGAGCAGCGCCTTGGCGGTCGCGCGATAGGTCAGCCCGGTATCCAGATGGTGAAAGCCGTAGGTTTCGGCGACCCGGCGCGAAAGCGTGCCCTTGCCCGCCGCAGCCGGTCCGTCGATCGCGATAATGAATGTCATGGTCTCACCTGAAAATGAATATGGTCGTCGTGACGCGCTGCGCGGCATCCCTGAAATCGAATGGCGTCATCCCCGACGCCGAGCCTTCTGGCAAGATGGGGCTCGATGAAGATCTTTTCCACACCGAGATCCGTCCCAAGCGTCGAAAGCCAGGAAACGGCGGCAGCGGTCTGGGCCTCGTCCAGTGGCAGACGCTCGAACATCGGCTGCAGCACATCGAGATCCCACCGGAAGCTCAACAGGTCGTGCCGCCCGGCGCAGGGAAGCACATCGCCGGGCTGCGGCTCCTCGAACGCGAAATAGCCGAGCGGTGAGCGCGTGACGCCGTTCAGCGGCTCGCCGTCGGGTGCCCGATAGTAGAAGGCGACATCGAGCTTTCTGCCATCATTGTGCGACAGATGCGGCAGAAGCGGAAAACCGCGAAAAAACGGAAAATTCGCATCGAGCGCCAGCGTGACGGTGCCGGGATACGTCGTCTCCATGTGGCGGGCGAGCGCGATCGCGGCCGTCTTCATGGCCGGCGTCACGTAGTTGCGGTTGAGCGCGCAGAAGAGCGGCGACCGGACCGCCAGCGGCATATCCGCCTGCCCGCAGGACAGCGGCACCCGCCCGAAGAGCGGCGCGACCGACCGTGTGAGGACGGTCGCCCCGGCATAGACGACGAGGAACACACAGAAGGTCGCCACGCCTTTGCGTCCCCCGGCAAGACGCACCAGCCCGAACGAGACGAGATAGGCAAGGCCTCCGATCTGCGTCAGGGCGGTGAGGAGAAGGACCAGCAGAAAGCGCCAGAGAAAGATCATCATGGTTCCATCGTGAGGATATCGTGCGGTGCCCGCCGTCCGGCACCGCCTTACAACCCCTTCCCGCGCAGGGAAACGGTCTCCATTCACGTTTTGGCTTTGACAGTTTCCGCCCTTACGATTAAGGGGACCGGCTAATTCATCTTAGGTTTACCGCCGGCATTCCGGCTGACGCCGGTTCGTCCGGCCGTTCAAGAGGCATTGACAGTGGCAAAAGCGGAACTCGGAACCAAGCGCATCGACCCGGAAACGGGACGCAAGTTCTATGACCTGAACAAGGACCCGATCGTGTCGCCGTACACCGGCAAGTCCTACCCGCTCTCCTTCTTCGAGGAGACATCGGTCGCCAAGGTCATGGAAAAGGCTGCAGCCGAGGAAGAGGACGTCGCCGAAGTCGATACCGAGAACCCGGAGGTCGAACTCGTCTCCCTGGAAGAGGCCGACGAGGGCGCGAACGGCGACGACATCCCGGATCTGGGCGACGACGAAGTCGAGATCGACAATGACGACGACGACACCTTCCTCGAAGAAGACGAGGACGACGACAATGACGGCCTGTCCGACCTGATCGGCGTCAACGACGACGACGACGAAGTCTGATCGTCCCCACCATCGCACGTTTCGAGGCCTGCCTTTCCCCGCGAAAGGCAGGCCTTTTCTTTGGCCCGGACAAGGCTTTTCGACGCTATTTCAACAAAATGTCGATGCCACCGATTTTATGGCTTGCCATCTCCGGGAAGCGGAAGTAATAAGCCGCACCTGCCCGGCACGAAGCGCCTGGCGGCACCCGGAACCGGCCTTGCCGGACCCTTTATGGGGCTATAGCTCAGCTGGGAGAGCGCTTGCATGGCATGCAAGAGGTCAGCGGTTCGATCCCGCTTAGCTCCACCAAATCCTTTCCGATCAGAAAAATCACCGACGGTCCCGCCTTGGCGCAGACGCGTGTCTCCTACAGCGATAGCTCGACCCAGACCGGCGCGTGGTCGCTGGTCTTGTCCCATCCCCTCACATGACGATCGACGCCGCAGGCGGTGAGGTGGGGCGCGAGGTCGGGGCTGAGCAGGCAATGGTCGATGCGAAGGCCGGCGTTTCGGGCGAAGGCGTTGCGCAGATATTTCCAGAAGGTGAAGATCTGCTCGTCCGGATGCAGCGCGCGGACGGCGTCCGTCCAGCCGGTCGCGACGAGGTCTCGATAGGCCTTGCGGATCTCGGGGCGGAAAAGCGCATCGTCCTGCCATCGCGCGGGATTGTAGACGTCGAGATCCGTGGGCATGACGTTGAAGTCGCCGATGAGCGCGGCCGGCATGCCGAACTCCAGAAGCGTTTCGCCATAGCGCGTCAGGGACCGGAACCAGTCGAGCTTCCGGGCGAATTTGGGTCCGGGATACGGATTGCCGTTCGGGGCGTAGAGGCAGCCGACGATCACGCCGCCTGTGATGACCTCGATATAGCGGCTTTCCGCGTCGTCGCCTCGGTCCGGCAAGCCGCGGCGCGCGAGAACGGGGACGGACCCGCGCGCGAGGATCGCCACACCGTTCCAGGCCTTCTGCCCATGCCAGACGGCGCCATAGCCCGCCTTCTCCAGAGCCTTCTCCGGAAACCGGGCTTGGGGCGCCTTCAGCTCCTGCAGGCAGACGATGTCCGGCCGGCTTTCCTTCAGCCAGCGAAGAAGAATGTCGAGCCGCCCGTTGATACCGTTGACGTTATACGTCGCGATGCGCATGTGCTGTCCGGCTCCGATGCGGCTCGTTTCTGAACATGCAGGCTGTCGCGCCGAGGCGTCCGCTGCCGTGGCGATCGCCCCCTCCGGGCCCGCCGTTGTCTTCATATCGTGGCTTGAGCCAGCCGACCGCGAGCGGCCGTCATCGACGTTTTCCCTAAAGCGGCGTTGCGCATCGCGACGGACATAGCGCTTGTCCGTGCCCGTCTCGACCCATTCCTGCCCGGCCATGCCGTCTCCTCTTGGCGAACGATACCGGAGAACGCGATGCGGGCCAAAAGGATGCGTGTCGCGGGCTCTTGCGCGAGACACGCATCACCATGGCTCCGCATCGGACGTGGCGTGATGCCAGACGGACATGCCGGGACACCACGCGGACGAACGGCGTAGACGAAGAGAGATCGGAGATGCAGGCGTGGAAAGCTCCTCCAGAAACTGAAAAGCCTGCCGCGGGAGGAGGTGCGGCAGGCTTTCCAAAAGAACCGAACAGCGGCTGGGAGGAGGAGTGCCGCTATTCCTACAGGGGTCCGGGGAGGAGGATCGGAGCCCTGAAACTCGAAGGACGCGGGAGGAGGTGCGTGCTTCGATGAGGCTGATCATACGCGAAAACGGAAGATCCGAAAGTCGTTATATTGCAGTGCAGCCATGCGACGGAAGCATACCTCGTGCGATGACGGCGACGATAACGGCTAAATCTTCATCGTTTCCGAACCCGCCCTCCGCACATTCGGAGGTCACGCCCGAACGCCGGGAGAATTTCGAACCGCCTCTGTCGAAATATGCGTCTCCCACACTGACCATCGCGATCTGCCTGCGACCAAAAAGGGTGGCGGAGCGGGGCGGAAAACGTTATCGCTTGCTAACCAGAAGTGCCATGAGCCCGCGATCGCACCCCCGCAGGAAATTCGTTGCTCTTTCTGAAAAATCATACATTCTCGCGCAAACGAGAATTCAGCCGGTATTTCTGCAGGAGCGACTATGAACGCGAAGGCCCCCCATGCGATCGATATTTACGTTGGAGGTCGTGTTCGTGCGCGCCGGCTTATCCTCGGGATGAGCCAGACGGCGCTGGGCGACAGGCTGGGCATCACCTTCCAGCAGATCCAGAAGTACGAAAAGGGCGTGAACCGGATGGGCGCGAGCCGGCTGCAGGCCGCCGCCGATATTCTGAGCGTGCCGATCAGCTACTTCTTCCAGGACAATCCGAGCGACCAGACCCGCCCTGAGGCCGCCGATTTCGACGCGGTCAATGCGTTTCTCTCCACGCGCGAGGGTCTGTCGCTCAACAAGGCGTTCTCCTCCATCAAGAGCCCCGACATCCGCAAGACGGTCGTCGCCCTCGTGACCTCGCTGGCGCAGGGCGAAGAGGCTGCTGCCCGGCAGCCGGCGGATGCTTCCGCCGTGCAGGCGTCCGCCAACGCCTCCTGATGTGCCCGCTGCGGCTGCAGACCTTCGGCAACCTGGCGCTCAAGAGCCGGAGTGGCGAGGACCTCGCCTTTCCGCAGAAGGCCCTGTTGCTCGTCTGCATGCTGCGCCTGGGCGAACGTCCCGTCCTGCGACGGGACGAAGCCTCGGCCCTCCTCTGGCCGGAGGCGGACCGGGAGGCGCAGCAGATCAACCTGCGCAAGATGGTTTCGCGCATCCGCAAGGCGCAGCTCGCCTATCACAGCGTGATTCTCGATATCGACGACACGTCCATCACGCTGGGCGATGACGGGCAGCGGCTGGTCGTGGACGCCGCCTGCTTCCGCCGAGACGACACATCGCTCGAAACCATGCTGGCCCTGCTTCGGGAGCGCTTTCTCGGCGGCAAGCTGCCGGACGGCCCCTTGCGTCGCTGGGCCGATTTGCAGGTCAATAGGCAGTACCACTTTCTGCGCGCGCGCCTGCTCGCCTCGCCCGGCGCGGCCCCTGCCGGCCCGGATATCGCGGCGATGCGGGAGGCGGCCTTTCTGCTCCTCGAACGCAACGTGCATGACGAGCCGGTGCGGTCGCTTCTGGAGGCCGACGCTCCGTCGTCGCAGCCGGCGATGCGCGCGACCGCCGACGGGCAGGCTCCGCGATCGGCAGCCACGCCAAGAAGCACGGCACTGGACACGCGCCAGCCCGTCTATGCCGAGGTCATGCCGCGCGTGCAGCGCGCACTGACGGTGACGGCATCGCTGCCGCGGCTGGCGCTCTTGCCGCCCGCCTTGCGGGCCGGCGCATCGCGAACGCTGACCGGCACGGTCGCCGCCCTCATCGACGACATCGCCATCAGCCTCTGCACCCTGCGCGACATCTCGATCGTCGCGCCTCACACCGCCAAACGGATCCAGGAAAGCAACGACAAGATCGCCATGCTGGAAACGCATGCCGTCTCCTATCTCGTGGATACGACCCTCTGCGCGGAAGGCCTGATGGTGCAGATCATCTTCGTGCCGCTCGATCGGGTCATCTGGGCAGAGCGCTTCGCCCTCGACGTTCCGTTTTCCTCGCATCGCAAGGTGATCGCCCGCATCATCGCGGACAGCATTGCCGCGGAGCTCAAGCGCAATCAGAATCCGCTGGTCGAATACGAACATCATCCCGATGCCTATCGCGCCTATCTCTCCGGCGCCCGCCAGACGAAGGATCTCTCCCTGCCCTCCATTCGCGGTGCGCGGCGCGGCTTCCGCGAGGCGCTCCAGTATCGGCGGGACTTCGCACCGAGCTTCATCGGGCTCGCACGCACCTACTCGCTGGAGTGGGTGCTGACGGCACGCGGCGACAAAAGCCTTCTCTTCAAGGCGGCGGATCATGCCCGGCTCGCCATCGCGCAGGATCCGGACGGGGCTGCCGGCTACAAGGAACTCGGCGTTGCCAAACTGTATCTCGGCGATCTCGACGAAAGCCTCGAGGCTCTGGCGCGCGCGGAAGCGCTCAGCCCGCATTACGCCGATGCGATCTACAGCTATGCCGATTCGCTCGTTCATGCCTCTCGGCCCGACGAGGGGCTGCGCAAGATTGAGCGGGCGATCGAGCTCAATCCGCTGAGCCCCGACGATTATTTCTGGAGTGCGGCCGGTGCGAGCTACTTCGTCGGCCACTACCAGGATGCCATCGACTATATCGGCCGAATGTCCCACCCGTCCTCGGCCGACCGCCTGAGAGCGGCCGCCTTCGCCATGCTCGGCGATATTCCGATGGCCCGGCGCTACCGGCGCAAGGATCGCGAAGCGAACCCGCATTTCGACCTCGACCGCTGGCTCTCCGTTCTACCCATACGAGAAATCTGGCAGAAAGAGCTTTACCGCGAAGGCCTTTCACGGGCAGGATATTAACGGCAGAATCGCTTGTCGATCCTGCCGGGACAGCCATTTTCGTTCTCAACCAGAGGCGGCAACCGGTTGTCTTTTCATTCTCGCCATGAAGGAAATCGCATGTCCAAAACTGTTGTTTTCGGCTTCCCCGGTGATAGCCAGCTCTATGTCGCCGATGTCGAGGCGGGCACCGTCAAGCCGCTCGAGGACACGGATGGTCGAGCCGGCGAACTGCGTTCGTCGCGCGCGCCGTTCATCCGCGGCGTCGATATCGCCGTCGCGCTCGATCCCGCCGACAAGGCCTTCTCCGGCCTCTTCGACTGACGCCATTGCGCCTTCAGAGCTTCGACAGACAGTGCACCGCGGCCGAAACTTTCGACCGCGTTGCACCTTTGCTTGCCGGTTACGGCATTACCCGGGTCGCCCGGCATACCGCGCTCGACCGGATCGGCATTCCCGTCTGGTGCGCCTACACGCCGAACGCCCGATCGATTGTCGTGGCGCAGGGCAAGGGCGCGACCGATGCGGATGCGCGGACCTCCGCCGTCATGGAAGCGCTGGAACGGGCGATCGCCTGCGATCCCCCCGTGGCGGCGACCAGAGCGAGCATGGCGGATCTGACGCGGCGCGGACGGGCCTTTCATGCGCTGCCGGGATTGGTCGCCTCCGGTCATGATCCGCTTTCGGCGGACGACGAGACAGACTGGGTCGAGGGGCGGGATCTCGTCAGCGGCGAGACGATCCTCGTGCCGTGGCAGGCCGTCGTCCTCGACCGGACGATCCACGACAGCCGCTACTGGCAATCCTCCGACGGGCTCGCCTCCGGCAACACGCCCGAGGAGGCGATCTTGCATGGGCTGATGGAGCGCGTGGAACGCGATGCGCATACCCTCTGGCAGTTGCGCCCGCAGGCAGCACGGCAGGCGTGCTGCGTGGCGCCGTCCGGTTTCGACGATCCCGCCATCCTCGACGCGGAACGCCGTATCGGCGATGCCGGGCTGACGCTGCGCCTGTTCGATGTCACGAGCGATCTCGGCCTTCCCTGCTTTGCCGCGTTTCTCGGGCCGGATGCGGCGCGTCTCGCGGGAAAACGGCTGCGGCATGTGGATGTGACCTTGGGATGCGGCGCACACCCCCTGCCCCGGCAGGCAGCCCTGCGGGCCATCACGGAATGCGCCCAGTCGCGCCTGACCTATATCAGCGGCGCGCGCGATGACGTGTTTCCCGCCGACTACGACCGACCCTTGGCGGAAAGCATCTGGCACGCGATGATGGCGGCACCCGTCGCCCGCACCTTTGCCGAGCAACCTGCGTGCACGCCCGAAACCCTGATCGACCATCTCCACGAGCGGCGTGCCGGCCCGATGATCGCGGTGCGGCTCTCCCCTCCCGAGCGTCCCTTCGCCGTCGTCAAGGTTCTGGCGCCCGCGCTCGAAAATCCGGAAGGGAAGCGCCGGCAGCGATACGGGACGCGCGCGCTCCGTCAGGCACTGGTGCAAGGATGAGACGTGCATGAAAGTTCTGTTCGTCGGGCCGACGCTGCCGGACGCCGCGCGATGCGCGCCCGGCCTCGACATCCGGCCGCCGGCCATCCAGGGCGATCTCTATCGCGCGGTGCGCGATGGCGCCGCCGTGATCGGGCTGGTCGATGGCGGGTTCGAATACACCGCGCCGGTCTGGCACAAGGAGATCCTCTACGCCTTGTCCGAGGGCGTCGCGGTTCTCGGCGCCGCCAGCATGGGCGCGCTGCGGGCGGCCGAGTGCCGGGCCTTCGGCATGGTGGGCATCGGCACGATCGCGCAGGCCTATGCCGATGGCACGCTGGTGGACGATGCCGATGTGGCGCAGCTTCACGCACCGGCCGAACTGGGATGGGCGAGCCTGACCGAGCCTCTGGTCAATATCGTCGCCACGCTGCAGCAGCCCCATCTGCCGGCCGGCTTCACGCCGGACCTGTGCGACCGGATCGAGGCGGCCGCGCGCCAGCTGCATTTCAAGGAACGGACCTGGGCGGCCATCGCCGATCGCGTCGATCTTCCGGACACGGGGCTTCGCACGAGGCTCGAAAGGGACCTGAAGGCCAGCGCCTGCAACCGGAAGCGGGAGGATGCCCTGCTTCTGGTCGCCGCGATGACGGCGCATGCCGGCGAACGGTCACCCGACCGGCCCGCTTGGGTCTTTCAGGAGACGACGCTCTGGCGCGACCTTCTGGACCGGGAAAATGCGAAACTGCTTATGTTTTGAAGGACCTCTACCCGCATGTGACAAGTCACGCTTTGCATGTCACGGCTATGTCACGCGCGATTTCCTCCGTCAGCGTCTACAGTCATTCCGGGACAACGGAACGGCTTGGAACATGACACTCAGCAACCCGCATGCGGAACAGATCGACGTCGCTCACGCCGAGCGAGACCCTCAGGAAGTCCGGGCCCTCGCCCGGTTGATCGTGTTCGCCCGGCAGAATGCGATCGATCTCCAGATGGAGCATGCGGTACACTGCCTCGATCTCGCTCTGCGATCGGTTCTGCAGGAAGGCGACAGCACCTTCGATGGTCTCGCCTTCCCCGATTCGAGCCTGCAGAGGCTGCGCGCGCATTAATTGCCGTCACGGCTTCGCCGTCGGACAGGTACGAACGGACACTCTCGCCTCGGCCTCCGGCCGGGGCGTTCTTGTCTCTAGAGATCGGTCTCGATGGGTCAGAGGCCGGCGCGGCGGCGCAGTCGGGCTTCCAGCGCCGAGAGGCCGTCATAGATGAGAACGGCAAGTGCCCCGACGATCAGGCCGCCCTGCAGGATGAAGGCGAGGTTGTTGGACTGCAGGCCGGCGATGATGACCTCGCCCAGCGTCCGCGCCGCAACCGTGGAGCCGATGGTCGCCGTGGCGAGGCTGACGGTGATCGACAGCCGGATTCCAGCGAGAATGACGGGGGCTGCAAGCGGCAGCTCCACCCGGAACAGGCGCTGCCTGTCCGTCATGCCGGCGCCCCTTGCGGCCTCCATCACGGCTGGCGGCAGGGTGGTCAGCGCCGTCAGGGTGTTCTCGAAGATCGGCAGCAAGCCATAGAGAAAGAGCGCCACCAGCGTCGGCTTCTCCCCGAAGCCGAGAGCGGGCACTGACAGCGCGAGGACGGCGACGGGGGGAAAAGTCTGCCCGACATTGACGAGGCTGCGCGACAGGGGAAGGAACTCCGCCCCGAACGGCCGCGTCACAAGAATGGCGAGGGTGACCGCGACCAGAATGGCCGCCGTCGTGGCGATCGCGACGATGCGCAGGTGCAGCAGCGTCAGGGTGAAGAGGCTCCCCTGATTGTAGATCGCCGGCGCATTGTCCTGCACCAGCGGCCTCAGGATCGGTTCGAAGATCGCCGGCGCGAGGAGGAAGGTGAGAAGCACGACGAGCAGCAACGCCCGCAGGGCCAGCGGTATCCACGTGCCTGTCCGCGGTGCTTCCGCGGCGCGGCCGGTCTGGGCGAGAGACACCGTCATCGGCGCCTCGCGGCGCGGCGGACCAGCCCGTCGAGCGTGACGCGTCCGATCGGCTGGCCGTCGGCACTGGCAACGGGTGCCGCGTCCCGGCCGCTCCACAGGAGTTCGGCCAGCGCATCCCTCTGGCTCGTCGCCGCGGCGATGGCGGTGCCGTGCGCCTCCCCCGGCTCGGCGGCGGCACCCGCCGTCTCGATCGACAGCATGCGGAACGGACGCTCCGTGGCGCCGATCAGGGTTTCGACGAAACCGGTTGCGGGACGCTCCACAAGTTCGGCGGGCAGGCCGTATTGCACGAGTTCGCCCTTGTCCATGACGGCAATGCGATCCGCGAGGTGAAACGCCTCCTCCATGTCGTGCGTCACAAGAATGATGGTCGTGCCGAGCAGACGCTGGATCGCCAGCAGGTCTTCCTGCGCCTTGGCGCGGATGATCGGGTCGAGCGCACCGAAGGGCTCGTCCATAAGCAGCACGTTCGGCTCTGCGGCGAGCGCGCGGGCAACGCCGACACGCTGCTGCTGTCCGCCGGAGAGTTCGTGCGGAAAGCGATTCGCGAAGGTCTCCGGATCGAGCTGGAAGAGCGCCAGCAGCTCGGCCACCTTGGCCTTGATGCGCGCCGTATCCCAGCCGAGCAGCACAGGCACCGTCGCGATGTTTTCAGCCACCGTTCGGTGCGGAAACAGGCCGTGGCCCTGGATGGCGTAGCCGATGCGGCGGCGCAGCTCGAAGCCGGGAACGGCGCGGTTGTCCTCGCCATCCAGGCGGATCGCGCCCGAGGTCGGCTCGACCAGACGGTTGATCATGCGCAAGAGCGTCGTCTTGCCGGAGCCCGACGTCCCCACGATCACGGTCACCGTTCGCGGGTCGATGGTCATCGTCACATTGTTGACGACGGTGTTGTCGCCATAGCGCTTGGTGATGCCGTCGATCTCGATCATGCGGTCCTGCCTGCGCGGTTGAGCGGCGCGTTGATCTCGATGAGGGCATCGAGGATGATGGCGGCGGCGAAGGCGAGCAGCACGGTCGGTACCGCGCCGAGCAGCACCAGATCCATGGCCGTCTGGCCGATACCCTGAAAGACGAAGACGCCGAAGCCGCCGCCGCCGATCAGCGCCGCGATGGTGGCCAGTCCGATATTCTGGATGAGGACGATGCGGATGCCGGTGAGGATGACCGGCAGGGCCAGGGGGAACTCGACCCGCAGCAGCCGCTGCGCGCCCGTCATGCCGATGCCGCGCGCGGCTTCGTTCGCCTCGCGGGGCACGCCCGCGAGCCCGACAACCGTGTTGGCGACGACCGGCAGCAGAGAATAGAGAAACAGCGCCACGAAAGCGGGCGCCGCGCCGATGCCGCGCACGCCGAGCGCATAGGCGCCGGGCACGTTGACGGCGATCCAGCCGAGCGGCGCGATGAGAATGCCGAACAGCGCGATCGAGGGGATCGTCTGGATGAGGTTGAGGATGTTGAGCACGCCGGCCCGCAACGATCGCACCCGGTGACAGAGGATGCCCAGCGGCAGGCCGACCACGACGGCGGCAATGAGCGAACCGATCGCCAGCGTCACATGCTTGGCCGCTTCGGTCCAGAAGACATCCGCCCGCCCGGAATACTCTTTCAAAAGCGACAGCGCATCCCACCGCCCGGAGGCAAGGACGGCGGCAAGCGCGCCGAGCGTCACGCCGAGGAGAATCACGCGGACCGCGGGCTTCGGCTTCAGCCGCGTGATGGCATCGGCCGCGAGCAGCAGGAAGGCGAAAAGAAGGACCCAGAAGCCGGATGCCGGGGAAACCCGCGCATAGGTGTTGCCCTCCGGCGTCAGGAAGCTTCCCGCCGTGCCGATCAGCAGAATCAGCCCGAGCACGCCCGCAGCGGCGACGCCAAGCCTCGCTGCGGCCGGGGTTCGAAGGAGCGCGAGGAGGGCTGCCACAACGAGCGCGATGATGAGCGCCACGCCCCAGCCGGGCGGCAGGGATTCAAGGATGGACCGCGGACCACCTGGCACGATTCGGTTGGCGCGGAACGTCGCGAACGGTGCCAGAAGCGTACCGACGCCCAAAAGGATGGCGATCAGGACGCCGAGCTTGTCGAAGCGAATGCGCATGCCTCTCCTGACGTTGGGAAGGACGACCCGGCACGACAAGCCTGCTCAGGCTCCGGGACATGGGCTTTGTCGTGTGAGATCTTACAAGAGATGCGCAGCATGTCCGCCACCGTCGTTCGATGGCGGACAGGAAAAAGCCGGGAGACATCCGTCGCCCGGCCCTGTCGCTTACTTCAGGAAGCCGTTCTTTTTCAGGAAGTCCTCGGCCACGGCCTTGGCCGGCTCGCCGCCCACCTGCACGCGACCGTTGAGGTCCTGCAGGGTCACGAGATCGAGCTTTTCGAAGACGGGCTTCAGAAGCGTCTCGATCTCGGGGGTCTCCTTCAGCACGGCTTCGCGAATGATCGGCGCGGGCTGGTAGACCGGCTGGACGCCCTTGTCGTCTTCCAGAACCACGAGGCCGGACGGCGCGATGCCACCGTCGGTGCCGTAGACCATGGCCGCATTGGCGCCGTTCGTCTGGTTGGCGGCAGCGGCGATGGTGGCCGCCGTGTCGCCGCCCGACAGCGTGATCAGCTGGTCGGGCTTCAGCGTAAAGCCGTAGGTGGTCTGGAAGGCCGGCAGGGCGGCGGCGGAATTGACGAATTCCGAGGAGGCCGCGAGTTTCACCGTGCCGCCATCCGTGACGTATTTGCCGAAGTCGGAGAAGGTCTTGACCTTGGCGCTGTCGGCAAGGTCCTTGCGGATTGCGACGGCCCAGGTGTTGTTGGCCGGCGACGGCGTCAGCCAGACGATCTTGTTGGCGTCGTAGTCGAGCTTCTTGGCCTCTTCATAGGCCTTGACGGCATCCTTCCAGGCGGGGTCCTCGGCCTTTTCGAAGAAGAACGCGGCATTGCCCGTATATTCCGGATAGATATCGATCTCGCCGGCGGTGATCGCCTTGCGCACGACCGGCGTTGCGCCGAGCTGCACGCGGTCCGTCGTCTTGATGCCGTTCGCATTCAGGACGGACAGAATGATGTTGCCGAGCACGCCACCTTCGGTATCGATCTTGGAGGACACGACGACCTCGGCCTGGGCCGCGGCGGAAAAGGACAGGACAGCGGCTGCCGCCGCGATGAGTGTAGACTTGAGACGCACGTGAATTCTCCCCTGATGGTAGCCTATCGTCCACGCGATGGCAGCGATCGTCGCGGCATAAGCTGCCATATGTGGCGACATCGGAGGAAAAACAGAGCGGTCGCGGGGCAAAATGCGACCGGTTCGTTTCAACGCAGCCTAGACGTGTATGCCGGGCGCTTCCTGCCCTGTCCGCTCGACATATTCGGTATATCCGCCACCATACTGATGGATGCCGTCCGGCGTCAGTTCCAGCACGCGGTTGGAGAGGGCGGCGAGAAAATGGCGGTCGTGCGAGACGAACAGCATCGTGCCCTCATAGGCCTGGAGCGCCTTGATCAGCATTTCCTTGGTGTCGAGGTCGAGGTGGTTGGTCGGCTCGTCGAGCACGAGGAAATTCGGCGGATCGAACAGCATGGCCGCCATGACGAGGCGCGCCTTTTCGCCGCCCGAGAGAACCCGGCAGCGCTTGTCGACGTCATCACCGGAAAAGCCGAAGCAGCCCGACAGCGCCCGCAGCGGTGCCTGTCCGGCCTTGGGAAACTGCTCCTCCAGCCACTGCAGAACCGTGCTCTCGCCGTCGAGCAGATCCATCGCATGCTGTGCGAAGTAGCCGAGCTTGACGCTGGCGCCGACCGTGACGGTGCCCTTGTCGGGCGCCGTCGTTCCCGTCACGAGCTTCAGCAGCGTCGATTTTCCGGCACCGTTGATGCCCATGATGCACCAGCGCTCGCGGCGGCGCACCATGAAGTCGAGCCCGTCATAGATCGTCCTTGAGCCGTAGGCCTTGTGGACCTGCTTGATGTTGACGACGTCTTCGCCCGAGCGCGGTGCCGGCAGGAAGTCGAAGGCGACCGTCTGGCGGCGTTTGGGCGGTTCGACGCGGTCGATCTTTTCGAGCTTCTTGACGCGGCTCTGCACCTGCGAGGCGTGCGAAGCGCGCGCCTTGAAGCGCTCGATGAACTTGATTTCCTTGGCGAGCATGGCCTGCTGGCGCTCGAACTGCGCCTGCTGGTGCTTTTCGCTGAGCGCCCGCTGCTGCTCGTAGAAGCCGTAATCGCCGGAATAGCTGGTAAGCGAACCGCCATCGATCTCGATGATCTTGGTGACGATGCGGTTCATGAATTCGCGATCGTGCGAGGTCATCAGCAGCGCGCCGTCATAGGTCTTCAGGAAGGTTTCGAGCCAGATCAGGCTTTCGAGATCCAGGTGGTTGCTCGGTTCGTCGAGCAGCATGACGTCGGGCCGCATCAGGAGAATGCGGGCGAGCGCCACACGCATCTTCCAGCCACCCGAGAGCTTGCCAACATCGCCGTCCATCATCTCCTGGCTGAAGGACAGGCCGTCGAGCACTTCGCGGGCGCGGCCCTCGAGCGCATAGCCGTCGAGCTCCTCGTAGCGGGCCTGCACCTCGCCATAGCGCTCGATGATCGCATCCATCTCGTCCATGCGGTCGGGGTCGGACATGGCGGCCTCAAGCTCGCGCAGTTCGGCCGCCACGATGCTCACCGGCCCCGCCCCCTCTATGACCTCGGCGACGGCGCTGCGGCCGGACATCTCGCCGACATCCTGGTTGAAGTAACCGATCGTTACGTTCTTCTCTGTCGCAACTTGGCCTTCGTCGGGCAGTTCCGAGCCGGTGATCATGCGGAACAGGGTCGTCTTGCCCGCCCCGTTCGGGCCGACGAGGCCGATCTTCTCGCCCTTGTTGAGCGCCGCGGAAGCCTCGATGAAGAGAAGGCGGTGGCTGTTCTGCTTGGAGATGTTTTCGATGCGGATCATGATCGGTCGGGCCCGGCTGCGTTGCGGGTCGCCTTATGGCACGGGATCGCCCTGTTGTCCCGGCTTTTTGCTGCAGCGCACGCGAGCCATGTCCCGAGGTGTCACAGCAGAGATGCGCCGATCAGGGTGGCGATGGAGAGGAGGAGCGCGGGGATCATCACCACGACCCCGAGCTTCAGGAATGCCCATGTCCCGACCTCGATGCCCTCGCGCCGCAGGGCCGTCAGCCAGAGGATGGTGGCGAGCGAGCCGGTGACGGAGAGGTTGGGGCCGAGATCGACGCCGATGAGGATGGCGGCCGCAACGAGGCTCGGCGCGCCTGCGGCCTGTACGGCGCTGCCGGCAAAGAGCCCGGCCGGCAGGTTGTTGACGAGGTTGGCCGCAAAGCCGACACCGACGCCGGCGACCCCGGCCGTCCAGGCGGGCGATGTCGCCGCGTTGCGGGCAAGGACATCGCCGAGCATGCCGACGAGCCCGGTGCCGCTCAGCGCCTCCACGATGACGAAGAGGCCCGCGACCAGCGGGAGGACGCTCCAGGAGATGCCCTTGACGACCTCCACGGGCGGCTCGCGATTAACTACGACGATCAGCAGCGTCGTGGCGATGCCGGCCACGAAGGTGGGCAGGCCGAGGTCGAGATCGAGCGCGGAGACGATGACGAGGCCGATGGCCGTCAGGGCAAGGCCGATGCCGGCGACGCGCGCGGCGGGCGAGAGGCTGGGCGTCGGCACGTCGGCGGCGACCGTTTCCCCGGCGAGGGTGCGGCGCTGGGTGAAGGCGAGGGCCGCATAGGTGACGAGGATGGCGACGATCGACGGCAGCGTGAAGGTGCGCAGCCACTCCCCGAGCGGGGGCATCTCGCCGCCGCCGAAGATCACGAGGTTGGCGGGATTGGAGATCGGCAGCACGAAGCTCGCGGCATTGGCGATAAAGGCGCAGATCAGCAGATACGGCAGCGGATTTGCAACCTTTGCCGCCCGTGTGGCGGCATAGACGGCCGGCGTCAGCACCACGGCCGTGGCATCGTTGGAGAGGAACACGGTGACGAGCACGCCGACCGCATAGATCAGGAAGAACAACCGTTTCGGCGATCCCTTCGCGTGCCGCGTCGCGATGGCGGCGAGCCAGTCGAACAGGCCTTCCTTGCGCGCCAGTTCCGACAACAGCATCATGCCGATCAGGAAGAGATAGACGTCCGTGCCGCGGGCTATGCCGGTCCACACCGCCGACAGCGGCATGAGGCCGAGCGCTGCGATGACCGCAGCGCCCGCCACGGCCCACACGGCCTCCGGCAGGCGGAATGGCCGGGTGATGACGCCGGCGACGGCAAGGGCTGAGATGCCCCAGGTGAGCATGACGGGGGAGAGGAACGTCGGCATGGGTTTTCCGGCTGTGTTGACGCTTGAGAGACGGCGGGGAAGCGGGTTGTCTGGACCGGCCTTCTACACGGCCTGAGCCCGCACGCGAAAGGCGCTGATCGGCTGGGCGATGTTCTTGACATGCTGGAAGCCGAGATCGTCGAAGGTCAGAGGGCGCTGCTTGCGGACATGGTCGCGCACCGTGCGGGAGATGCAGATCGCGCCCGGCTCGGCCAGCGCCTCCAGCCGTGCCGCCACATTGACCGTATCGCCGAAGACATCGCCGTCCTGCACCACGACATCGCCGACATTGATGCCGATCCGGAACATCAGCCGGGCGTCGTCCTCGAGCCGGGCATTCACCTCCGCCATCGCCTGCTGGATCTCGATCGCGCAATCGATGGCGGAGAGGGCGCTTGCAAAGGCGGCGAGAACGCTGTCGCCCGCGGTGGTGACGATCGTGCCGCTGTGGTTCTCGATGATCGGATCGATCCGGTCGCGCACGAACTTGAGGCGGGCGAGCGTCTTCGTCTCGTCGCCCTCCATCAGGCGGGAATAGCCGACGACATCGGCCGCCATGATGGCGAGCAGACGACGGTCGAGACGCGAAAGCAGTTCGTCGCGCGTCAGCTCGGCGGAGCGGGCGCGGCGCGCGGTGGCGCGGACCGCCACGAGCGCGAAGACGGCGGTGAGCAGCGCCAGCGCGAACACCACCATTTCCATACGCGCGCCGGCCTGGCGCGCTTCGGCCACGCGTGCCATGCGCTGGTTGCTCTCCTCCGCCCGCATGGTCTTCAGCGCATTGCGCACGCCGTCCATCAGCATCTTGCCCTGGCCGGTCTTCATGATGGCGAGCGCCCCTGCCGTATCCCCCTCGCGCTGACGGTCGATACTCTGGCGCAGCTCCGACAGCTTCTGGACGATCAGCGAGCGCAGCACGGCGACGTTGGCATCCTGACGCGTGTTGTCGGAAAGTCCCGCGGCAAGCTCCTCCATCATGCGGTCGATGTCGGCGATCGAGGCCTCGTAGGGCTCCAGATAGGCCCGGTCCTGCGTGATGAGGTAGCCGCGCTGGCCGATCTCGGCATCCTGCAGCAGCGATTGCAGGGTCGAGATCCGCCGCTCGTTGCCGATCGTGTGGGCGATGGCCTCCTGCGCCTCGCGCTCGCGCTGGGACAGCAGGACCGAGGCGCCGATGGAGGCGAAGGCGACGAAGAGCATGGCGACGATGATCATGCCCGCGCTCTGGCGCACCTCGTTGCGCGCCTGCAGCAGGAACTTGTTCACCGTCGGTCTGGCCATGGTCCCTCGCGCAGCAGCGTCACGGGCGTGCCGTGCGGCCCCGTGTGACAGATACATGTGGTCGTCCCGTCGAATGGAAAGCGTCGGCCACGCATTTATGATGCACGGCTTTTCCACCAGATCCTCACGTGCCGACGGATCGGCGTCACGCCGTGTCGAGCAGGGCCTGCGCGGTGCGCTCGTCGGTGATGAGGCCGGACAGGCGGCGGCTGGTGAGCACGGCGCGAATGGCCTCCACCTTGCCCGGTCCACCGGCGATGGCGACGATGCGATCGGCCTTTGCGGAGTGGAAGGAGACCGACAGCGTGCGGGCCGTGAGCATGGTCTCGAGCAGGCGGCCGCGGGCATCGAAGAAATGGCCGAGAAGCTCGCCGACGGCACCGTTGCCGGAGATCTCGCGGATCTCGCGCGGCTCGATCATGCCGGAGGCGACGAGCTGGGCCGCGGGCTCCACTGTGCCGATGCCGACGACCTTGAGGTCGGCGCCTTCGGCCAGCGCGAAGACCTCGCCGACACCGCGCTGGGAAAGAAGCACCTCGCGATCCTCCGCCGTGTTGGCGAAGAAGGGAACGGGCATGACATAGGCCGTCGCGCCCGTCTTCTCCGCGATCTGGTGCATCACGTCATGCGGGTTGATCGCATAGTTGCGGGTAACGCCGCCGAGAAGCGACACGAAGGACACCGTGCTTCCGGCCAGACGCGGCATGTGGCGCACGGCGGCCGCCAGCGTACGGCCATGGCCGAGGCCGATCATCCCGTGGTCGCCGCGCTCGATCTCCCGCCGCAGATAGGCGGCGCCGGCAGAGGCGAGCGCGCGCAAGGGCAGGCCCTCCTCGCGCATGTCCGGCGCGACCTCGCAATAGTCGAGGCCATAGCGTTCGGCGAGGCGGACCTCCAGATCGACGCATTCCACGATGTCGCCGTCGATGGTGACCTTGACCATGCCATCCGCCACGGCGCGGGCGATCATGCGGTGGGTCTTGACGGAGGGCAGGCCGAGCATCTTGGCGACAGCCGCCTGGGTCATGCCGCCGACATAGTGCAGCCAGGCGGCGCGGGTCGCGAGCGATTCGTCGGGATCGATGGGACGTCGGGTTCCTGTCATGCGTTCTGCCACACGTCCTGCCCCGCGTTCTGTCCGGGCCTCTCGCTGCCGGCGTCCTGCCGCAGACCGATCCGTTTCGCCCTCCCCTTCGCCATACACCCCGCGCCGCATGCTGGCACCTTTTTTCGGCGGTTCGCCGGACGCTACCTGCCGCCTCAGATGTTGAGGTCGGCAGCGCCCGTGTCGATATGCGGCGCCCAGAAGGCGACGCTTTCGGCGATCTGCTCGATCACCTGACGGTCGTTCGGATCGCGTTCCTTGAAGGACAGCTCGAGGCAGATCTCGTTGTCCTCGGCGCCCCCCTCTGCCAGCGCCGTCAGCAGCGGCTCGGGATGCACCCGGCCGCGGGCGTTGAATTCGGCGGTAAACGGGCGGTGGCCGCCCTTGTCCATCAGGCTCTGCTTGATGTGGATGATCGGCGACAGCTTCGGCACCGCCCGCGCCCAGGCATAGGGGTCGATATCGTCCGGATTGGGCGAGGTGACGTCGCCATGGTCGATATCGGCCATCATCCACATGGGAATGGCCATGTCGGCCGCCGTCAGCCGGTCCTGCAGGCGAATGGACTCCGCGATCGTCTCGCCGAATTCGCGCCCGACGCTCATCGGCTCCCAGAAAATGTAGGCGAGCCCCGCCGCCTTGCCATGCTCGGCCACCTCGGCCCAGCAGTCGATGGCAATCTTGACGAGGTCCTCGCGCCGTGCGGGATCGTCGAAATCCTTGTAGGTGAAGATGGCGAACTGGGTGCCGACGGACACGCCGCCGAGGTCGGCGGTGATATCCGCAAAGGTCTTGAACCAGTCGACGTAATAGCGCCGCACGTCGCGGTCGGGGTGGCCGAAATGGTTGAGGCGGCCATAGGGGCCCGTCATGCCGGAGGTGACGCGCACGCCGGTGCGGGCGAGCGCCGCCTGCATCTCCCGCGTCAGGCGGCGGATGACGGGTGCGGGCCAGCTCGGATTGATGAACTCGTGCGTGAGCTGGAGATCGCGGATCTTCAAGGCGTGCGCGACGGTATCGATCAGGTCGTCCGGCGTGGCGAAGCGGTTGACCAACGGATTGGTGTTGAGCGAGAGGGTCAGCGTCATGGTCGTCTCCTCACGCGGCCAGCGCGACATGGGCGAAGAACCATTCCGTGAACGCGGCCCGCTCGGCCTCCGTCAGGTGCAGGTTCTGCTTGGTGCGGCGGACGAGCACATCCTCGGCCGTCTCCGCCCATTCGTTGGCGATGAGGTAGCGCACCTCGGCCTCGTAGAGCTGTCCCCCGAAATGCCGACCGAGCCCGTCGAGCGACGTCGCGCCCTTGACGATGCGGTTGACCCGGGCGCCGTAGAGGCGGCCGTAATGGTTGACCAGGGCGCGCGGCATCCAGGGATAGTCGCTGCGCATGCGGTCTGCGAACTGCACATAGTCAGCATTGGGGATCTCGCCGCCAGGCAGCGTCGCGTCCCGCGTCCAGTCGCCCTTCATGTTCGGGAAGAAACCGGCGATCTTCTGGATGGCGTGCTCGGAAAGCTTGCGGAAGGTGGTGATCTTGCCGCCGTAGATATTGAGCATCGGCGCGCCGCCGGTCTCGTCGAGGTCGAAGACATAGTCGCGCGTGACGGCGGAGGGGTTGCCCTTGCCGTCGTCGAAGAGCGGGCGAACGCCGGAGAAGCTGTGCAGCACGTCGCTGCGGCGCAGCTTTTCCTTGAAGTAGCGGTTCACGGCCGCGAGCAGGTAGTCGATTTCCTTCTCCTCGGCCTGCACCTCTTCCGGACGGCCTTCATAGGGGATGTCGGTGGTGCCGATCAGTGCCTTGTCGCCCTCGTAGGGGTTGATGAAGATCACCCGCTTGTCGTGGTTCTGCACCAGATAGGCTTGGCTCCCCTCCCAGAACTTCGGCACGATGATGTGGCTGCCCTTGACGAGGCGGACATTGCGGCTGCTGTTGGAGCCGGCGACCCGGCCGACGATGTCGTTGACCCAGGGGCCGCCGGCATTGACGAGAACCTTCGCGCGGACCGACGAGATTTCGCCGGTGCGCTCGTTGCGCGTCTCCACCCGCCAGCCGCCGTCTTCGCGGCGCGCGCTGATGCAGGCGGTGCGCGTCAGCACCGTCGCGCCGCGCTCCCGGGCGTCGAGCGCGTTCAGCACGACGAGGCGCGCATCGTCCACCCAACAGTCGGAATACTCGAACCCCTTGGTGTATTTGTCGAGGATGGGCGCGCCTTCCGGATCCTTGTGGAGATCCAGCGTGCGCGTGCCGGGCAGGCGCTTGCGGCCGCCGAGATGGTCGTACAGAAAGAGGCCGAGCCGGACGAGCCAGGCGGGACGATCGTCCGGGCTGTGGGGCAGCACAAAGCGCATGGGCCAGATGATGTGGCTTGCCGAATTCAACAGAACCTCGCGCTCGATCAGCGCCTCGCGCACCAGGCGGAACTCATAATATTCGAGATAGCGCAGGCCGCCATGCACGAGCTTGCCGGAGCGCGACGAGGTGCCTTCGGCCAGATCGCCCTTTTCGCAGAGAACGACCGAAAGGCCGCGGCCTGCGGCATCGCGCGCGATGCCGGCGCCGTTGATGCCGCCGCCGATCACGAAGAGATCGACCGTCTTTGCTTCTGTCATGTCAGGCTCCTCAAAGGTGGAATGCGGGACGACGGGCTTGCGCCGTCGCGCCTCGTCATGTCGGCAGGATCGGGGGCGGTCTTCGCCTCATCCTCATCGTGGATCGCCTTATCGTGGGTTGCCGGCGCGCGCTCGCGGCCGAGCGTTTCCCAGACGGGCGCGAGCGACTGGCGGGCCTCGACATAGGCCGGGTACAGGCGGTCGTATTGGCGGGCGAGATCGGGATCGGGGGCTTCGGCCTGCCCGAGAAGCGGGCTGACCCATTCGTCGATGCAGCTATCCATCGTGGGGTAGACGCCCAGTGCCACGGCCGCCATCATCGCGGCACCGGCGGCACCGGCCTCCTCGCGGTCGGAAATGCGAACCGGGGCATCGACCGAGGCGGCGAGGACGCCGCGCAGGGCGCGCGAGCGCGCGGCACCGCCGGTCAGCCGCAGCTCGCTCGGCATGGCGCCCATCGCCGCGTAGCAATCGCGCGTCGCCATGCCCAGACCCTCGACCACGGCACGCAGCATGTCGGGAAAGCCATGACGGGTGGACAGGCCGATGAAGCCGGCGCGGGCATCGGCATTGACGAAGGGCCCGCGCTCGCCGGCTTCGGAAATATACGGGTGATAGAGCAGCGCACCGGGCCGCGTCGTTTCCAGCCAGTGCTCGATCCGCCCGACGAGATCCGAGAAGGCGACCTGCCGGCCCGCATCCGCCATCAGATCGGCGGCCAGGCGCAGGATCCAGTCGATGTTGAGCGTGGCCCCCATGTTGGTCTGAACCTGGGTGACGATACCGGGCACCGGCAGCGCGATGACGTAGCCGGTGCCCTCGGCATTGAGGTGCACCGCGTCCACGGGCTTGGCGCGCATGTGGACGCCGGTGGAGCCGACGGTGGAGCAGGCGGCATTCGTCGCGTGCGTGCGCACGCCGGCACCGAGCGCGGTCATGACCATATCGACATAGCCGAGCGACACCGGCGTTCCCGCGAGCAATCCGGTCGCCCGCGCCGCGTCGGCGGAGAGCGGATGCATCACCTGCGTGCCGTCGATGATATCGGGCAGGAGCGTGCGGCGATGCGTCAGGCCGAGACTGTCGATGGCCACGTCGTCATAGCGCCGCGTGCGGAAATTGCCGAAGGTGAAGCTTGCCTCCGACGGGTCGGTGGCGCGGATGCCGGTGAGGTTGAGGTAGAGCCAGTCCTTGCAATGCAGGGCGACATCGGCATTGTCCAGAAGCTCGGGCCGGTGCCGATCCATATGCGCCATCTGGGCGCCCTGCTGGCAGGTATTGAGCCCGGTGCCCGTCGCCTCGAACCGCGCGCGGTCCGCGCTTTGGCCGGCAAGACGCCGTACGGTGGGCGCGGCGCGGGCATCGAGCCACAGCCAGGCATCGCCGACGGGACGGTTGTCCGCCCCGACGAGCCAGGTTCCGTCACCCTGCGCGGTGACGGCCAGCGCCGCCGTTCGCGCGGCAAGCCCCTCGATCTTTTCGGAAAGACCCTTCAAAGCGGACACGCAATCCGCCCAGGTCTGCGTCAGGGACTGGGTGGCCGAACCATCGTCACCGGTTACATAGATGTTGCGCACCGAGGCGCAGCCGAGCTGCCGACCGCCGAGATCGAAGGCGACGGCTTTGATGACCGACGTTCCCGCGTCGATGCCGATGATGATATCCCGGCCATCACGCATGATGCCGGCTCCAGCGCACCAGGACGGGTCGCAGCGGCGCTCCTGCACATGGCATCATCGAAACTCCTCCCATTCTCGCGAACCCTTCCTCCGAAGGGTGCCCGCCGCCGGCTCCTCCGAGCGGCGACCGGAAAGCAGACCCCGTGAAACGTCCAGCCCACCGGAACGATCGATATCTCACAAACATAACATCGTTATCGAAATATCTTTCTGCGTTGACACTTTTTTTCACAACCGTCAAGATGTGTCAAGATCGACAGCAGGCGATCCCAGCCAGCCCTGCAGGTTTGCCATCTCCGCCGGCCCCCCACGGGCACGTGGCAGATCGGCCGGGGCCGGCAATCGCCCGAGACGTCTTATTTCCAGTACATTTGTCATGTTTTTCAATCTTATAACTGGCTCTCTCGACGGATCGAATGCTTTCTGTACTCCCGATAGGTTCTCCCCACCCGGCGTGAACCGGGTCGTGCGCATCCTCGATATCCGAGCTCATCCATCGTTCCCGATCCGAAAATCCCCCACTTACAAACAGGCGTTTCCAAACGTCGCGACCGTTGACACCTCAAATTTTTTCTATCATTGTTCGCCTCGTTGATAACACAGAGCTACCATCTCTTATCAACCAGCATGAAGGCCGACGGGAGGAGATCGTCGGCGGATGCGTGAAGGAGGAGACGTCATGATCAGCACTGCGACCCCGTTCCGCCGCCCGGCCCTGTTCCCGCGGCAGGCATCGACCTCCGGCACGCGCAGTCCCACCCTCCCCTGCCAGCGCTGACACCCGACCCGACCGATCGTTCGTCGCGGGACGCTGCAGCGCCTTCGACCCCTCTGCCTCTTTCGAGAGGTTTTCCAGATTTGAGGCTTTCGTCATGAGCACCGTTGCCGACACGAAATCGCTGAACACCCCTCTCCTGACCCGTGGACGCGTGATCGCGGCCGCGCTCGCCGTCATCCTCGTCGGCGCCATGGCCTACGACACGAGAGTGGTGCGGATCGGCTCGGAGCACGACGTGCGCGCCGACGTGTTCTCGCCCGAGGCCTTCGGGACCGAGAATTTTCCCAAGGTGCGCGAGAGCGTGGTCAGCCGCGCCGTCGATGCGGCCGAACTCGGCAGCGCCATCGCGACCGACAAGGCGGCGGCGGGCACGAAATACGGCATTGCCACCAGCACCGGCCCGGTCATTCCGGTCAAATTCACCGGCACGGTCGGGGAGCGGAAGTCGAGCACCAACACGATCGCCGTGCCCGGCCTGCCCGAGGGCACCGTGGTGCGGGTGCAAACGGGACCGGCCATCAACGGCACGGACCTGCGCGACGCGACGGGCGAGATCGAATTCGGCCAGTTCACCAACCAGATCGAATACCAGAACGCCGGCTCTGCGCTGAACAATGCCATGAAGAAAGAGACGCTCGGGAGCATCGACCCGGCAGCGCTCGACGGCAAGACGGTCGAGATCACCGGCGTCTTCAAGCTGATCAACCCCAAGAACTGGCTGGTGACGCCCGTGACGGTGACCGTGAAATGAGCGCCGTCGCCGACAGCACAGCCCGCACGATGTCCGAGGGCCACGGCACGGTCGTCATGGAAGCGCGCAATATCGCCAAGTCCTATGGCAGCATCCATGCGCTGAAAGGCGTGAATTTCGAGATCCGCCGCGGCCAGGTCACCACGCTCTTCGGCGAGAACGGCGCCGGCAAATCGACATTGATGAAGATCCTCTCGGGCGTGGTGCAGCCGACCTCCGGCGAGATCGTGCTCGACGGCCAGCCCGTCAGCTTCGCCTCCTCGTCTCATGCCCGCGACAGCGGCGTCTCGATCATCCACCAGGAACTGTCGCTGGCGCTGAACATGAACGTCCGCGACAACATCTTCATGGGCCGCGAGATCATGGGCCCGACCGGTGTGAACTATGCCGAGGAAGAACGGCAGACGCGGCTGCTGATGGAGGAGCTGGAGGAAGACATCGACCCGCTGACGCCCGTCGAGGCGCTGCGCCTCGGGCAGCAGCAGATCGTGGAAATCGCCCGTGCGCTCTCGGTCAATTCCCGCATCCTCATCATGGACGAGCCGACATCGGCGCTGAGCGCCTCCGAAGTCGAGGTGCTGTTCAAGGTGATCCGCGACCTCACGGCGCGCGGCGTGTCGATCGTCTATATCTCGCATCATCTCGAGGAAGCGCTGCAGATCACCCATCACGCCGTGGTGCTGCGCGACGGGACGATGACGGCCTATGCGCCGCGCGCGGATATCGATCTCGAATGGATTGTTCGCAACATGGTCGGCGAGAATTTCGACCTCGGCGCACCGCCGACGGGCTATGCCTTCGGGCCGGTCGCCCTGTCGATCGAGAACCTGTCGGTGCCGGATGCCTCGGGCGCCGGTTATTCGGTGGTCGATACTCTTTCGCTCGATGTCCGCGCCGGCGAGGTCGTCTGCATCTACGGGCTGATGGGGGCCGGGCGCACCGAGCTTCTGGAATGCGTCGCCGGCCGTCTGCAGCCGTCGTCCGGTCGCGTCATGCTGCACGGGCAGGACGTCTCGTCGCTCTCCATCGCCCAGCGCATAGACAACGGGCTCGTCCTTGTGCCGGAAGACCGGCAGCGCGACGGGCTGGTGCAGACGATGACGGTCGGCAGCAACCTGTCGCTGGCCAGTATCGGCGCCTTCACCCGGGGCATCTTCACGTCGCGCCGCAGCGAGGCCGGCCTCGTGACCGACGCCATCGCCAAGGTTCACATCAAGACGGCTGGCGGCGCGGCGCCGATCGGCTCGCTGTCGGGCGGCAACCAGCAGAAGGTCGTCATCGGCAAGATGCTGGCGACCAATCCCGAAGTCATGCTGCTCGACGAGCCGAGCCGCGGCATCGATATCGGCGCGAAGTCCGAAGTGTTCAAGCTGCTGGCCGAGCGGGCCCGCCAGGGCCTCGCCGTCATCTACTCCACGTCGGAAGTGGGCGAATGCCTCAGCATCGCGCACCGCATCGTCGTCATGCGCCGCGGGCGGATCTCCGCCGAGTTCGGCTCCGACGTCACCAAGGAAAGCATCATGGCAGCATCCGGCGAGAAAGCCGGCGGCCATGGATCGGATGGGCACGCGCCCGAAACGAGGACACACTGATCATGTCGGCAACCCACTCGCCAGCGACCGCAAGACCGACCCCGAAGAAGACGATGAACATCGGCCATCTTCTCCTGGAAGGCCGCGCCTTCTTCGCGCTCATCGCCATCATCGTCGTGTTCTCCTTCCTGTCGCCCTATTATTTCTCGGTCGCCAATTTCCTGATCATGGCGTCGCATGTCGCGATCTTCGGGCTGCTGGCCATCGGCATGCTGCTCGTCATCCTCAATGGCGGCATCGACCTCTCGGTCGGCTCGACGCTCGGCCTCTCGGGCGTGGTTGCCGGCTACCTCATGCAGGGCGTCACGCTCAGCCATCTCGGCGTCGTGGTCTACCCGCCGGTCTGGGTCGTGGTCATCCTCACCTGCGCGCTCGGCGCCTTCGTCGGCGCCATCAACGGCGTGCTGATCGCCTATCTCCGGGTGCCTGCCTTCGTGGCGACGCTCGGCGTGCTCTATGTGGCGCGCGGCGTGGCGCTGCTGATGACCAACGGCCTGACCTTCAACAATCTCGGCGGACGGCCGGAGCTCGGCAATACCGGCTTCGACTGGCTGGGCTTCAACCGGCTGTTCGGCGTGCCGATCGGCGTGCTCGTGCTCGCGCTCCTCGCCATCCTCTGCTTCGTCATGCTCAGCCGCTCGGCCTTCGGCCGCTGGCTCTACGCGTCCGGCGGCAACGAGCGGGCGGCCGAGCTGTCCGGCGTGCCGGTCAAGCGGGTCAAGATCATCGTCTACGTGCTGTCCGGCGTCTGCGCGGCCATTGCCGGCCTCGTGCTCTCGTCGCAGCTGACCTCCGCCGGCCCCACGGCCGGGACGACCTACGAGCTGACGGCGATCGCGGCCGTCGTCATCGGCGGCGCGGCGCTCACCGGCGGCCGCGGCACGATCGGCGGCACCATGCTCGGCGCCTTCGTCATCGGCTTCCTGTCGGACGGTCTCGTCATCATCGGCGTGTCCTCCTACTGGCAGACGGTCTTTACCGGCGCGGTCATCGTGCTCGCCGTCCTGCTCAACAGCATCCAGTACGGCCGCCGCCCGAAGTAGGCGGCGACCGACACACGACCTTCTCCGCATCACCGGCCCCTGCCTTCAGGAGAGGCAGCGCCGGTCTCGGACAAGCACCGCCGGGTGACCGGCACACCGAAACCGCATTTCAAACCGGGAGAGAGACCATGATGAGACAAGCAACCCGCCTGCTGATGGCCGCCGCCGCTGCCGCCACCATGTTTGCCAGCACCGCCTATGCCGACGGCCTGATGACGGTGATCGTCAACGATCCGTCGAACCCCTACTGGCTGACCGAAGGCAATGTGGCCAAGGCCGCCGCCGAAAAGCTCGGCTATACCGCCACCGTCGGCGCGCACAAGGGCGACACCAATACCGAGAGCAACCTGATCGACACCGCGATCACCAACAAGTCCGTCGCGATCATCCTCGATCCGGCCAATGCCGACGGCTCCGTCGGTGCGGTGAAGAAGGCCGTTGCCGCCGGCATCCCGGTCATTCTCGTCAATGCCGAGATCAACCAGGAAGGTCTCGCCAAGGCGCAGCTCGTGTCCAACAACGCGCAGGGTGCCGCGCTCGGTGCCACGCAGTGGGTGGAAGCCGTCGGCGACAAGGGCAAGTATGTCGAGCTTTTCGGCGCGCCCTCCGACAACAATGCCGCGACCCGCTCCAACGGCTACGAGACCGTGCTGACGCAGTATCCGGACCTCGAAAAGGCCGCCTCCGAAGTGGCCGACTGGGACCGCACCAAGGGCCACGACAAGATGCAGTCCATGCTGCAGGCCAATCCGGACATCAACGGCGTGATCTCGGGCAATGACGAAATGGCGCTCGGTGCCATCGCCGCGCTCAAGGAAGCCGGCAAGATCGCCAACGTCAAGGTCGGCGGCTTCGACGGTTCGCCGGATGCGGTCGCTGCCATCAAGGCCGGCGAACTGCAGTACACCGTGCTCCAGCCGGTCGCCGTCTTCTCGGAAGAAGCCGTGAAGCAGGCCGACAGCTTCATCAAGACGGGCGCGACCGGCGCCAAGTCCGAAAAGCAGCTGTTCGATTGCCTGCTCATCACCAAGGACAATGTCGACAAGTACTCGGCCCCCTTCGTCCTCGACAAGTAAGCCTTCGATACCAGGGAGGGTGCCGCCCGCGGCACCCTCCTTCCACCGGCAGTCCCCCATCGTCGCGGCGTCCCGCGGCCGCATCCTTTCGAACGGGTTTTCAGTTAGAGGTTTTATGCGCTAGGACGCATGCAGAGCGAACAGAGGGGCAACCGGATGACGAACAAGACAACCGTCGGTCAGTTCATGTCCGAGCTTCCGAGCGACAGCCGCCATGCCCGCCAGATCGTGCGCCGCCAGCTGATCGCCGAGGCCGTGATGGCCGAGGGGTCGATGCGGATCGAGGATCTGACCGACCGCTTCGGCATCAGCCTGATGACCGCCCACCGCGACGTCGACGAACTCGTCAGCCGCGGCCTCTTCCGCAAGACCCGCGGCATCGTGACGGCCGCCCCGACGAGCCTCATCGAATCCAGCGACGTCTACCGCTCGAGCCGTCAGGCCCGGGAGAAGGCCGCGATCGCCCAGGCGGCGATGACCTTCATCGAGCCGGGACAGGCGATCTTTTTCGACGACAGCACCACCGTGCTGCAGATGGCCCACCACCTGCCGGAAAAGGTGCCGCTGACGGTCATCACCAATTCGCTGAACCTCATGAACGACCTGAAGGCCGTGCCGGACGTGACGCTGCTCGGGCTGGGCGGGCAGTTCTACAACTGGTGCAACGCCTTCATGGGGCGCATGACCATCCGCGAGATCGAGAAGCTGCGGGCCGATACCGTGTTCATGTCGATGTCGGCCATTCTCGACGACGTCGCCTTTCACCAGTCGCCGGAAATGGTGGAGACCAAGCGGGCCATGTTCGACAGCGCCGCCATGCGCATCCTTCTGGCGGATCACACGAAATTCGAGCGCCGGGCGCTCTATTCCTTCGCCGCGCTCACCGAATTCGACCTCGTCATCGTGGACGACAACATCGCGCCGGAGCATCTGGAGCGCATGCGCTCCAAAGGCATCAACCTGATGGTCGCGCCGGTGGACCGGCCGAAGGCCGGGAGATAGACGGCGGTTGCTGGCTCAGACGTTTTCCGGAGCGACGAAGACCAGTTCCATGCGGTCGGCGAGGAAGCGCGTGCGGATCGCCTGCACCGGCCGGTCCTCGAGATCGACATCCACGGCATGGGTGACCAGCACGATCGCATCGCCCGCGCAGGAAAGCGCATCGGCGTCGCCCGAGGAGACGCGTTCGGCCGTCAGCCGCGTCTCGCGCCGGCGATAGTCGGCAAGTCCGCAGCGGCGCAGCGCCTGGGTGATCGAGCCCTCCTGCGCATAGGCCGCGATGATGCCGGGGAAACGTTCGGCCGAGAAATGCGAGGTGGAGCGGGACAAAGGCACGCCGTCCACCACCGCCATATGATCGAGCCGGTGAAGGGGCGCGCCCGGCGCAAGACCGAGCAGCCGTGCCATGGCCCTGTCGGCCGCCACCTTCTGCGAGCCCACGAGCCGGCCCGAGGGCTCCAGCGACTGGCGCATCATGTTTTCGGAAAACCGCGCCCGCGCGCCGATCGGATAGGAAATGCGCGGCGCGACCGGATTGACGAAGGTGCCACGCCCCCGCTCCGCCCGGACGATTCCCTCCGCTGCGAGCGCCGCGATGGCGCGGCGCACCGTGTGGCGGTTGACGCCGTAGTCGGCGGCCAGATCCGTTTCCGGCGGCAGGCGGTCGGTCACGCCTTCTTCCAGGATCGACGCGCGGATGCCGTCGGCGACCCGCCGCCAGCGTGAGATGCCGTCATCCTGTCCGTCCAAAGGCAATCTCCTGCGCGTGTCATAGCGGCGTCATGATCTCAAGGTTATAAATCAGATCAAGATTGGTTGTCTACACAAATAGACAAATAGGATCCGGGATGACCAGACACGATGAGACACAGGGCCGCAAGCGCGCGCTCGACGCCATGGCCTCGATGCCGGCCGATCTTCTGGGAGAACGCTACGGCGCGATCGCGAAGACCGCACCGGCTGCCATTCCCGTCCGCGGCCCGGAGATCGGCGCCGTGATGGTGCGCGGACGGATCGGCGGCGGCGGGGCCCCGTTCAATCTCGGCGAGGCAAGCGTGACACGGGCGACGGTGAAGCTCGACAGCGGCGAGGTCGGCCATGCGATCGTTCTCGGCCGCGACACCGAAAAAGCCCGCATGGTCGCGCATCTCGATGCCCTCGGACAGCTCGCCGCCTGGCAGGCCGTGATCGAGACGGATGTCGTCGCACCGGCGCTGGCGCTCGACGCCGAGGAGCGTCGCCAGCGCGCGGAAGAAACGGAAGCGACGCGTGTCGATTTCTTCACACTGGTCCGGGGAGAAGACCGATGAGCCTCACCATGGTCGATGGCGGTTTCGCCGAGCCCGTCTTCGGATCGCAGCGCGCCTTCCGCGCGCTGATGGATGCCTTCGCCCGACCGGGAAGCATCGCCGATCTCTCCGGCCTTGCCTCACCTCCGGCGCCGATGGCGCCTGCGGCCGGCGCGATCCTTCTGGCGCTTGCCGATGCGGACACGCCCGTCTTCTTCGAGGCAGACATGCCGGAGGCGAAGGCCTGGGTCGGCTTTCACACCGGTGCTGCGGCAACCGCGGATGCGCCATCGGCGCGCTTCGTCCTTCTCGCCGATGACAGCGATTGCGACGGCTGGAACCGGTTCGCGGTCGGCACGGCGGACTATCCGGATCGCTCGGCAACACTGCTCCTCCCTGTCGCAGCGCTTCATGGCGGGCGGCCCCTCACCCTTACCGGCCCGGGCATCGAGACCACGACCGATATCGCACCGCAGGGTCTGCCGGCAGGTTTTGCCGATGTCATGGCCGCCAACCGCGCGGGCTTTCCGCTCGGCTTCGATCTCGTCCTCGTCTCGGGCGACGCAGCGCTGGCGCTGCCGCGCACCACACGCATTCAGGAGGCCTGAGCCATGTATGTCGCCGTCAAGGGCGGGGAAGCCGCCATCGAGAAGGCGCACCGGCTGCTCGCCGACCGCCGCCGGGGGGACCGGTCGGTTCCCGCTCTCTCGCTCGAGCAGATCGCCGGACAGCTCTCGCTTGCCGTGGACCGGGTCATGGCCGAGGGATCGCTCTACGATCCCGAGCTTGCCGCCATGGCCGTGCGCCAGTCGCGCGGCGACATGATCGAGGCGATCTTTCTCATCCGCGCCTATCGTACGACGCTGCCGCGCTTCGGCGCCACGCGGCCGGTGGAGACGGCGACGATGCGGATCGAGCGGCGCGTGTCGGCCACCTACAAGGACATTCCCGGCGGACAGCTGCTCGGGCCGACCTTCGACTACACCCACCGCCTGATCGACCCCGACATGGCCGGCGACCACCCCGTCGAGCCCGGCGCGCGGCGGGCGGTTGCCGAAGACGCGGCCTACCCCCGCGTGACGGATATCCTCAACGGCGAAGGCCTGATCGAGCCGGATATCGCGTCCGACGCCGAGCCCGGCGACCTCACCCGCGACCCGACCGGCTTTCCCGCGGGCCGTGACCTGCGGCTGCAGGCGCTGGCGCGCGGCGACGAAGGCTTTCTGCTGTCGCTCGGGTATTCGACCCAGCGCGGCTACGGCCGCACGCATCCCTTCGTCGGCGAAGTGCGCATCGGTCTCGTCGATCTGGAGATCGACCTGCCTGAACTCGGCTTTGCCGTCAATATCGGCGCGATCCGTGTCACAGAGTGCCAGATGGTGTCGCAGTTCAAGGGCGGCGGGCAGGATGGTCCGCGCTTCACCCGCGGCTACGGTCTCGTCTTCGGGCAGTCGGAGCGCAAGGCCATGTCGATGAGCCTCGTCGATCGGGCGCTGCGCGCGGACGAGTTCGCCGAGAACCGGGTGGCCCCGGCGCAGGACGAGGAGTTCGTCCTCTCCCATTGCGACAATGTCGAAGCCACCGGCTTCGTCGAGCACCTGAAGCTGCCGCATTATGTGGACTTCCAGGCCGAACTCGACCTGCTGCGCATGCTGCGGCGGGAGCACGCGGCGGAAAAGACCGCCGAGACGGACCGACAGGAGGCCGCGGAATGACCTTGCCCGCCTATAACTTTGCCTATCTGGACGAACAGACCAAGCGCATGATCCGCCGCGCGATCCTCAAGGGCATCGCCATTCCCGGCTATCAGGTGCCGTTCGCCTCCCGCGAGATGCCGATGCCCTATGGCTGGGGCACGGGCGGCGTGCAGGTGACGGCGGCCATTCTCGGGCCGGACGACGTCCTCAAGGTGATCGACCAGGGTGCCGACGACACGACCAACGCCGTCTCCATCCGCGCCTTCTTCGCCAAGACGGCCAATGTGGCGACGACCACGAAGACGGCGGAGGCGACGATCATCCAGACCCGCCACCGCATTCCGGAAGAAACGCTGCGGGCGCACCAGACCATCGTCTTCCAGGTGCCGATCCCCGAGCCGCTGCGCTTTCTCGAGCCGCGCGAGACCGAGACGCGGGTGATGCACGGGCTGGAGGAATACGGTCTCGTGCATGTGAAGCTCTACGAGGACATCGCCCAGCACGGCCATATCGCCACCACCTATGCCTATCCGGTGAAGGTCGAGGGCCGCTACGTCATGGACCCCTCGCCCATTCCGAAATTCGACAATCCGAAGCTCGATCGTTCCCCCGCCTTGCAGCTGTTCGGCGCCGGCCGCGAGAAGCGCATCTATGCGCTGCCGCCGTTCAGCCAGGTCACGAGCCTCGATTTCGAGGACCACCCCTTTACCGTCCAGACCTTCAGCCGCCCCTGCGCGCTCTGCAATGCGACGGGAGTCTATATGGACGAGGTGGTGACCGACGACCGCGGCGGGCGGATGTTCGTCTGCTCCGACACCGACCATTGCGAGACGCGCCAAGCGGACGGCCACACGGGTTCCGGCCTGCCGCAGATCGGGGACCACGCATCGAAGGCGCAGGAGACCACGCAATGACCGATCCCATTCTCTCCGTCCGCGGCCTCGAAAAGCGCTACGGGTCCTTCATCGGCTGCACCGACGTCTCCTTCGACGTCTGGCCGGGCGAGGTCGTCGCCATCGTGGGCGAATCCGGCTCCGGCAAGACGACGCTGCTCAACTGCATCTCCGGCCGGCTGGAGCGCTCGGCCGGCGAGATCCGCTACCGGATGCGCGACGGGCGTTTCCCGGATCTGGCCGACCTCTCGGAAGCCGAACGCCGCTTTCTGATGCGCACAGACTGGGGCTTCGTACACCAGAACCCGGCGGACGGGCTGCGGATGCGCGTTTCGGCCGGCGCCAATGTCGGCGAGCGGCTGATGGCGGTCGGCGAGCGCCATTATGGCGATATCCGCCGCACGGCCGGCGACTGGCTGTCGCGCGTGGAGATCGCCGCCGAGCGGATCGACGACCAGCCCATCGCCTTCTCCGGCGGCATGCGCCAGCGCCTGCAGATCGCCCGCAACCTCGTCACCCATCCCCGGCTGATCTTCATGGACGAGCCGACCGGGGGGCTCGACGTTTCCGTGCAGGCGCGCGTGCTCGATCTCCTGCGCGGGCTCGTCACCGACCTGCAGCTCGCCGTCGTCATCGTCACCCACGATCTCGCCGTCGCGCGGCTCCTGTCGCAGCGGATGATCGTCATGAAGGGCGGGCATATCGTCGAGGCCGGGCTGACGGACCGGGTGCTGGACGATCCGCGCCATGCCTATACCCAGCTTCTCGTCGCCTCCATTCCCGAATCCTGAGCCCCAGAAGCCCGAGCCGGAGTCCGCCGATGCCCCTCTCTTCCCTCCCGCCGACCCACCAGAGGATGCCGGACGGCGCGCTGCTCAGCGTGCGCGACGTCGCCAAATCCTTCGTCATGCATCTGCGCGACGGCGTCGTGCTGCCTGTGGTGGCCAATGTCTGCTTCGATCTCTTCCCCGGCGAATGCGTCGTTCTCGGCGGTCCCTCGGGCGTCGGCAAATCGTCCATCCTGCGGATGGTGTATGGCAACTACGCCATCGACCAGGGCTCCGTCCTCGTGCGGGATCCCGACAGCGGCGCGGTTCGCGATCTCGGTGCCGGCGATCCGCGCCTCGTTCTGGCCATCCGGGAGAACGGCATCGGCTATGTCAGCCAGTTCCTGCGCGCCGTGCCCCGCGTCTCCGCGGTCGAGATCGTCGCCGAACCGCTCGTGTCGCGCGGCGTCGAGCGGGCGGAGGCCGTTTCGCGCGCCCGCGACATGCTCTCCCGGCTGAACCTGCCGGAAACGCTGCACGGGCTTCCACCCGCCACCTTCTCGGGCGGCGAGAAGCAGCGCGTCAACATCGCCCGCGGCTTCATCACCGATCACCCCGTCCTCCTCCTCGATGAACCCACAGCCTCGCTCGATGCGGAGAACCGCGACGTGGTGACCGTCATGATCGGCGAGAAGCTCGCGCGCGGCACGGCAATCCTCGGCATCTTTCACGATCAGCCGGTGCGCGAGGCCGTGGCGACCCGCACCATCGACGTTTCCGCATTTTCCGCCCGAAAGGCTGCATGATGGCCAAGCTTTCCGAACATCATCCTGCGATCCACGAGACCGCCAGGGTCACCGACTGCCGGCTTGGCCGCTATGTCGAGATCGCCGAGCGGTCGCGTCTCGGCGAGGTCGCGCTCGGCGACTACTCCTATGTCATGGAAGACTGCGCCCTCTGGTGCGCGACCGTCGGCAAGTTCGTCAATATCGCCTCCATGGTGCGGCTCAACGCCACCAACCACCCGATGGACCGCGCCAGCCTGCACCATTTCACCTACAGGGCCGGCGACTATTTCGAGGGCGCCACGGACGAGGCGGACTTCTTTGCCGCGCGGCGGGCCCGGCGCGTCACCATCGGCCACGATGTCTGGATCGGCCACGGCGCGACGGTTCTGCCGGGCGTGACGGTGGGCAATGGGGCCGTCATCGGCGCGGGCGCCGTGGTGTCGCACGATGTGGCACCCTACACGATCGTCGGCGGCGTGCCGGCCCGGCTGATCCGCGACCGCTTCGCACGCGCGACGGCCGAGGGCATGGAGCGCCTTGCCTGGTGGGACTGGCCGCACGACAGACTGTTCGCGGCGCTCGAGGATTTCCGCACGCTGACGGGCGCGGCGTTTCTCGAACGCTACGCCGCCTGATGTCAGCGTCTGACGCAAAAGTTTCATGCGACCGTCACGCAACCATCATCGCTTGCCGCTCACAGTCCTTGGACGTGCAGCCGGCATGAGGTCGGCTTTCACGCTGCTGTTCGGGATCATATCATGACCGGGATTACCCCCATTGCGCTGTCCGTGACCCATCTGTCGAAACGCTATGGCGAGACGCGGGCGCTGAACGGCGTCAGCCTGATGCTGGAGCAGGGCGAGATGGTGGCGCTCATCGGCGCGTCCGGTTCCGGCAAGAGCACGCTCATCCGCCACATCGCCGGTCTCGAGATCGGCGACGGCGAGAGCGGACGGGTCGAGATCCTCGGCGCGGTGTCGCAGGCCGGCGGACGCATGAACCGGGAGGCCGCGCGCGGCCGCGTCGCCGTGATCTTCCAGCAGTTCAACCTCGTCGGACGGCTGTCCGTGCTGACCAACGTGCTCATCGGCCATCTCGGCCGCATACCCCGCTGGCGGGGCACGCTCGGCCTGTTCAACGCCCGGGAGAAGGACAAGGCCCGTGCGGCGCTGGCCCGCGTCGGCATTCCGCAGGTTGCCGCGCAACGCGCCTCGACGCTGTCGGGCGGCCAGCAGCAGCGCGCCGCCATCGCCCGAACGCTCGTGCAGGAAGCCCGCATCCTGATCGCCGACGAACCGATCTCGGCGCTCGATCCCTCGGCGGCCCGCCGGGTGATGGACGTGCTGGCCGATATTTCCCGCGAAGACGGCATCACCGTGCTCGTGTCGCTCCATCAGGTCGAATATGCGCGGCGCTATTGCCGCCGCACGATCGCCATGCGCGACGGCGCCATCGTCTATGACGGCCCGTCCACCGCCCTTTCCAACGATTTCCTCGCCGAACTCTACGGAGCGGCATCGGAAGAACTCGTCCTGCCGGATGCTGCCTCGAGCGGCCCGGCCGACCCCATGACGCCCACGGGCGTCGAGCCCAAACGCCAGGCGGCGCTCGCCACCGTCTGATCCGACATCACTGTCAACCGGAGACCACCATGAACGCGATCTTCAAGAGCATTGCGGCGCTTTCGCTCGCCGCCGCCCTCGGCCAGCAGGCGCTGGCCGCCGACACCATCAACTTCGGCATCATCTCGACCGAATCCCAGCAGAACCTGAAGACGGCCTGGGAGCCGCTGCTGGCCGACCTCAAGACCAAGACCGGTCTCGACGTGAAGCCCTTCTTCGCCTCGGATTATGCCGGCATCATCGAAGGCATGCGCTTCAACAAGGTGCAGGTCGCCTGGTATGGCAACAAGTCGGCCATGGAAGCGGTCGACCGTGCCGATGGCGAAGTCTTCGTGCAGAGCGTCGCCAAGAACGGCGATCCGGGCTACTGGTCGGTCGTCATCGTTCCCAAGGACTCGCCGATCCAGACGATCGACGAGCTTCTGACCTGCGACAAGTCCAAGAGCTTCGGTCTCGGCGATCCGAACTCCACCTCCGGCTATCTCGTGCCCATGACCTTCGTGTTCGGCGCCCGCGGCATCGACCCGAAGGATTGCTTCAAGACGGTGACCAACGCCAACCACGAGACCAATGCCATGGCGGTTGCCATGAAACAGGTCGATGCGGCGGCCAACAACACCGAGAACATGGCGCTGATCCAGCAGAACAAGCCGGATGCCTTCGCCAATATCCGCGAGATCTGGCGCTCGCCGCTGATCCCGTCCGATCCGATCGTCTGGCGCAAGGACCTGCCGGAAGAGACGAAGACCAAGCTGCGCGACTTCTTCCTGGCCTACGGCACCGCGACCTCCACCGGCGACGTCGCTCATGAGAAGGACGTTCTGGCCGGCCTGAAATGGGCGCCCTTCAAGGCCTCGACCGACAAGCAGCTCCTACCGATCCGCGTGATGGAACTGTCGAAGGCGATCTCCAAGATCGAAACGGACGCTTCCCTGTCGGCCGACGCCAAGGCCGAAAAGATCAAGCCGCTGACCGAGCAGAAGGCGAAGTTCGAAGCCGAACTCGGAACGGCCTCCAACGGCTGATGCCCCTGACCGGAGCGGGCGACACCGTCCGCTCCGGTTCTCTCTCGCTTCTCTCGCTCGCTGCCCGACCCATCAAGGACGACGCCCATGACCGACGTCATCGCCTCCACAGGTGTCACCAACGCCCGCTCGACGGCCGGCCAGACCGGCACGAAGCCTGGCCAGGGCAGCCTGCGCGGCTGGTTCGTCACGCTCGTTTTCGTCGGTGCGCTTGCCGCCAGCTGGGGACCGGCCGAAATGGGGCGGTGGACCTATCTCTTTTCGGATGCCGGCAACATGGCGGAATATGCCCGGGACTTCCTGAAGCCGGACTTCAAGGAGTGGGCTTCCTATCTCCGCGAGATGATCGTCACGATCCAGATCGCGCTCTGGGGCACCTTCCTCGCCGTGCTGCTCTCCATTCCCTTCGGCATTCTCTCCGCCCACAACATGGCGCCCTGGTGGGTGCTGCACCCCGTTCGCCGGCTGATGGACCTGTTCCGGGCGATCCACGAGATCGTCTTCGCCGTGCTCTTCGTCGTCGCCGTCGGCCTTGGGCCGTTTGCCGGCGTCATGGCGCTGTTCGTTCACACGACGGGCATTCTCGCCAAACTCTTCTCCGAGGCCGTCGAAGCGATCGATCCGCGTCCGGTCGAGGCGATCCGCACCACCGGCGCCTCCCGGCTGCAACAGGTCATCTTCGGCGTCATCCCGCAGGTGCTGCCGCTCTGGATCTCGTTTTCGCTCTATCGCCTCGAATCCAACATCCGTTCCGCCACCGTGCTCGGCCTCATCGGCGCCGGCGGGATCGGACAGATCCTGTTCGAGAGCATTCGCGGCTTCTACTATCCGCAGGCCTCGGCCATTCTTCTCATCATCGTTGCCACCGTGACGTTGATGGATATTCTCTCCCAGCAACTGCGCAAACTCGTCATCTAAGGCGGCCTCTTTCCCGCCCCTCTTTACCTCTCACCCGAAAAGCCGCAGCGAGACGCTGCGGAACGGCAGACCATGACCCGCGAACAGATCTTCACCCACTGCGCCATCATCCTCCCCACCGAGATCGTCATGGGCACCGTCGTCGTGCGCGACGGCGTGATCGCCGACATCTCTCCGGGCACGACGGCGCAGGGCATGGACATGCAAGGCGACTACTTGATGCCGGGCTGCGTCGAACTGCACACCGACCATCTGGAAACCCATATCCAGCCGCGCCCGAAGGTGCGCTGGAATCTTGCCGCGGCGCTCCAGGCGCATGACGGGCAGATCGCCACGGCCGGCATCACCACCGTGTTCGACGCGCTTCGGGTCGGGATGGACGGCGATACCGATCTCGGGACCGGCGATATGGCCGACATGGCGGCGACCATCTCGGCGGCGACCGCGGTGAACCGGCTGCGCGCCGAGCATTTCATTCACTTGCGCTGCGAAGTCTCCATGCCGGATGTGGTCGAGCAGTTCGACGCGTTAAAGCGCAACGACCGGGTGCGGCTCGCCTCCCTCATGGACCACGCGCCCGGGCAGCGGCAGTTCGTGAGCCTGGAGGCCTACCGGATCTATTACCAGGGCAAGAAGAAGATTTCGGATGCAGACTTCGAGGCGTTCAGCGCCCGGCGCATCGCCCAGTCGGTGGAGAATGCCGACCGCAACCGTCTGGCGCTGGCCACGCGCTGCCGCGAGGCCGGCATCCCCATGGCCTCGCATGACGATGCGACGGCGGCGCATGTGCGCGAGAGCGTCGATCTCGGCATCGCGCTCGCCGAATTCCCGACCACGATCGAGGCGGCGACACTTTCCAAGGCGTCAGACCTGCAGGTGCTGATGGGGGCGCCCAACGTTGTCCGGGGCGGATCGCATTCCGGCAATGTTTCGGCGCTCGACCTGCTGGAGCGCGATGCGCTCGACATTCTCTCGTCGGATTATGTGCCGTTCAGCCTGTTGCAGGCCGCATTCCTGCTGGCCGAGCGCGGGCAGACGGACCTGCCGCATGCGGTGCGCATGATTACCGCCAATCCGGCGCGGGCCGCGGGCCTTGCCGATCGCGGCCGGATCGAGACCGGCCTGCGGGCCGATCTCGTTCGCGTGCGGGCGCAAGCCGGAGCGCCGCCGCTGGTGGCCGGCGTCTGGCGGGCCGGCGAACGCGTCGCCTGACGCGCCGCCAGTCTCCGGCCTCAGGCGGTCGGCTGCTTGGTCTTGCGCAGGTAGGGCAGCACCGTGTCGAAGCTGCCGAAGCGGGCGATAGCGTCTTCGTTGGAAACGGCGGCGGTGATGATGACGTCCTCGCCCTGCTTCCAGTTGGCGGGCGTCGCCACCTGATGCTTGGCGGTCAGCTGGATCGAGTCGATCGCACGCAGGATCTCGTCGAAGTTGCGGCCGGTCGTCATAGGATAGGTGAGGATCAGCTTGATCTTCTTGTCCGGCCCCACCACGAAGACCGAGCGAACCGTGGCATTGTCGGCGGGCGTGCGGCCTTCCGAACTTTCGCCGGCACCGGCCGGCAGCATGTCGTAGAGCTTGGCGACGGCGAGGTCCTTGTCGCCGATCAGCGGGTAATCGACCTCGAAGCCGGTCGCCGTGCGGATGTCGTTCTTCCAGCGCTCATGGCTCTCGACCGGATCGACCGAAATGCCGATGACCTTGACGCCGCGCGCGGCGAACGCGTCCTGCAGGCCGGCCATGGCGCCGAGCTCCGTCGTGCAGACGGGCGTGAAATTCTTCGGGTGCGAGAACAGGACGCCCCAGCCATTGCCGATCCAGTCATGGAACGAGATCGTCCCCTTGCTGGTTTCCGCAGTAAAATCAGGGGCGATATCGTTGATGCGCAGGCTCATGGATCGGTCCTCTTTTCCGGTTGTCGGAAAGTGGCATCATCGCGGCTCCCGTTCAAGGCTGCGCCGGTCGGCCGGCCGCAGAGCCGGCCATCAATTTTTCTCCTCCGGCACCGGGAATGACGAATGCGATGCCTTGACGGATGAGCGGGCGGGCCTGCAGCCGTCACCCGCACGGCGGCTGGCTCTCACGGCCCGTTGACCAGCGCCAGGATGAGCGCATGCACCGCGCCGCCCTCGGTGAACTCCGCCTGGTCGAAGGCCCGGTCGAGCGCGCGCCGTTCGTCGGAGATCGCGCCGAGCCGGCGGTTCATCTCCGTCTTGATCTTCGTGCAACCGGGATCGTCCGGCTGCCTGAGCCCGATGGTCGCCGTCTCGATCTTCGCCACGAGGTCGCGGACATAGGTTCCATGCACCGCCTCGTGCCGGCGAACGCCGTCGATGAAGGTCGTCCAGCTGTCGCGGACGGGCGCCGGCAGCTTGTCCGTCGGCTTCGGCAGGGTGGTGATGATGGTCAGCCGCGGGATCGCCGTCGCCAGCACGCAGTCGTTGCCCTGCCTCTGATAGTCGCGCCGCCAGGTCAGTTTGAAACGCGTGTGGGCAATGACGCGGTTTGCGCCGAGAAGCGGCCCGCGCTCGCCGATGGACGCGTAGAGCTCCGCGCCCGTCCTGCCCGAGATCGCATAGGTCTCGACCGTCTCCGTCGCCGTCACCTCGGCACTCCCCGGCAGGGACATGGCAAGCGTCATGATTGCTGCCGCGAAACCCCAGATCGTCTTTATCAGCGTCACCGTCATCCGCCCCTGCTTGCGGGCCAGACCCTAGGCGGAATGGCAGTGTGTTGCAATTCGCCTCGGAGATCAGACCCGCACGGTGCTCGCATAGATCAGAATGCCCAGATACAGCAGGAAGGCGCCAATGGCGAAAGCTGCGATGAAGATGACGATGCCTTTGCCGGCTTTCGATTTGCGCGCCGTCTGTTCCGGCGAGTCGGCCGAGGGGGCGATATAGGGCTCGCGGCTTCGATCCCCGGTCAAGACGCTCTTCCCCGTTCGAGCGTCGTCTCGCGGCGATCCCGTCGACCGGACGAGGCCGTCGCGGCATTGCGCCGCCGGCTGCGCAGCGTCCAAACGCCCACGGCGCCGCAGACGATTACGAGCACGACCGCCATGACGATCAGGGATATCAAATTCTCAGGCATATTAACCTCACGCTCGGCGCACCGGGTGCGCCTTTAATGCGCCTGTCGCGGCAGAACCGGCGACAGGGGAGCCGGCGCAGCCGCGACAGGCATGCCGGCACGAGGCCGGATGAAAGGATGGCAGGGAGTTCCCGCGCATCGACTGTCGGGGATCGAACCAGTCGAGACGCCAAAGGTTCCGCAATCGGAGACGCGAAAGCCCGAGCGTGTCATGCGCCGTATTCCGACACCGCCGATGTCAGCGGATGATGGCGGGTGCCACGTCTTCCTTGTCGTTCTCGTCGATCAGCCGCGCACCGCGCTGGCGCGTCAGGTACCGCCAGATCCACTGGACGGTGACCAGCATGCGCTTCTCGAAGTTGACGAGAAGATAGACATGGACGATCGCCCAGAGGATCCAGGCGAAATAGCCCTTCAGCGTCCAGCGGCCGAAATCGAAGATCGCAGCGTTGCGGCCGATGACCGCCGTGTTGCCGCGATTGGCGAAATGAAACGGCCTGGCCGTCTCGATCGCTTCGGGCTTGACGAGAAGCTTGCCGAGATAGCGGCCCTGCTGCTTGGCCACCTGTGCCAGGGCCGGCAGCGGCGCACCCTGCTTGTCCGGCTGGAACGAGGTGTCGCCCAGCGAGAAGATATCCTTGAAGCCCTCGACCCGGAGCTTCGAATCGACGGGGATGCGGCCGTTGGCCTTGCCCTCGATGCCGAGCCACCGGAAGGCCGGCGAGGCCTTGACGCCCGCGCCCCAGACGATGCTGCCTGCGGGCACCATCTCCCCGGCGATGACGGCGCCGTCCGCGGTGATGTCGGAGACCTGCGCGCCCAGCCGCACCTCGACGCCCATCTTTTCGAGATGGCGCAGGGCATAGGCCTGAAGATGTTCGGGGAAGGCGGCGAGGATGCGCGGGCCGGCCTCGACCAGGATGACGCGCAGATCGCTCGAGGGAATGGTGCGGAAGTCCCGCACGGCCATGGAGCGGCCGAGCTCGGAAATGGCGCCCGCCATCTCCACACCGGTCGGCCCGCCACCGACGACGATGCTGGTCAGCAGCGCCTTCCGCTCCGCTGGATCTTTCGTCCGCTCGGCCTTTTCGAACGACAGAAGCAGGCGATGGCGGATGCGTCGGGCCTCGTGAAGCGTCTTCAGGCCGGGTGCGAAATGCTGCCAGTCGTCATGGCCGAAGTAGTTGTAGTCCGAGCCGGTGGCGATCACCAGCTGGTCGTAGAACACCGTGCCGCCGTCCTTCAACTTGACCTGCTTGGTCTCGACCTCGATGCCCTCGGCTTCCGCCAGCATGATGTGGATGTTGCGATAGCGCCCGAGCGTGCGGCGGATCGGCTCTGCGATGTCGGCCGGCGACAGGGCGGCGGTTGCGACCTGATAGAGCAGCGGCTGGAACAGATTGTGGTTGCGGCGGTCGATGACGATCACGTCGACATCCGTGTCTCCGAGCGCGCCGGCACAGGCGAGACCGCCGAAGCCGGCACCGATGATGACGACCCGGCGGCGCGGCGGTGCAATGACGGGGTCTGCGGGTTCCAGATTGTTCATCACCGTGAGCTCCTCGCAGAGTATGAGAGACGTTTATGCGCAATGCTGCACATGAAGCATGAACGGGGTGTGTAGACAAGACGAACAGCCACGGTGACGCAAACCGCCGGGGTTCGCCCTGGTTCCCGGGAGGTTGCCGCTGCGCGTGCAAGGCCTGATGAAATCTCGCGCCCGGCCGGAACCAAGCAAGGTTCACTTACTTCCATGAGAGATCGCAGGCCGTGTCAGGCGGACGCGATGGGGATGAAGAACATAGGGATTTTTCCGCTTTCTTCCTATGGCCAACGCAATGGCAGTCGAGCTTCCAACCCATCCGGCCAGCGATCACCACCACCCCTGCGGCAGGGCCGCCGTCGCCCCCCAGAGAGCCCTCGGGGCGAGCGGCTTCCGGGTGCCTGCGGCTAGCGGGTTGTTTCGTCCTGCTGCATTTCCCGCTGCAGGCGAAGCCGTTTCAAGCGCTCCGTCTTTTCGCGGGCGGCACTCAGCTGCGTGTCGATGATCGCCTGGGCGACCACCTTGGTTTCATCGATATTCCCGAGGGCCGGCCCCGCTTTCGGACGACGCTTCTTCTTCTCTTCGGTCATAGAGGTTCTCTGTCCTTTTCAAGACGAGCGTTGTCCTCCGCAATGCGCCGGGCGTCATTCAACTATTTTAATGCGGATCCGACCGTACGGAACTGGACCGTTTTTCACGCCCATGATGGCACGGACACAGACAGGCGTTTGGCCGTAGGCGACGCTGCCATCAGGAACAAAAATCGCATGAATGCGTTTACCTTCCGAACCCGTTCGTAAAGGAACCACCAATGCTCAAGTGGGCGCTGATCTTCTTCGTCGTTTCCCTCATCACCGGCTTTCTCGGCTTCTCCGGCGTTTCCGCGGCGACCGCGACGATCGCGCGCGTGCTGTTTGCCATTGCCGTCGTGGTCTTCCTGATCTTCGTGGTGCTTGCCTTCATGGCCGGCAGCGCCGTCCTCTAAATTCGGCGGCCACGGCGCTGCCGGCTGGACCATAGTCCTGCCGGGGCCCCTGCCCGCATTCTTCCACGAAAGAGACCTTTATGGACGTCCTCCGCATTCTGCTCGCCATTCTCGTGCCGCCTCTCGGCGTATTTCTTCAGGTTGGCATCGGCCTGCACTTCTGGCTGAACATCCTGCTCACGATCTTCGGTTACATCCCCGGCATCATCCATGCCATCTGGGTCATTCTGAAGAAGTAAGGCAGACGGTCCATTGCCACTGACTGAAGAAAAAAATCACAACCGCGACGGAACCATTTCCCTCGCGGCGTGTTTGCTATGCGCCAAACGAAGGGGATGGACCGTGAGCGAGCATATCGATGTTGCCAAAGTGGAAAACAGCCCCTTGCGCCGTGTGCGCAGCGTGGACGATTTCTGCCGTCGATATCGGCTCGGCGATGAGGAAAAGAACCGTTTGACCCGCCTTTTCGGTTCGTTTGCGACTGAGCAGGAATTGCTGACGAACGCCACGCGGGCGCCGGTCTTTCGCTAGACGCCGCGCCTGTCGGCAAGCCAGTCCAACAGGCCTGACGCTGCGAACCGGCCGGTTGCGAGGCACGCCGTCAGCAGATATCCGCCGGTCGGCGCTTCCCAATCCACCATTTCACCCGCGACGAAAACGCCGGGCATCTGCCGGATCATGCCGGCAGGGTCGATCCCGTCGAGACGGAGGCCGCCGGCAGAGGAGATGGCCTCTTCGATCGGCCGCGGCCTGGTCAACGGGATCGGCAGCATCTTCAGGGCGGCAGCGAGATCGTTTGCCGGCAAACGATCCGCATCGGGCACGATCTCCCGCAACAACGCCAGCTTCACGCCATCGATCCTTGCGGCCTTGCGCAGCCGGTTGCTGAAGCTTGCCTTGCGCGGGGCCGCGTCCAGCGCCGATGCCACAGCCTCCAGCGATCGGCCGGGCAGAAGGTCGAGGCAGAGATCGGCGTCTCCCGCAGCCTCCAGCCTGTCCCGCAGCGCTGCCGAATGGGCATAGACGAGGCTTCCCTCGATCCCGTGACGCGTGATGACGAACTCGCCTTGCGTGCGGCCAGATTCCGACATGGCTGCGACCGACTTCACCGGAGCGCCGGCGAACCGCGCGGCAAAATCCGCGCTCCAGGCGACATCGAATCCGCAATTGGCCGGACGGAACGGCGCAACGGCAATCCCCCGCGCCTCCAGCATCGACACCCAGCGCGCATCAGATCCGAGACGCGGCCAGCTTGCGCCGCCGAGCGCGAGCAGCGTCGCATCGCTGGCGACAGCCTGCACACCGTCCGGCGTCTCGAAGACCAGCGCGTCGTCCGCGCCGAAGCCGATCCAGCGCCAGCGGGTCCGGATGGCGACACCACGCATCTCCAGCCGCCGGCGCCAGGCGCGCAGCAGCGGCGAAGCCTTCATGGCTTTGGGAAACACCCGTCCCGACGAACCGACGAAGGTCTCGACATCGAGCCCCTGCGCCCAGCCCCGCACATCATCCGGGGTAAAGGCATCGAGAGCCGGCCGCAGGCCGGCCGTGGCGGCACCGAAGCGGCCGGCGAAGCTCTCATAGGGCTCGGCATGCGTCAGATTGAGGCCCGACTTGCCGGCGAGCAGGAATTTCCGGCCGATCGTCGGCATGGCGTCATAGACCGTGACGCGATGATGCGTTTCCGACAGGACCTCGGCGGCCGCCAGTCCCGCCGGTCCGCCGCCGATGATCGCGATCGTCTTTGCTGTGCTGTCCGCTATCGTCATGGTCCGTTTCATGCGGCAAACGCCGCTTCGGGGCAAGCCGGGGAGATCACGCCATGGTCACAAACGCGCCTCCCGCGCGGCAGCCGGTTGCTTCCGGGCAAGGCTGACGTCTATGGTCGGCCATCGATGTCCGAACCGCGCGTGCCCCAAGCCCATGTTTCTCGTCTCCAAGATCTTCTGGCTTCTCGCACAGCCGCTGTCGCTTGCCTTTGCGCTGGTTCTCTCCGGATTCGTCTCCGCCGTCGCCGGCTATCAGCGGCTCGGGCTTCTCCTGTCGGGCCTTGCCGCGCTCCTCCTCTTCGTGGCGCTGTTCACGACGACCGGCAGCGTGCTCCTGCAGCGGCTCGAAGACCGGTTTCCGCGGCCGCCGGCCCTCCCCGCCGATCTCTCCTGCATGATCATTCTGGGCGGCGCCTTCGAGAACGAGGTGATGGCGACACGGGGCGGGATCGAGTTCAACCAGGCGGCCGATCGCTTCGTCGAGGCGCTGCGCATCGCCCGCCTCGTGCCCGCGGCGCGCATTCTCGTGTCGGGCGGCGACGGTTCGCTCAGCGGAACCTATGATGGCGATGCCGATGCCGCCGAGCGGTTCTTTCCCCTGTTCGGCGTGCCCGTCGAGCGCCTGATCCGCGAGGACGCCTCGCGCACGACCTTCGAGAACGCGGCGAACACGCAGGCGATCCTGTCGCAGAACGGGCTGTCGAACTGCCTGCTGATCACCTCGGCCTTTCACATGCCGCGCGCCATCGGCCTGTTCCGCAAGCTCGGGATCGCCGTGACCCCGTGGCCGACGGATTACCGCACGACCGGCAAGGCGCGCCCCGGCTTCGACTTCAGCCAGCCGGCGCTGAACGCCCAGCTGACGACGACCGCGGTGCGCGAGTGGATCGGCCTTGCCGCCTATGCCGCCACGGGCCGCACCTCCGCCCTCTTCCCGTCCGTGGAAAGCCCATGACCGTTCTCGATCTTCTCGATTATGCCGGCGTCGCCGTCTTCGCCGCCACGGGCGCGCTGTCGGCCTCGCGCAAGCAGCTCGATATCATCGGCTATGTCTTCCTCGCCTCCATCACCGGCATCGGCGGGGGCACGCTGCGGGACGTCATCCTCGGGGCGACGCCGGTCTTCTGGGTCAAGAACCCGCTCTACCTCGTCATCTGCGCGAGCGTCGGCGTCATCCTGTTCCTCTCCTCGCACCGGCTCGATTCGCGGTATCGCGCGCTCGTCTGGCTCGATGCGATCGGGCTGTCCGCCTATTGCGTCATGGGCGCCGCCAAGGGTCTCTCGGCCACCGGTTCCCCCGTCGTTGCGCTCGTCACCGGCATGCTGACGGCCACCTTCGGCGGCATCCTGCGCGATCTTCTCGCGGGGGAACCCTCGGTGCTGCTGCGTCCGGAGATCTATGTGACGGCGGCGTTGACGGGCTCGGCCGTCTTCACGCTCGCAACGCTTGCCGGTCTGCCGCTGATCGCCGCCTCCGCGCTCGGCATCGTCTGCGCCTTCATCGTGCGCGGCGGTGCGCTGAAATTCGGCTGGACGCTGCCCACGGGCAAGGCGGGCCCGGGACGGGACCCGGACGACATTCTGTAACGAAGGGACGAGAAATCAGCGCTGCTTCGGCTTCAGCCGGATCACCACGTCGACATGGGAAATCTCCATGCCTTCGGGCGGCTCGGGAAGATTGCCGATGGTGATGTTGTTGACCGGGATATCCAGCACCTCGTTCGCGCCCTCCACGAAGAAGTGGTGGTGGTCGGAAACATTGGTGTCGAAATAGGTCCGTGCGCCCTCCACCGAGAGAACGCGGATCATGCCGGCCTCGGTAAACTGATGCAGCGTGTTGTAGACGGTCGCCAGCGACACGGGCACGCCGACGGTCACGGCTTCCTCGTGCAGTTCCTCCACCGTCAGGTGACGGTCGCCCTTTGCAAACAGAAGGTCGGCCAGCGCCATGCGCTGCCGCGTCGGCCTGAGGCCGAAGCGGCGCAAACGGTCGTCGGGCCTCATCTCTGTTTCCATCGTCATGCAGACTTGTCCGGGCAGCTCTTGTTAAGTGGAGTCATCGTGTCGATATAACTTTGGTGAGCTTGGCTTTCAATACACATAAAGGTGCCGGACCCGTCTACGGAGATAAAACGGCCCGAAAAGTTGCGGATATGGCAATTGCTACTGGTTGTTTCCGGTATAGTGCGCTATGCGACTGCGGATATGGGCCAGAGCCGGCACGTCCCGGACGGTATCGGACGACGGGCGGAACGGCTCGGCAAGACAAGACCCGGTGTGCGATCGGGCTCACGAGACACCTTGGCGGAGACACCAGACGTTCATGACGACCAGACAATCCAGCTACGGCTACGACGACATCCTGCGTTGCGCGCGGGGCGAACTGTTCGGCCCCGGCAATGCGCAGTTGCCGCTTCCGCCGATGCTGATGGTCCATCGCATAACGGAGATTTCCGAAACCGGCGGCACCTTCGACAAGGGCTTCATCCGGGCCGCGTATGACGTGAAGCCTGACGACTGGTATTTTCCCTGCCACTTCCCCGGCAATCCCATCATGCCCGGCTGCCTCGGCCTCGACGGCATGTGGCAGCTGACGGGCTTTTTCCTCGGCTGGCTCGGCGAGCCCGGCCGCGGCATGGCGCTGTCCACCGGCGAGGTGAAGTTCAAGGGCATGGTTCTTCCCGATACCAAGCTGCTGGAATACGGCATCGACTTCAAGCGCGTGATGCGCGGCCGGCTGGTGCTCGGCATCGCCGATGGCTGGCTGAAGGCCGATGGCGAAACCATCTACCAGGCAACGGACCTTCGCGTCGGCCTGTCGAAGGAGAAGGCTGCCTGATCCCGCAAGGATCGCAGGCGCTTTCTCCAGTTCACTTCAAGAAAAGGTCATCGAGATGAGACGGGTTGTTGTCACGGGTCTTGGTATCGTTTCCTCCATCGGAAACGACGCCGAAGCAGTCACGGCTTCGCTGCGCGATGCGCGCTCCGGTATCAGCTTTTCCAACGATTTCGCTGAACACGGATTCCGCTGCCAGGTCTGGGGCTCGCCCGATCTGGACACGACGGACATGGTCGATCGCCGCGCGGCGCGCTTCCTGTCGCAGGGCGGCGCCTGGAACCATGTGGCGATGAAGCAGGCGATCGCCGATTCGGGTCTCGAAGAGAGCGACATCTCCGGCAACGAGCGCACCGGCATCATCATGGGGTCGGGCGGACCGTCCACCAAGACGCTGATCGAAGCCGCCGACATCACCCGCAAGAACAACAGCCCCAAGCGCATCGGCCCGTTCGCCGTGCCGAAGGCCATGTCCTCGACCGCCTCGGCGACCCTCGCCACTTGGTTCAAGATCCACGGCGTCAACTATTCGATCTCGTCGGCCTGTTCGACGTCTGCCCATTGCATCGGCAATGCCGCGGAAATGATCCAGTGGGGCAAGCAGGACATCATGTTCGCCGGCGGCCACGAGGATCTCGACTGGACCATGTCGAACCTGTTCGACGCGATGGGCGCCATGTCCTCGAAGTTCAACGACACGCCGGCCACGGCCTCGCGCGCCTATGACGTTTCCCGCGACGGCTTCGTCATCGCCGGCGGCGCCGGCGTTCTGGTGCTCGAGGAGCTGGAACATGCCAAGGCCCGTGGCGCCAAGATCTATGCCGAGCTGACCGGCTACGGCGCGACCTCCGACGGTTACGACATGGTCGCACCGTCGGGCGAAGGCGCCATCCGCTGCATGCGCCAGGCGCTGGCGACCGTGAAGACCGAGATCGACTACATCAACACGCACGGCACCTCGACGCCGGTCGGCGACAGCAAGGAGATCGGCGCGATCCGCGAGGTCTTCGGGACCAAGATTCCGCCGGTCCAGTCGACCAAGTCGCTGACGGGCCACTCGCTGGGTGCGGCCGGCGTGCAGGAATCGATCTATGCGCTGCTGATGATGCAGGAACGCTTCATCGGCGAAAGCGCGCATATCACCGAGATCGACCCGGAATTCGACGGCGTGCCGATCGTTCGCAAGCGCATCGACGATGCGAAGATCGACACCGTGCTCTCGAACTCGTTCGGCTTCGGCGGCACCAATGCCACGCTCGTTTTCCAGCGTTACAACGGGTAAGTTGCCATGACCGGTCTCATGTCGGGGAAGCGCGGGCTCATCATGGGCGTCGCCAACAGTCATTCGATCGCCTGGGGCATTTCCCAGGCGCTTTCGCGCCAGGGCGCCGAGCTTGCCTTCACCTATCAGGGCGACGCGCTCGGCAAGCGCGTGAAGCCGCTGGCGGCACAGCTGAATTCGGACCTGCTGCTGCCCTGCGACGTCGAGGACCTCGCCTCCGTCGATACGGTCATCGACACCTTGAGGGAACGCTGGGGCAGCCTGGATTTCATCGTCCACGCCATCGGCTTTTCCGACAAGAACGAGCTGAAGGGCTTCTACGCCGATACGAGCCGCGACAATTTCAGCCGGACCATGGTCATCTCCTGCTTCTCCTTCACCGAGATCGCGCGCCGCGCGGCCGAGATGATGACCGACGGCGGCGCGATGCTGACCCTGACCTATGGCGGCTCCGTGCGCGTCATGCCGAACTACAACGTCATGGGTGTCGCCAAGGCGGCCCTCGAAGCGTCCGTGCGCTATCTCGCCGCCGATTACGGCCCGCGCGGCATCCGCGTCAACGCGATCTCGGCCGGCCCGATCCGCACGCTTGCCGGCGCCGGCATCTCGGACGCGCGCGCCATGCTCTCCTGGAACCAGAAAAACGCGCCGCTGCGCCGCACCGTCACCATCGACGACGTCGGCAATTCCGCCCTCTACCTCCTCTCCGACCTCTCCTCCGGCGTCACCGGCGAGATCCACTACGTGGATTCCGGCTACAACATCACCTCGATGCCGGTGCTGGAGACGTTGCGGAACGCGGACGGGGAGTGAGGTTGCTCCGCAGCCGTCTCCTCTGATCCCATCTTATCCCTGCATGTGCAAAAGGCGCCGCGATCGTCTCGCGGCGCCTTTTGCATGAAGGGCGTCTATCGTCCGAAGTCGGCCTACTTCCGGCCCCACAGGATTTTGAAGCGGGCGTTGCGGCAGGTTTCGCCCCATTCCTTGAAGGTCGTGTTCATGGTCGGCTCGTAGGGCAGACCGCGGTTGGCGACCAGCATGAGGCGGCCGCCGGCTTTCAGGGATTTGGCGGCCATGGCGATCATGGCGACGCCGAGCGCCGGATCGGCAGCCTGGGTCTCGTGGAAGGGCGGGTTCATGACGATGAGGTCGTAGTGATCGCGCGGGGCTTCCTGCGTCAGGTCCTGCCAGTGGAAGCGGGTCGGCACCTTGGGCGCATTGGCCTTCAGATTGCCGCGGGCAGCCTCCAGCGCGTGATAGTCGGCCTCGAACAGGTCGATGCCTTTGACAGCCGGCGCGCGCTCGGCGAGCATGACCGAGAGATAGCCCCAGCCGGCGCCGAAATCGGCGGCATGGCCGGCAAAGTCCGTCGGCAGGCGCGAGGCGAGCAGTTCCGAGCCGCCATCGATCCGGTCGTGCGAGAACATGCCGGGAGCGGCATCGAAGCGGCCTTCGACGCGAACCGGGCTCGAGGCGAAGCGTTCGATCTCGGCTGCCGGGTCCTCGGGGCGCGCGAACCAGAAGGCGACGCCGTGATATTTCGGCATGCTGTCGCCACCCCACTCCAGCGCGCCGATGCGCTTGCGCAGCGACTGGATGCCGTCTTCCTTGGTGCCGGCCACGACGATGAGGCCGCCGATGCGGGTACGCTTCAGCGCCTCGGCAATACGGTTCTCGTTCTCGCCGCGGTGCTTGCCGCAGAGGATCAGCGTCGCGGCATAGTCATCGCCCTCGACGAAGGGCGTGACGGTCGCGCCGGCGGATACCAGCGCGCGGTAGGCCGGGCGGTTCGGCTGGACGCAGACCAGGGCCGCATCGAAGCCGTCCGGCAGCCGGTAGCCGGTTTCGGCGGCCAGGAAGAGGACGCGTTCGCCTTCGCCCGGCGGCGACAGCACGCCGCTGTCGAAGGGATGAAACAGGGTCTTGACCTTGTCGCTCGTCATTCGTCTTGCCTCTTCGGCAACCTCTTGCGGCTGCCCGTCATGCCGGATCCTGACAGGAGCCCAGCGGTGTTCGTCCCGACACTGCCGCGTGGCAGCGTCCTTGATGATGCAAGAAGGGCGCGGAGCGATCAACGCCCCGCGCCCTTCCCGTCGATGGTCGGCGGCTCGCCTTATTCGGCGGCTTCGCCACCCTTTTCGCTGACTTCCTTGCCGGTCGCCTGGTCGACGACCTTCATGGACAGGCGCACCTTGCCGCGCTCGTCGAAGCCCATCAGCTTGACCCAGACCTTGTCGCCTTCCTTGACGACGTCGGAGGTCTTGGCGACGCGGTCGGTCGCCAGCTGCGAGATGTGCACGAGGCCGTCACGCGGGCCGAAGAAGTTGACGAAGGCGCCGAAATCGGCGGTCTTCACAACGGTGCCTTCGTAGATCTGGCCGACTTCCGGTTCCGCGACGATCGAGTGGATCCACTTGCGGGCCGCTTCGATTTCCTTGCCGGAAGACGAAGCGATCTTGATCGTGCCGTCGTCCTCGATATTGACCTTGGCGCCGGTCTTCTCGACGATTTCGCGGATGACCTTGCCGCCGGAGCCGATGACTTCCCGGATCTTGTCGACCGGGATCTGCATGACTTCGATGCGCGGTGCGAATTCGCCGAGCTGCGAGCGACCCTCGGTGATGGCGTTCGCCATCTCGTTGAGGATGTGCTTGCGGCCACCCTGTGCCTGGCTGAGGGCGACCTTCATGATCTCTTCGGTGATACCGGCGATCTTGATGTCCATCTGCAGCGAGGTGATGCCGGCGTCCGTGCCCGCAACCTTGAAGTCCATGTCGCCGAGGTGGTCTTCGTCACCCAGGATGTCGGAGAGAACCGCAAAGCGGTCGCCTTCGAGGATCAGGCCCATGGCGATGCCGGCAACCGGCTTTGCCAGGGGAACGCCGGCATCCATCAGAGCCAGCGAGGTGCCGCAGACGGTGGCCATCGAGGACGAGCCGTTCGACTCGGTGATCTCGGAGACGACGCGCAGCGTGTAGGGGAACTGGTCCGGGCTCGGGAGCATCGGACGGATGGCGCGCCATGCGAGCTTGCCGTGGCCGATTTCGCGGCGGCCCGGGGAGCCCATGCGGCCCGTTTCGCCGACCGAGTAGGGCGGGAAGTTGTAATGGAGCAGGAAGCGTTCCTTGTACATGCCCGTCAGGCTGTCGACGTACTGTTCGTCTTCGCCGGTGCCGAGCGTGGCGACGACGATCGCCTGCGTTTCGCCGCGGGTGAAGAGGGCCGAACCGTGGGTGCGCGGCAGGATGCCGACTTCCGAGACGATCGGACGAACGGTCTCGAGATCACGGCCGTCGATGCGGCTCTTGGTGTCGAGGATGTTCCAGCGGACGATCTTGGCCTGCAGGTGCTTGAAGACGGCGCCGATGACTTCGCTCGTGTAGCGGGCGTCCTCGCCTTCCGGGAAGAAGTGCGTCTTGACCTTGGCCTTCACGGCGTCGACGGCCTTGTAGCGGTCGGCCTTCTGCGTGATCTTGTAGGCATCGCGCAGTTCGGCTTCGAAATGCTGGAGCATCTCGCCTTCGAGCGCGGAATGATCTTCCGGTTCGAATTCGCGCGGCTCCTTGGCCGCGACTTCGGCCAGCTTGATGATCGCGTCGATCACCGGCTGGAAGCCCTTGTGGCCGAACATGACGGCGCCGAGCATGATCTCTTCGTTCAGTTCCTTGGCTTCCGACTCGACCATCAGGACGGCGTCCTGCGTGCCGGCGACGACGAGGTCGAGAACCGATTCGTCCATCTCGTCGAGATGCGGGTTCAGGACGTATTCGCCGTTGATGTAGCCGACGCGTGCGCCGCCGACCGGGCCCATGAAGGGAACGCCGGAGAGCGTCAGCGCAGCCGAGGCCGCGACCATCGACAGGACGTCCGGATCGTTTTCAAGGTCGTGCTGGACGACGGTGACGACGACCTGTGTGTCGTTCTTGTAGCCTTCCGGGAAGAGCGGGCGGATCGGACGGTCGATCAGGCGGGAAACCAACGTTTCCTTTTCGCTTGGGCGACCTTCGCGCTTGAAGTAGCCGCCCGGGATCTTGCCGGCGGCATAGGTCTTTTCCTGGTAGTTGACGGTCAGCGGGAAGAAGTCCTGGCCGGGCTTGGGCGCCTTGGCCGAAACGACGGTGGCGAGAACGACGGTTTCGCCGTATGTGGCGAGAACGGCGCCGTCGGCCTGGCGGGCGATCTTGCCCGTTTCCAGCTTCAGCGGGCGGCCTGCCCATTGGATTTCGACGCTATGGGTATCGAACATATCTTGTCCTAACATTTGTGCGGCAAGGCCGCGCCGCAGGCCTTGGATAAGAACGGCGCGGGCGGCCCTGCATGGTCGACGCATCACGGGCAAGACAACGGGAGGCTTCCGGGTTCACGGAGCCTGAAGAGGCTCCGAAGCATCCTGCAATCCTGCCCCATGACAGGTCATCTGTTGCTCTGCAGTCCGGCACGTCCGGCCTGCTCGTGGACTTTCAGGCGCGATGCGGAAACCGCATCCGTAAAAGAGGCCGGCGGGCGAGCGCCTGAAGGCGCCGCCCGCCGGGAACGATCTTAACGGCGGATGCCGAGGGAAGTGATCAGCTTGGTGTAGCGGGCCTCTTCCTTCTTCTTGAGGTAGTCAAGAAGCGAACGACGGCTCGAAACCATGGCGAGAAGGCCACGACGCGAGTGGTTGTCCTTCTTGTGGCCCTTGAAGTGTTCGGTCAGGTTGTTGATCCGCTCGGTCAGGATGGCCACCTGGACTTCCGGAGAACCGGTGTCGCCTTCGGCGGTTGCGTATTCCTTGATCAGCTGGGTCTTGCGTTCTGCAGTGATCGACATCGTGTGATCCTTTCGATTTTAAGGATTGCGGGTCGCCGGCAGCCGGGATGTCGTCTAGCTGCGGCCTTGAAGGCAGAAGGAGACGGGCACCAAAGCCCATCCTTATGCTGGCGGTGCCTATAAAGCATTCGTGACGGAAAGGAAAGAGCTGCGTGCCCGGCCTCTCTTCCGCCGCCGCGCCCTTCTGCCGCGGCGCTCTACTCCGCCGCAGCGCCCTGGCCGCCGTCGGGCGCCGGCGTGTTCAGCCGGGCGCTGTCGATCTCCACCCGCCACTCGATACCGTCCTCGTGCATCAGGCGCTGCAGCCGCGCGTCGAGCGACATGCCGAGCATCCGCTCCAGCACGAGCGTGCCGAAGCCCTTGCGGCCGGGCGCGCGCATCTCCGGCGTCAGGTCGGCGCGGCTTTCGCGCCAGACGAGGCGGAACGTTCCCTCGTCGAGGATCCAGGACAGATCGACCCGGCCCGTCGCATTCGCGAGCGCGCCGTATTTGGTGGCGTTGGTGGCAAGCTCGTGCAACGCCATGCCGAGCGTCTGCGACACCTGCGCATCCAGCAGCACCGGCGGGCCGGAAATGTGGAAGCGATCGCCATCGTCGGGAAGGAAGGGCTGCAGCTGGTTGTGCGCCAGCTCGTCCATGTCGATGCCCTGGGCGGCATTGGCGATCATCAGGTCGGTCGACCGTGCGAGGCCCGCGACGCGCCGGCGGAAGGTGTCCACGAAGTCCTGCCGGCTTTCCAGCGACGCCGCCGACTGGGTCAGCATGGACTGGATGACGCTCAGCTGGTTCTTGGAACGGTGGGCCACCTCGCGCATCAGGAAGCGGATTTCCGCCTCGGCCCGCACCCGCTCCGCCGCAGCTTCCGACAGCGCGGTCGAGACGATGGTCACCTCCTCCACCATATGCGGCCGCATCGCGACCGGCTCGCCCTGCCCCAGCCTGCGGGCGTCGTCCGCCAGCAGGCGCACACCCCGGCTCATCATGCGCGCGATGGCGAGCGAGATGCCGAGCGCGATGGCGGCAAACACCAGTGCCCCGCCCGCCAGCCATGCATAGGAGCGGCGCGCGGCCGCCTCGACATCGGAGGCCTTCGCCCAGGCGACGATCTTCCAGCCGCTCAGCACAGAGAACTCTGTGACCGTGCGGTAGCGGGTGCCGCCCTCGTCCGCTTCGCCGACGCCGACGCGTAAGGAAGGCACGATGGACATGAAGAACGGCTTGCCGGGCTCCACCTTCGGGTCCGATGCGGCCACGACATCGCCGGCCCCGTCGATGATCGCGGCGTTCCAGCCGGGCGACAGGACATCCCGGCCGATCGAGCGCTCCAGCGACACCGCGTCGCGCGTCAGCGTCATCAGATAGTCGCCATGCCGGTTGGCCGAAAAGATGGGTAGGTAGACGTTGAACACCCATGTCTGGGCCGTGCGCCCGAAGAACACCGTCGAGACCAGAGGGGCGCCGCTGCGGAAGGCCTGATCGACCGAGACCGGATCGGATGCGCGGCCGAGCGGCTGGCCGAAGGGAATGCGCGTGTTGACCAGTTGCTGGTAGCTGCGGTCGATGATCAGGAGGTTCATGCCCGTGCCGGCCAGCGCCGAGGACGCGCGCCGGTAGAAGGCACCGAGATCCTCGTTTTCCAGCGTCCGTGACGAGGCGAGCACGCGCAGCGTCGTCAGCATGCCGTCCACCTCGCGCTCCACGGCCCGCGTGACCGAGCCGGTCGAGGCTTTCAGAAGCGCGGTCACCACGCGCTCCTGATCGTCCATGCTGCGTTTCAGCACGGCCATCGAGAAGAGGAAGGAGGGGATGATCGCGACGAGCAGCAAGGCGGCGAGGTAGAAGGCCAGTGGCCGGCGCAGGCTTTTGCGCAGGCCGGACAGCCCGCTGATCGTTCGTTGGCGCAAGCCTCTGTTCAGCCCTACACCCAAGCTCTCTCGCCCCTGCAGCGCCGCGTCTCCGTGTGGACACGCCGGAGGCGCCGCCTTTCAACCCCGTTCCGGACGGCAGATGCCGGCTCGCTCCTCACCCGGCAGGCGCCTCCTCCGGCCGGTCAGGCCGATGCGCGCGCTTGCCGCGAATCACGGCCACTAGACCACGCCCGCGCCCTGTTTGAAAGGACACGGATTCGTGTGTGCGCAAGCGGAGGGTCCGGCCGCGTCCGGGGCGGATCAGTCGGTGTTGAAGACGCGCTTGGGGCGGAATTCGCCTTCGCCGATCTCGCCGATCGCCACCAGCCGACCGCGAACGGTGGCATAGGCCTCGTCTTCGGCGAGCGGTGCATCGCGACCGCGCAGGATGATCGGATTGCCCATGCGGATCCGGTGCGCCTGATCCTCGGTGATGGCGATATGCGGCAGGTTCGACAGGGCCTCGCCGGTATCGATCAGAAACGCATCGAGCGCCGCCAGCCGGTCTTCGTCGCTTTCCATGGCCTCGAGCGCCGTCAGTTGCGACAGCGGCACCATCTTGTCCTCGGCAAAGGGCGCGACGAAGGAGCGGCGCAGCGAGGCGATATGGCCGAAGCAGCCGAGGTCGCGGCCGAAATCGCGGGCGAGCGAGCGGACATAGGTCCCCTTGCCGCACTCGATCTCGAAATGCGCCAGATGGGGCGTGCAGCCGAGCAGCGACAGGCGGAAGATCTCCACCTCGCGCGGGGGAATGTCGAGCACCTCGCCGCCGCGCGCCAGATCGTAGGCGCGCTCGCCGGCGATCTTGATGGCGGAGAATTGCGGGGGGACCTGCTCGATGACGCCGGTATAGTTCGGCAGCAGGGCGCGGACCTCTTCCTCGCTCGGGCGCGTGTCGGAGGACTGGACCACCGCACCTTCCAGGTCGTCGGTCGTGCGCTCCTCGCCCCAGGCGACGGTGAATTCGTAGACTTTGCGCCCGTCCATGACATAGGGCACGGTCTTGGTGGCGTCGCCGAGCGCGATCGGCAGCATGCCGGAGGCCAGCGGATCGAGCGTGCCGGCATGGCCGGCCTTCTGGGCCTTGAAGAGCCACTTGATCTTGGAGACGGCTTCCGTCGATCCGAAATCCAGCGGCTTGTCGAGGATCAGCCAGCCGGAGACCGGCCGCCCTTTTGGTTTGCGCGGTTTACCCATCGTCTTGTCGTTCCACTGTTCGTGTCGGTTTCGTCGACCCCCGGGGGGCCGCTTCACTGTGCAGGCTCGTCCTGCCGCCCTAGCGGTCGTCGGCCTCGTCGTCGGTTGGACCAAGGTCGCGGGCGACATCGGGCGACCGCAGGAGGTCGTCGATCTTCTTGTAGTTGTCGAAGCTCGTATCGTCCTTGAAGCGCACTTCCGGCATGTATTTCATCTGGCGCAGATGCGGCGACAGGCGGCCACGCAGGAACTTGGCATGCCGGTTCAGCGCGTCGATGATATCGGCATGATCGGCGACCCCGAGCGGCGTCACATAGGCCGTGGCCACCTTCAGGTCGCTCGACATGCGGACTTCCGAGATGGAGATAACCGTGTTTTCGATCAGCGCATCGCGCACCTCTCCCCGCTGCAGAACCTGGACCAGGGCTGCGCGGACTTGTTCGCCGACCCGCAGCATGCGCTGGGTGCGGCCCGAAGAGGTGGATTTGGCCATGATATATCCAGTATCGAGCGCCGATCTCGGCGCGATTGAGGCGGTGCAATGCCTCTTTCGCGGCGGAAGGTCAAGGCTCGGCGCGCAAAAGTCCCGCAAATGCGGGCTTGCGCCACCCTCTTGAACCAAATCGCCGCGCATGATCTCTATCCGGCAACGTCACGCCTGCGGAGCCGCCATGCACGTCCTCGTCGTCGAAAACATGCCCCATTCGGATCTCGGTCTCGTCGGCGTCGCGCTGGCGGAAGCGGGCGCAGGACTGGATATCCGCAAGGCCTATGCGGGCGATGCCCTGCCGGCCGGGCCGGACGCCTATGATGGCATGGTGGTGCTGGGCGGGGAGCAGAGCGCGCTCGACGATACGCTCCATCCCTATCTGCCGGTGCTTTGCGATCTGATGCGCCGGTTCACCGAGACGGACCGGGCGGTGCTGGGCATCTGCCTCGGCAGCCAGCTTCTCGCCCGGGCCCATGGCGGCGACAATCGTCTGGGCGCGGCGCGCGAGTTCGGCTGGCACGAGATCGGGCTGACGGCGGCGGGACAGGCGGACCCGGTCCTGTCGGCGGCCGGCGCACGCTTTCCGGCCTTCCAATGGCATTCCGACACCTTCACCCTGCCGCATGCAGCGACGGTTCTGGCCGGGAACGACGCGGTTCCCCTGCAGGCCTTCCGCATCGGCCGGGCGAGCTACGGGACGCAGTTCCACTTCGAGGCGGGAACGGCCGTCATCGGCAGATGGAAGGCGATCTACCGGGACCAGATCGACCGGATCGACCCCGGCTGGCTCGCCCGCTCCGCAGACCTCGAAGCGCAGCACGGTGCCGCGTCGGACACGGCGGGCCTCGCGCTCGCACGCGCCTTTGTCCGCACGATCGTCGTCGCGCGGCAGGGATCGGCGGCACGGGTGGATGCGGCCTGAGGCGCCGGTCACGAAACCCGGCTTCACCATTGCAGCCCGTGTTGCTTCCACCTATGTTCGTCATCATGAACAGGTGGAGGACACGCCGGTTTGCGGCGTGCGAGGCGAAGATGACGAACCACACCGGCCGGGCCCGGACCCATTCCTTTCGCGCCTGGGCCTCTCTCGACCGCATCAAGGCCGCCCGGCATGCCGGCCTGCCGCTGGCAGGCCTCTGCGCCGGCCTGGTCCTCGCCGGCCTCTCCGGCACGGCCGGCCCGGTGGCGGCTGCGGATTGCGAGGCGACGCCCAATGCGGGGATCGACTGGAGCGGCTGCAGCAAGGCCAACCTGATGCTGCCCTCGAGCACCCTGACCAAGGCGGTTCTGGCGGGCGCGAACCTTTCGGCCACCGATCTCGGCAGTTCTGATCTGACCGAGGCGAACCTCGAAAAAGCCACGCTGATCCGGGCATCGCTGAGCGGCGCCACGGCCGGAAAGGCAAATTTCTCCCGGATCGAAGCCTATCGCTCCAACTTTTCCGGCATCAAGGCAGCCGGGGCCTCCTTTGCCGGGGCTGAGCTGCAGCGCACCAACCTGACGGAAGCCGATCTGACCGGCGCGGATTTCAGCAAGGCGGAACTCTCCCGCGTCAACTTCTCGAAGTCGACCATCACCGGCACGCGCTTCTCGCTCGCCAACCTTGCCCGCGCCAAGCTGACCGGCGCGATCTTTACGGGCCCGATCGCCTTCGACGAGGCGTTCCTGTTCCTCACCCGCGTCGAGGGACTGGATCTATCGGCGGCGACCGGCCTGAAACAGGAGCAGATCGCGCTGGCCTGCGGCGACGGGAAGACCAAGCTTCCCCCCGGCCTGACGCCGCCGCCCACCTGGCCGTGCAAGCACGACTGAAGCGGGCACGACGGAGACGGCACAACAAAGGGAACCGGAATGGCGCTTTCACCGCATCTGCCCCTGACCGGCGCCTGCCGCTGCGGCAAGGTCCGCCTGCGCATCACCGCCGGGCCGATCCTGACCATGGCGTGCCATTGCACCGGTTGCCAGAAGATGACGGCCGGGCCCTATTCGCTGAGCGTGGCGGTTCCGGCGACCGGCTTTTCCGTGACCGAGGGCACGCCCGTCATCGGCGGCCTGCATGGCGAGATGCTGCACCACTTCTGCTGCCCGCACTGCTTCAGCTGGATGTTCACGCGCATCGAAGGCATGCCGGAGATGGTCAACGTTCGCGCGACCATGCTGGACGATATCGCCTGGTATCGCCCGTTCATCGAGACCTATACCTGCGAGAAGCTCGGCTTCGCCGAGACCGGTGCCGCCCATAGCTACGAGCGCTTTCCCCCGATGGAGGATTTCGCCGGGCTGATCGCCGCCTATCACGCGACGGCGTGACGCTCAGAAGCCCTGGAAGAGAAAGTCGAGGGCGGCCGTAATCTCGTCGGCGCGTTTCCTGAGATCGACAATGGTCGCTCCGATCTCTCGCGTCGGCACCACGGCCATGAATTGCGTGGCCATCACGAGCCGGGTGCCCTCGATCTCGAATGTCGGGTTGAGACGCGGGAACGTCTTGGCGATCGCGTCCTGCGACAGAAGCGGTATCATCGTTCGCGTATCCAGATCGCCAAGGATTTCCGCCTGGACGTCGAGGGCCAGAGCACCGTCATATTTCAAGCGATGGACGCAGAACCGCGCCATTAGAACTGGCGATAGCGCGCGAGCGGCAGACCGTGTTCGGCGACATACCGATTGCTGGCGGCAAAAGCCTCGGCGTTCTCGATCAGCCAAAGACGCTCCCGCTCCGCCTTGACCGCCTTGGCGATGCCGTCGGCGGCCGCGCTCGAGAGATCGATGTTCAGTTCCAGCGCGTCGGCGACGAGTTGATCGTCGAGCGACACGTCGGGCCGTATCCGGGCAGTGTTCGACATGAGAGCGTCCTTGATGAAAACCCCGACGCATTCTGCAGATCGTCGTCCAACGCTGCAGGCCGCGTCCGGGCCGGTGCCATCAGGATAGACCATCCCGCCCGGAAAAAAAGGGGCAAATCGTTCCGCATCGTCACGGCCGCGACGAGGGCTTCCCGCGGGATATCCACCTCGCTGGCCTTGGGCCTGTCGCGCAGCGTGCGGCGAACTTTGCCGCAGGACCGACGGGGCTTGACGACCTGCGGTTCAGACCGTGACGGTCTCGTCCTCGACAGGTGCGGCCGGCGCGTTCTTCTTGACGGATTCGATGCAGTTCTTGGCGCTGGCCTTCGAGGCATAGGCCTCGGACTGGACCATAGGCTCGCCGTTGGCCGCCTTGAAGCGGACGAAATGCTCGCAACTCTTGGTCTCGACGATTTCGAAGCGATAGCCGGAGCCGGTTTCATCCTTGGTCAGATCGACCGTCGACGCGCCCGGGGCATTCTTCTTGATGGAGTCGATGCAGTTCTTGGCGCTGGCCTTGGACGCGTAGTTCTCCGACCAGACCATGACCTCTGCGTTGTAGAGGAACTGCACGCGGAACTGGCCGCCGGCGGCTTTCAGGATCTTGAACTTATGCATGTCATGTCCTCCCTTCGCTCACGGCCGGGCACCGGCCGCCGTCAGGGAGATCTACACCAAAATTCACGTTTTCGAAATGCCGACGAGAAAATGACATCCTCCGTTGCGCCGCCGAGACTCCGGCAACGCCTGGACGACGTCTCGCTTCTCTATTCGTCGCTCATCTTCAGGGCGGCGATGAAGGCTTCCTGCGGGATATCGACCTTGCCGAACTGGCGCATGCGCTTCTTGCCGGCCTTCTGCTTGTCGAGCAGCTTGCGCTTGCGGCTGGCGTCGCCGCCATAGCACTTGGCCGTCACGTCCTTGCGCATGGCCGAGATCGTCTCGCGGGCGATCACGTTGCCGCCGATGGCCGCCTGGATCGGGATCTTGAACATATGCCGCGGGATCAGGTCCTTCAGCTTCTCGCACATGTCGCGTCCGCGCTTCTCGGCGGCCGAGCGGTGCACGAGCATGGAAAGCGCATCGACCGGCTCGCCATTGACCATGATCGACATCTTCACGAGGTTTCCCTCCCTGTAGCCGTCGAGATGGTAGTCGAAGGAGGCATACCCCTTGGAGATCGACTTCAGCCGGTCGTAGAAGTCGAAGACGACTTCGTTGAGCGGCAGCTCGTAGGTGAGCATGGCGCGCTTGCCGACATAGGTCAGTTCCGTCTGCACGCCGCGCCGGTCCTGGCAGAGCTTCAGAATGCCGCCGAGATAGTCGTCGGGGGTGAGGATCGTCGCCTTGATCCAGGGTTCGTGGATCTCGGAGATGCGCACCGGGTCCGGCATGTCGGCCGGGTTGTGCAGCTCCTTCTCGGAGCCATCCGTCATGGTCAGCTTGTACACCACGGAGGGAGCGGTGGCGATCAGGTCGAGGTCGAACTCGCGCTCGAGGCGTTCCTGGATGATCTCGAGATGCAAGAGGCCGAGGAAGCCGCAGCGGAAGCCGAAACCGAGGGCTGCCGAGCTTTCCATTTCGAAGGAGAAGGACGCATCGTTGAGGCGCAGCTTGCCCATGGCCGAGCGCAGATCCTCGAAATCGGCGGCATCGACCGGGAAGAGGCCGCAGAACACCACCGGCTGGGCCGGCTTGAAGCCCGGCAGGGCCTGTGCTGTCGCGCGCTTGTCCTCGGTGATGGTATCGCCGACGCGGGTATCGGCCACTTCCTTGATGGAGCCGGTGAAGAAGCCGATCTCGCCCGGGCCGAGGCTGTCGACGGCGAGCATCTTCGGCGTGAGAACGCCGACGCGCTCCACCTGATACTTCGCGTCCGTACCCATCATCCGGATCGTCTGGCCCTTGGTCAGCACGCCGTCGATGATGCGCACGAGAACCATGACACCGAGATAGGTGTCGTACCAGCTGTCCACCAGCAGCGCCTTCAGGGGCGCCTTGTCGCCGCCGGGGCTTTTCGGCGCCGGCAGCTGGTGGACGATGGCTTCGAGAACATCGGGAATCCCCAGGCCGGTCTTGGCCGAAATCAGCACCGCCTGGCTCGCATCGATGCCGATGACCTCTTCGATCTGCTCGCGGATGCGGTCGGGCTCGGCCGCCGGCAGGTCGATCTTGTTGAGGACCGTGACGATCTCGTGGTTGTTGTCGATCGCCTGATAGACGTTGGCCAGCGTCTGCGCCTCGACGCCCTGGCTGGCATCCACCACCAGCAGCGAGCCTTCGCAGGCCGACAGCGAGCGGGAGACTTCGTAGGCGAAGTCCACATGGCCGGGGGTGTCGATGAGGTTCAGGATATAGGTTTCGCCATTGTTGGCCTTGTAGTGCAGACGCACCGTCTGGGCCTTGATGGTGATGCCGCGCTCGCGCTCGATATCCATCGAGTCCAGCACCTGCTCGGACATGTCGCGCTCGGCAAGGCCGCCCGTCGACTGGATCAACCGGTCGGCAAGCGTCGATTTGCCATGGTCGATGTGGGCGACGATGGAGAAGTTGCGGATGTGATCCAGCGGCGTCTTGGAGGATGGTGTGCTCATGCGCCCGCATATAGCAGCGCGTCCGACGCCCGCAAAGCGGGAAATGCAGGGCATTCAGCTTTCGGATACCATAAATCCCCGGCCCTCGGCACCGCTTGACTCCACTATAGAAGACTGAAATTCTTTTTTAATGGAATCAAACATCCCACCATCCGACGCGGATATCGGCAGAAGACTGCGATCGTTGCGCCAGCAGCAGGCGACCACGCTCGATGCGCTGGCAGAGCGTGCCGGCGTCAGCCGCGCCATGATCTCGCGGATCGAGCGGGGCGAGGCCAATCCGACGGCGCAGCTCCTCGCACGGCTCTGCCATGCGCTCGGCACGACCCTGTCGCGGTTCTTCGCGGACGATGCGCCACGGACAAGCCCCTTGCGGCGGGCCGCCGAGCAGCATGTCTGGCGGGATCCGGGGACCGGCTATATCCGGCGGGCCGTGTCGCCGGAGGCCACGGGGTCGCCGGTCGACATCGTCGATGTCAGCTTCCCCCCGGGCGGACGTGTCGTGTTCGAGCCGCAGGCCTTCGACAGCGGCACGACGCAGCATCTCTGGCTGCTCGAAGGCCGCATGACGATGACGGCGGGCGAGGAGACCTACGATCTCCACCCCGGCGACTGCCTGTTCATGCGGCTCGGCGAGATGATCGTGTTCTCCAACCCGCATGCGGATCTCGCCCGCTACGCCATCATCCTCCATCGCGGCCATTCGCAAACGCGCAAGGAACGCCCATGAACCCGACTGCGATCGAACATACGCCCGCGATTCGCCGCCTGACCGATGCAGACGCCCGCGCAGCGATCGCCGAACTCTCGGCGATCCTGATCGACTGCATTGCCGACGGCGCGTCGGTCGGCTTTCTGTCGCCCTTCGGCGATGCGGATGCGGCACGCTACTGGGCCGGTGTCGCGGAGGCCGTTGCCGCCGGGCAGACCGTCCTGTTCGCAGCGGAAGCAAACGGCGCGATCCTCGGCACCGTGCAGCTCGGCATCGGCCTGCCGCCGAACCAGCCGCACCGCGCCGACCTGAAGAAGCTCCTCGTCCACCGTCGTGGCCGCGGCCGGGGGCTCGCGCGCCTGCTGATGACGGCCGCCGAACGCGAAGCGCTGGCGCTCGGCCGGCACCTGCTCGTGCTGGATACGGCAACCGGCAGCCCGGCGGAGGCGATCTATACGCGCCTGGGCTGGAGCCGGGCCGGCGTCATTCCGGACTATGCGCTGTTTCCGGACGGGAGCTTCTGCAGCACCACGCTTTTCTACAAGTCGCTCGTCCCGTCCGAGGCCGCGGCGCGTTCCGCCGAGACCCGATCTCCATCATAAGGCCGCAATCCATGGTATGAGGAACAGGGAGCAATTTTGGGGACTCTTGATTCGATGATGAAGAAAATCGCCATCGTGGCCGTCTCGGCCATCTACCTTTCCGGCTGCACGACGACCGACCCGTACACGGGCGAGCAGAAGATGTCGAACACGGCGGGCGGCGCCCTGATCGGTGCCGGCCTCGGTGCCGCGACCGGCCTTCTCGTCGGCGGCAGCGCCCGTGGACGGCGGGATTCCGCGCTGGTCGGCGCCGGCATCGGCGCGCTCGGCGGCGGCCTCATCGGCAACTACATGGACAGCCAGGAAAACGAGCTGCGTGCGCAGCTGCAGGGCACGGGCGTCTCCGTCACCCGCCAGGGCGACCGCATCATCCTGAACATGCCGTCGAACATCACGTTCGCGACCGACCAGGATCAGGTCATGCCCGGCTTCTATTCGACGCTGAATTCGGTGGCGATTGTGCTGCGCAAGTTCAACAAGACGCTCGTCGATGTCGATGGCCACACGGACTCGACCGGCAGCGCGGGCCACAACCAGGCCCTGTCGGAACGCCGCGCCGCCTCGGTCGCCAATTATCTCGGCAGCCAGGGCGTGGACCAGCGCCGCATGTCGGCCATGGGCTATGGCGCCGAACGCCCGGTCGCGTCCAATTCGAGCGAAGCCGGCCGCGCCCAGAACCGCCGCGTGGAAATCTCCATCGCGCCGATCAAGGAACAGTAAGCGCTATTTCGCTTCGGAAATGATGAGAGCCGGCGCCGCAAGGTGCCGGCTTTTCTCGTTCAGCGGGGCGGATAGTCGTGGAGACCGCCGCGGAAATCCTCGACCCTGTGGCCGTCTCCGGACGGCGCAATGCTCGGGGCTGCGATGACCGCCTTGCCATGACCGCCGGGGATGTCCAGCACGTAGGTCGGCTGGCAGAGGCCGGAAATCGTGCCGCGCAGGGCGGCGACCAGCGCCTGCCCCTCTTCCACCGACAGGCGGAAATGCGCCGTTCCCGGCGCCAGATCGGGGTGGTGCAGGTAATAGGGCTTGATGCGCGTCTCCACGAAGGCGCGCATGAGCGCCGACAGCGTTTCGACATCGTCGTTCACGCCCTTCAGCAGCACCGTCTGGCTGATCATGACGATGCCGGCCTCCACCAGCCGGGCGCAGGCGTTGCGCGCCTCCTGCGTCAGCTCGCGCGGATGGTTGGCATGCAGCGCCACATAAACCGTCTTGCCGCTCGCCTTGAGGGCGGCGATCAGCGCCACATCGATCCGCGCGGGATCGACGGCGGGAACGCGGCTGTGCAGACGGACGATCTTCACATGGTCGATGGCAGCGAGCCGCCCCATGATATCGGCGAGCCGGCGGGGCGAGAGCACCAGCGGATCGCCACCGGTCAGAATGACCTCCCAGATCTCTTTATGGTCGGCGATATAGGCGATCGCCGCATCCAGCGCGTCGGCGGCCAGCGTTCCCAGACCGTCCGGGCCGACCATCTCGCGGCGGAAGCAGAAGCGGCAATAGACCGGGCAGACATGCACGGCCTTCAGGAGCACGCGATCCGGATAGCGATGGACGATGCCTTCGACAGGGCTGTGGGCGGCATCGCCGATCGGGTCGGCGCGCTCTTCGGGCCTGTGGTCGAGTTCGGCGATATCGGGCACGAATTGGAGCGCGATCGGATCGCGGGGATCATCGGGATCGATCAGCGCGGCCATGGCCGGCGTGACGGCGACGGCGTAGCGGCGCGCGACCGCCTCGACATCGCCGGCCTCTTCGCCCAGGAGCCCGGCATCGCGCAGTTGAGAGATGCTTTTCAGCACCACACGGCTCCCCGGGCCTGCCCTCGGACCGCTCATCGTCCCGCTTCCGTGCCTGCCACCGGCGCCCAGAGCACCTGCTCGATCCGGGCGGCGTCCGTCGCCAGCATGACGAGACGGTCGAAACCGAGCGCGCTGCCGCTCGCCTCCGGCATGATCGCAAGGGCCGCGAGAAAATCCTCGTCCAGCGGATAGCGCTCGCCATAGATGCGGCTCTTCTCCGCCATCTCCAGCTCGAACCGCCGCCGTTGCTCGCCGGCATCCGTCAGTTCGCCGAAGGCATTGGCGAGCTCGACGCCGCAGGCATAGAGCTCGAACCGCTCCGCCACGCGCCGATCTCCATGCGACGGGCGGGCGAGCGCGGCTTCCGCCACCGGATATTCCATGAGGATCGTCGCCCGGCCGATGCCCAGATGCGGCTCGATCTTTTCGACCAGAACACGGCTGAAGAGATCGGACCAGCTGTCGTCGCCTGCCATGCGGATGCCGGCGCGGACGACGGCTGCGGCCAGGGCGTCCCGGTTGGTCGCGCCATCGCGGTCAAGCGTTGCGAGAAGATCGATGCCCGCATACCGGTCGAAGGCGTCCGCCAGCGTCAGACGCTCGGGCACAAGCGCAGGATCGCAGACACGGCCGCGATGTGCGAGCCTCCGCGTTCCCGCAGCCTCCGTCGCGCGCATCAACATCGCGTGGCAGTCGGCCATCAGCGCCTGATAGGTCTCGCCGGTGCGATACCATTCGAGCATGGTGAACTCGGGATGGTGCAGGGGTCCGCGCTCGCGGTTGCGATAGACCGGTGCGAAGCAGGCGATGCGCCGTTCGCCGGCCGCCAGCAACTTCTTGCAGGCGAATTCCGGCGAGGTGTGGAGGTAGAGCGGCGTGCGCGTGCCGTCATGGTCGATCGCGGCGGTCTCGAAGGCATGGAGATGGGCTTCGTTGCCGGGCGAGACCTGAAGGGCCGCGGTCTCCACCTCGATGAAATCCGCGCGCGCGAGATAGTCGCGCAGCGCCGCCTTGATCCGGTTGCGGGCAAGCAGAAACGGGCGGCGATCGGCGTGGACATGCGGTGTCCACCAGGGGGAGGCTGCGGCTGGCGTCATGGCAGGGTCCATCTGCGGTTCGGGGTCGGGCATCGCTCGCGGGTGCGATCCGCCCTTCATGGATCAGGCATTCCTGTGCCGCTCGCGCGACCCGCACTGGCTATTTGCCCTGATATGCGCTAGGTGCGGCCCAAATCCGGTTTTACCCGCATCGCAGATGGGCAGATTTCAACGCTCTACGATGCATCTTTATCAGTTACAAGGAAGACTTATGGTCAAGGTGATCGCCTCCTCCGTTCGCAAGGGCAATGTGCTCGACGTCGACGGCAAGCTTTACGTCGTTCTCACGGCCGCCAACTTCCACCCCGGCAAGGGCACGCCGGTGACGCAGGTGGACATGCGCCGGATCTCCGACGGCGTGAAGGTTTCCGAGCGCTACCGCACGACCGAGCAGGTCGAGCGCGCCTATGTCGAGGACAGCGACCACACCTTCCTCTATGAAGACGGCGAAGGCTTCCACTTCATGAACCCGGCGAGCTACGACCAGCTCGTGATGACGGCCGAGGATATCGGCGACCAGAAGGTTTTCCTGCAGGACGGCATGACCGTGACGCTGTCGATCCACGAGGGTCTCGCCATCGCGATCCAGCTGCCGCGCCACGTGACGCTCGAAATCGTCGAAACCGAGCCGGTCACCAAGGGCCAGACGGCGTCATCGTCCTACAAGCCCGCCATCCTGTCGAACGGCGTCCGCACGCTCGTTCCCCCGCATATCGTCGCGAACACCCGCGTCGTCATCGCGACCGAAGACAATTCCTATGTCGAGCGCGCGAAGGACTGATCGTCCGGCACACGCACAATAGAAAAAGGGCGCCGAGAGGATCGGCGCCCTTTTTGCATTTTCGATCGACAGCGGACGTCAGTGCTTCAGCTCGGGATAGGCCTCGTCCACGTCCGAGGCGTCGCTTCGCGTATCGTCGTACCCTTCGAGCGTTACCGACAGGGCATCGCTCACATCCAGCCCGCCTTCGCGACGGACGGGAATGCGGTCGCCATTGGCACGCACGAGTGTCGCCTCACCCTTGAAGCCCTGGTTGAGCAGCCAGTCGCGCGGGGCGTTGAGGCGGATGCGCACCTGACGCGAATCGTCTTCTTCCCGGGCGACGACAAGTTCGTACGTCACAGGCGCCGTCTGCCCGTTGATTTCCAGCTTGCCCTGACCGTTGCCTTCGGCAGCGAATGTCAGCATGTTGATCTCCTAGAAACGTTCGCGCTCGGATGCTGCAGACCGCTTAGCGGCGCACCATGCGCCCGATGGCGATGAGGATGCAGGCACCGATGAAGCCGGTGATGAGGTAAGCGATCCAGCCTGCGCCCAGCGATACGCCGATGGCGGCGAGGATCGCGTTGAGGACGACGGCACCGATGATGCCGAGGATGATGTTCATGAACACGCCCATATTGGACTTCATGAACTGTTCTGCGAGCCAGCCTGCAAAGCCGCCGATGATGATAGCTGCGAGCCAGCCTACGCCGTTAACGTCCATTGTCATTCTCCGTGGGTTCAATGATTCCGAATTGCCGAAGTGAACGTGGAGCGTGTGGTTTTGTTCCCGCGCCGTCGTGCGGGTTCGGCGTCGTTTCCGCGCAATGACGAAACGCCGCGCCATCCCGCAGCTGCGCACCGACGCCAGGCTTCCGGGATCGGCCGCGCGCATTCGGCCTTGATCTTGCGGCCAAAAGGTCTAGTTTAGAATTATTCTAAATTCAGGACCGACCATGCTGACGAGCTTCTTTTCCCGTTCCCGCCGCGCCTTCGACAGTTTGGGCGAGCAGGAAATTCTCGCGCTTGCGATCTCGTCGGAAGAAGACGACGCGCGGATCTATCTCGCCTATGCCGATCACGTGCGCGCTGCCTATCCCGCCTCCGCCAAGGTGTTCGAGGACATGGCGGCGGTCGAGCATACGCACCGCAACATGCTGATCGACATGCATCGCCGCCGGTTCGGCGAGCGGATCCCGCTGATCCGCCGCGAGCATGTCAGCGGCTTCATCCGCCAGAAGCCGGATTGGCTACAGCGCAACCTGACGCTCGACCGGATGCGCCACGAAGCCGAAGCCATGGAACGGCAGGCGCAGAACTTCTATCAGGAGGCGGCCAAACGCACCGGGGATGCGGAGACGCGAAAGCTGCTCGGCGATCTCGCGCTGGCCGAGGAAGGTCACGAGGACATCGCCCGGATGCTCGGCGCACGGCACGCGCCGGACGACGTCAAGGCCTCCGAAGACGACACGGCGCGGCGGCAGTTCGTGCTGACCTATGTCCAGCCGGGGCTCGCGGGCCTGATGGACGGGTCGGTCTCGACGCTGGCGCCGATCTTCGCCGCCGCCTTTGCCACGCAGGATACCTGGCAGACCTTTCTCGTCGGCCTGTCGGCCTCCGTCGGCGCCGGCATTTCCATGGGCTTTACGGAGGCGGCGCATGACGACGGCAAGATTTCCGGGCGCGGGTCGCCGCTGAAGCGCGGCCTTGCCTGCGGCATCATGACCGCCGTCGGCGGCCTCGGCCACGCTTTGCCCTATCTCATCCCGGATTTCTGGACCGCAACCACGCTCGCCGTCGCCGTCGTCTTCATCGAACTCTGGGCCATCGCCTTCATCCAGAACCGCTTTATGGAAACGCCGTTTCTGCGCGCAGCCTTTCAGGTGGTGCTGGGCGGCGGGCTGGTGCTGGGGGCGGGCATTCTGATCGGCAACAGTTGAGACGTTCTCAGGCGCGTCTGGGTACGTCCCGGCGGTCGCCGGGCGTTACCGCCCGACCGAACCCACGACGATTTCGGCACCGTTCTCGATGGTGACCCAGCGGCCGGTGTTGAACGAGGCCTGGCGCTTGAGGAAGCGGTAGGGCGTCTTGGTCCAGAGCTTCACGTCGTCGTCGAGATTGTCGAGGATGAAGTCGCCCTGGGCGGTGCGCACGGTCAGGACCGCATGGCCTTCGCCGTCGGGCTTGCGCACGACGGTGATCAGCACGTCCGCCGGCGAGAAGCCCTTTTCCATGAGCCGCTTGCGCTTGAGAAGAACGTAGTCCTCGCAGTCGCCGGCGGTTTCCGGATAGGCCCAGACCTCGTCCCGGCCGTAGAGCTCGAGATCGGTCATCGGCGTGATCTCGTGGTTGGTGTCGGCATTGACGGAACGGATGACGGACCAGCCATAGGCGGTGACGCGGGGTGCGGGCGTGGAGCGTGTGCGGATGTCGCATTCGGCGGCATGCGTCTTGCAGAATTCGTAATGGCCGATGGGCTGGGACGTGATGGCGCCCGTCTGCATGGACAGTGCGGTTGCCGAGAGCGCCGGTACGGCGGCACCTGCCGATACGAGAAGGCTCGCGAACGCGACGACCATTCCCTTGAGCCCCGTCATCTGTGCCATGCACATCCCCTATGGCGCAGGGATGCCTTCGCCGCACAGCATGCGACGTCCGGTCCCCGCTCGAAAAGTGACAACAACGCCGGTTTCGCGTCTTGAAGGCTGCGCGCACCGCTCTAATCGTTAACAGAAAGTTAACAGCCTCCTTCCCCCTGCGTCAATCTGAAGATTTGGCGATCGATCCATATGGTTAAAATGGGAGACATTTCGGCATCACCTCCTCTATGTCTCTGAAAAAATTCATCTTTTCGAGATGACTGTCGCCGTGTCGCAAAGGTTAACGCCGTGCCTGCGCCGTCCTTTGGCCATTTGCCGGCTTTGCGGGCGCCGCACGGCGTCCTTCCCACAGTCATGATTCCGTAAACAAACCGACGCCTGACTGTCATGCCCGGCTGCTAGCAGCGGCGAGGATTTATCCGTGGCCTCGAGCCCGGATAGGCCTTCCCGTCCCTGCAAGAGGCACAAGCGATGAAACTCTCCGTTCTGACATCCGTCCTGGCGGGCCTTCTGGCCGCCACCACCCTCACCGCCACGACCTTCACGGCCACCCCGGCCCATGCGGAAAAGACCAAGTTCGAATTCTGGTACGGCCTGTCGGGCGATCTGGGCGAGCGCGTGCAGGAAGCCTGCTCGAAGTTCAACCAGTCGCAGGGCGACTTCGAAATCGTCTGCACCTCGCAGAACGGCTACGACACCACGCTGCAGAACACGATCGCGGCCTACCGCGCCAAGAAGCAGCCGGCCATCACCCAGATCTACGATGCCGGCACGCTGGACCTGATGCTGTCCAAAGCCTTCATTCCGGCCAAGACGCTGATGGCCGACAATGGCTACACGATCGACTGGAACAACTATTTCGGCGGCATCGCCAATTATTACGCGACGGCGGCCGGCGAGCTGAACTCCTTCCCGTTCAACTCCTCCACGGCGATGTTCTACTATAATGCCGACGCCTTCGCCAAAGCCGGCATCGACTTCAAGCCGGACACCTGGGAGCAGGTCGAAGAGGCCGCGCGCAAGCTGAAGGCTGCCGGCTACGAATGCCCGATGGGCATGAGCTTCGACACCTGGGCGACGATGGAGCAGTTCTCCGCCATCCACAACCAGCCGATCGCCACGCAGGCCAACGGCTACAAGGGCCTCGATGCCGAAGTCGTCTTCAACAAGACCAAGTTCGTCGACCAGGTGACGTTCCTGAAGAAGATGGCCGACGAGAAGCTGGTGGTGATCAAGACCAAGCAGCTCGGCATGGACGTCGTTCCCGCCTTCACCTCGCAGACCTGCCAGATGATCCAGACCTCGATCGCCGACCACGGCACGATCGGCAAGACCCTGCCGGAAGGCGTGAAGTGGGAGGTCGCCATGCTTCCGGTCTGGAAGGGCACCGAGCGGCAGAACTCGCTCGTCGGCGGCGCCTCGCTCTGGGTCATGGCCGGCCTTCCCGATGCCCAGTACAAGGGCGCGGCCGCCTTCCTCAACTATCTCGGCACGCCGGAGATGGCGCAGTGGTGGTCGACGGTCACCGGCTACATCCCCGTCACCAAGACCGGCTTCGATGCCATGAAGGCCAACGGCTTCTACGACAAGGCGCCCTACAAGGGTCGTGAACTGGCGATCGCCAGCCTCACCTACACGCCGACCTCGGAGAACACCCGCGGCATCCGCCTCGGTGGCTTCACGCAGATCCGCAAGGAAGTCGGCACCGCGCTCGAGGCGATCTTCATGCAGAACGCCGACGTGCAGACCGAACTCGACAAGGCCGCCGAACGCAGCAATGCCGTCCTGCGCCGCTTCGAGAAGACCTATGCCGGCCAGACGCTGAACTAAGCGATCCCGCCGCCATCCTCGGGCCTGCCGCGACCTGCGGCAGGCTCTCCTGCCGTCTGCTTACTTTCGGGTTCCCACATCATGGACAAACGCGCCGTCTTTCGAAGCTGGTGGCTTCCGACCGCCTTCGCCCTGCCGCAGCTCGCGCTGATCGCGCTGTTCTTCTACTGGCCGGCCGTCGCCGTCGTCCGCTGGGCCTTCACGCTGGAGCCGCCCTTCGGCGGAGCGGCCGAATTCGTCGGCCTTGCCAACTTCCGCGACGTGTTCGCCGATCCGCTCTACTGGAACTCGGTCGTCGTAAGCCTCATCTTCGCGCTGGCCGGCACGCTCAGCACCATCTTCATCGGCCTCGTGCTGGCGCTGGCCGTGGACCGGCAGCTGCCGGGCTCGGGCGCCGTGCGCTTTCTCTACATCCTGCCCTACGCCATTGCCGGTCCGGCCGCGGGCATGGCCTTCCGCTTCATCCTGTCGCCCGAACGCGGGCTGATGGCCTCGGTGAATTCTGCCTTTCCAGATTTCTGGAATCCGGCGAAATACGGCAGCCACGCGCTGATCCTCGTTATCGTCGTCTTTGCCTGGAAATGGGCCGGCTACACCTTCATCTTCCTGCTGGCCGGGCTGCAATCCGTGCCGAAATCGCTGACCGAAGCGGCCGCGATGGATGGCTCCGGGCCGATCCGGCGGGCGATCGACATCCAGATCCCGATGCTGGCGCCTACCCTGTTCTTCCTGCTCGTGACCATGATGACCGAAGGCTTCGTCGGTGCCGACACCTACGGCATCGTCGCCCGCACGACGGATGGCGGTCCCAATCACGGCACCGAGGTCATGGTCTACCGCATCGTCGAGGAAGCTTTCCGCGGCCTCAACTATTCCGGCGCCTCCGCCCAGAGCATCGTCCTCATCGGTCTCATCATGATCTTCACCTTCATCCAGTTCCGCTTCATCGAGCGGCGCGTTCATTACAAGTGAGACGGCCGTGATCCAGCGCACCCCTTACGCCGACGCCTTCACCTACGCGCTGATGGCGCTCGGCTTTCTCCTCCTCATCGGCCCCTTTGCGGTGATCGTCGCCGGCGCCAGCCAGACGGTGCAGCAGGTGAACGCCGTGCCGTTCAACTTCCTGCCGCAGAACCAGCTTCTGGCCAATATGGCGGAGGCCTGGCAGCGGGCCAATCTCGGCACGGCCATGCTGAACAGCTTCATCATGGCGAGCCTCGTCACCTTCGGAAAGGTCGCGCTCTCGGCCATGACGGCCTTTTCGATCGTGTTCTTCCGCACGCGCTTCAAGCATGTCTTCTTCTGGATCGTGTTCATCACGCTGATGCTGCCGCTCGAAGTGCGCGTGGTGCCGACCTATGCGGTGGCCGCCGATCTGTTCGAGCCGATCCGCCTGCTGATCGCCTGGGTCACCGGCATCACCGTCTCGATCGAATGGAACCTGCTGAATTCCTATGCCGGGCTGACGCTGCCGCTGGTGGCGACGGCCACCGGCACCTTCCTCTACCGCCAGTTCTACCTGACGCTGCCGGACGAGCTGGCCGAGGCTGCCCGCATGGACGGGTCGGGGCCGATCCGCTTCTTCTTCGACGTCGTCCTGCCCCTGTCGCGCACGACGATGCTGGCGCTGACGACCATCATGTTCGTCTATGGCTGGAACCAGTATCTCTGGCCGCTCCTGATGGTCACCGATCCCACCTACAAGACCACCATGATGTCGCTCGTCGCGCTGCTGCCTTCCGAAAACGGCACGCCGGACTGGAACGTCACGCTGGCCGGCTCCCTCATCATCATGCTGCCGCCGCTCCTCGTCGTCGCCGTCCTCCAGCGCTGGTTCGTGCGCGGCCTCGTCTCCAGCGAAAAATGACCTCCGGCGCTGAACAGCATTCACAGAAAGGCTTCACCCATGGCTGACATCACCATCCGGGCCGTCCGCAAATCCTACGGCAAGACCGCGACCCTGCACGGCATCGACCTTGCCTTCGCCTCCGGCGAATTCGTCGTCATCCTCGGCCCCTCCGGCTGCGGCAAGTCCACGCTGCTGCGCATGATCGCGGGGCTCGAGGACATCACCGGCGGCGAGATCGAGATCAACGGCCGCGTCGTCAACAAGCTCGAACCGCGCGAGCGCGGCTGCGCCATGGTGTTCCAGAACTATGCGCTCTATCCGCACATGACGGTCGCCGACAATATCGGCTATGCCCTGAAGGTGGCGGGCGTTCCCAAGGCCGAGCGCCGCACCCGCATCGTCGAGACCGCCAGGATCGTCGGGCTCGGCGACTATCTGGAGCGCCGGCCGGCAGCACTTTCGGGCGGCCAGCGCCAGCGCGTCGCCATGGCCCGCGCCATCATCCGCGAACCCGGCGTCTTCCTGTTCGACGAGCCCCTGTCGAATCTCGACGCCACCCTGCGCGTCACCATGCGGGCAGAAATCCGCAAGCTGCACCAGCGGCTGTCGGCCACCTCCGTCTTCGTCACGCACGACCAGGTGGAGGCGATGACGCTCGCCGACAAGCTGGTCGTGATGAACAAGGGGCATGTGGAGCAGGTCGGCCAGCCGCTCGACATCTATCACCGCCCGGCGAGCACCTTCGTCGCCTCGTTCATCGGCGCGCCGCCGATGAACCTGATCGATGCGCGCATCGACGCATCCGCGCCCGTCGCCCGCCACGAGCATCTGGCGATCCCGGTGCCTGCCGCCATGGCTGCCGCCCTTGCCGGGCGCGACGTCACGCTCGGCATCCGCCCGGAGGAATGCCGCGTGCTGCCGGTCGGCGAAGGCCTGCCGGCCCGGGTCGATTTCGTCGAGGAGCTCGGCTCGGGGCGGATCGTCCATGTGGCCTTCGGCAGCCGCACCTTTGCAGCCGCCATCCCGCTTGATATCCGTGTGGTGCCCGGCGATCTGATCGGCCTTGCCCTGCCGACCGCCCAGCTGCACGTCTTCGACCGGGAAACCGGGCGTCGCCTCGACGTGACGCATTCGGCGGGGCGGCAGGAGCCCGTCCGCCAGGCTGCGGAAACCGTTTGACCGAACCGTATCCTCGCGGCGTACCGCGCCGCGATGACAGACCGATTTCAACAGACGATGAGGACGATTCATCCATGAGCGACATCATTTCCGCCGTTGGCTTCTGCAACCGCACCGGCAGGGGCGACCTGTCCGAGCTCGACGCCTCTCTGCGCGAGATCGCCGAGACCGGCGCCAATGCCTGCGAGATCGGCATCTATGGCGAGGAGATCATCGCCGGCGGCCGGATCATCGAGGACCGCACGCAGCGGGTCATCGATATCGTCCGGCCCTACGGCTTCCAGAAACTCTCCCTGCACGGGCAGATCGTCTCCAACTTCATGGACCGCCAGCACCTGCACCTGCAGAAGAAGGTGGTTCGCGCCATGCTCGAGCTCTGCGACCGGCTCGGCGCCGGCATTCTCGTGCATCATTCGGGTGCCGCCCTGCTCGGACCGGACGAAAACGGCGCGGATCTCGACCGCATGGAGCGCGATGCACTGGCCGAGATGGGCGAGATCGCCCGCGGCTACGGCGTACGCATCGTGCTGGAAAACATCTTCACCACCGAAAGCGGGCAGTACCGCCAGACGCCGCGCCAGGTGGCCGAGACGGTGCAGGCGATCGGCTCCGACCATGTCGTGGCGCTGATCGACTTCTCGCATGCCTATATCGAATCGACCTTCAAGGGGCTCGATTTCCGCGACGAGCTGCGCGCCATGGCGCCGGTCACCGGCCATCTGCACGTCCATGACAGCTTCGGCCTGCCCTCCACCAAGAAGACCTTCTACCACCCGGCGGAGGCGACGGCGCTCGGCATCGGCGACCTGCACCTGCCGATCGGCTGGGGCGACATCGCCTGGGAGGAGATCTTCTCCGAGCTGACCTTCCTGCCCGATACGACGCTGATCATGGAAATCGACTCGGGCCGCTTCCTCGACCAGCAGCCAGCCTGCCTGCAAAAGGCCCGCACGCTGGCAACCCTCGTCAACCAGCGCGCAGCGGCCACGGCACGCGAAGCCCTGCGCGCCTGAGACAGCGCGGCACCTGAAAAGGTCGCGGCGGGATCAGCCCGCCGTCAGGCCGTCGATCGCCGCGAGGATCCGCTCGATATCCTCGGGGCGGGACAGGCGGTGATCGCCGTCGCCGATCAGCGTCATGACGACGTCGTCGGCCGGCAGGTGTTCCATCAGCTTCAGGGCATGGGCAAAGGGCACATCCGGGTCCGCCATGCCCTGGAGGATGTGGATCGGGCATCCCGTCTCAATCATGCCGGAGAGGACCACGTTCGCCCGCCCGTCCTCGATGAGGGCCGAGGTGAAGACGTTGGCGTCGGGGCCGTAGGGCGTCGGCTCCTCGAAATAGCCGCGCTCGGCAAGCGAGGTCCGCTCCGTGTCCGTCAGGTTCGGCTCGATGAGATCGACTGTGAAATCCGGCGCCGGCGCGATCAGCACGAGCCCCTGGAGCCGCTCGCCTTCGCCGCGGGCCCGCAGGGTCTGCACAGTGCGCAGCGCGATCCAGGCGCCCATGGACGAGCCGATGAGGATCATCGGGCCGCGGACGACGTGGTCGATCACGGCAAGGCTCTCCTCCAGCCAGCGCGAGATCGTGCCGTCGCGGAAGGCGCCGCCGGACGCGCCATGGCCGGAATAGTCCAGCCGCAGGCAGGCACAGCCCGTCTCGCGCGCATGCCGCTCGATCTCCACCGCCTTCGTGCCGCTCATGTCGGAGCGGTAGCCACCAAGCCAGACGAGGGTCGGCTTCGTCTCGTCGGTGCCAGCTTGGAGGATGTAGGCGATGCGCCGTGCGGCGGCCTCCGTTCCGACAGTCAGGGTCTCCGGCTGGACAAGCTGGGGGGTGAGCGACATATCCGTTCCTTCCAAGACGACGTCTTCAGGCCAAAGCGGCACATTCGGGCAAAGAGGTGACCGAAATTGTTCTAAAACAGATTTTGCGGGCGCATGACAGGTGGTGATTTTCTTTCCGGCCTGTGGTAAAGACGTCGCCTCAAACGATCAAGGCAATCCCGCGGCCAGCGCCGCCTTCGGATCCTGCCTCGTCGAACATCAAAACGTCGTCAACAACTCGAGGAGAGTACGACCATTCGCAGACCTTTCAAAAATGATGCCCCGGTCAAGGACGGCCCCCGTTCCAACAAGGAGATCCGCGTTCCCCGGATCCAGCTGATTGATGCCGAGGGCGGCAACCAGGGCATCGTGCCGACCGACCAGGCACTCCGCATGGCAGAGGAAGCCGGCCTCGATCTCGTCGAGATCTCGCCGAACGCCGAACCGCCGGTGTGCAAGATCCTCGATCTTGGCAAGATGAAGTACGCGACCCAGAAGAAAGCCGCCGAAGCCCGCAAGAAGCAGAAGATCATCGAGATCAAGGAGATCAAGATGCGTCCGAACATCGACACCCACGACTACGAGGTGAAGATGCGCGCGATGAACCGCTTCTTCGAGGAAGGCGACAAGGTCAAGGTGACGCTGAAGTTCCGCGGCCGTGAAATGGCGCACCAGGAACTCGGCATGAAGCTTCTGCTTCAGGTCAAGGAAGACACGACCACCATCGCCAAGGTGGAAGCCGAGCCCAAGCTCGAAGGCCGCCAGATGATGATGGTGCTCGCCCCGAGATAACGCCGGGCGAGACGCGCTGCCGGGAACGCCCGGCCAGCATCCAAAAGCCGTCCGCGACATCGTCCCGGACGGCTTTTTCATGGCGTTTTCGCGTGAGCCCTCACGGCGTCGGCGGATACACCCACGCATAGCGAACATGATAGAGATCCCCCGGCCGGCCGTAGTGATAGGGCAGCGCGATGTCCTGCGCCTCGACCGGCCGGGAGGTGCCGCCGGCGGCGGCGCGGACATAGGCGTCCTGCCAGTCCCGCAGCAGCGGCGCCAGCGGCGCATCCGCGTGCCCCTCGTCGCGCCACACCATCAACAGGGGATGCCCGGCATCGAAGGCGACCTGCGGCTGGAAGGCCTCGTAGCCCGGTATCATCACCGGTATGCCCGGCGCGTTGAGGCGGAGATTGCCGGCCATCTGCAGGTCGGCGGTCGCGATCAGCGTCGGGGGGTGACGACCGGTCGCCAGGATCGCCTCGATCGCGGGCTGGTAGGGCACGTTGATCTTCTTGTAGTCGCCGGTCAGCCGGGCCGCGGGCACGCGCACGAAAAGCACAAGGGGAACGGCGACCATGAGAAGGATGGCGATCCGGCCGAAGTGCTTCGGCGCAGCGCCGAGCGGCTGGTCCAGAAGATCGATCTTCAGCGCGAGATAGACCGGCAGCAGGAAGAAGAACGGCGTCAGCCACCGATCCTTGATGTGGGAGGCCCCGCCGACCAGAACGAGCAGCACGAGCGCTGCGACGAGGACGAGCAACATCCGGCCGATCAGCCGCGACCAGGCGCTTTCCGCGCGCCATGCGGCCGGCAGCAGCCGGGCGAAGATGCCGGCGAACACGCCGATCGTCACCACCGAAAAGGCAATCAGGGCCTGCGCGAGCGAGATCAGACCGTCCGCGATCTGGTCCAGCCGGCCGTCATCGCCGTCCTGCGTCAGCTTGCCGAGCGTCCGGTCCGTCGCCGTCCGAAAGTGCTCGAGGAACCACACGCCGTGCGGCATCACGATCGCGGCCGCGACAACGGCCGTCAGCACCAGCCGCACATCGAAAAGCCGCCGCCGGAAGACGGGATCGAGCAGGACGGCGACGAGAGCCGCGACGGGAAGCAGAACGAAATTGTACTTAGCGATGGTGCCGAGCCCGATCGCAAGCCCCGTCAGCGCATAATGGCCGGCCGTCGGCTGCTGCAGGGTCGCCACCAGCGCATAGACGAAGAGACAGGCGGCAAAGAGCACGGCCACGGTGTGCGTGAGGTCGCGCTGCGCCTCGAAGACGACCTGCGGCACGGTGAGGAGCCCGAGCACCGCGATGACAATGAGAACGGGATTGCGGATGATCCGGGCCGCCGTCATGCCCACCAGCCCGTAGCAGGCAAACAGCATCGCATTCTTGAGCAGCGACAGCGCCAGCACGGTATCGCCCAGAAGCTGGACGACGCCATATTGCAGCCAGTTGTAGAAGGGTGGCTGGCTGTCGTAACCGACGGCCAGCCACTGCGCGAGGAACAGTTGCTGCCCCTCGTCGAGTTCCAGCGAGGCCGGCAGGGCGAGCCTGAGCGCGATGTTGACGAGGAAATAGAGGGCGAGAAGTCCTGCGAGCCACCCGCGACGCCGCGACAATGCTTCGATCACGTCAGGCGTCCCGGCCGTGGACGCGGCGCACGATATAGTTGGTTTCCCCGATCTGCATGCGCGCCAGCATCTCCGCCACGATGCCGGTGGTGATCATCTGCACCGATGCGATGAAGAGCATCACGGCGATGATGAACATCGGCCGCGTGCCGATGTCCTGCCCGAGCACGAACTTCGTCCAGGCGAGATGGATGAACATCAGGCTGCAGACCGCCCCGAAGACGAGGCCGATGGAGCCGAAGAACTGGGCCGGGCGCTGGCGAAAGCGCATGAAGAACAGCACCGACAGAAGATCGAGAAAGACGCGGAAGGTGCGCGAGATCCCGTATTTGGATTCGCCGAACTGGCGGGGATAGTGATTCACCACCATCTCGCCGATGCGCGATGTCGGCACCACGGTCGCGATCCAGGCGGGGATGAAGCGATGCATGCCGCCGAGAATGCGGATCTGCCGGAGAATGTCGGTGCGGTAGAGTTTCAGGCCGCAGCCGTAATCGTGAATGTGCACGCCGGTGATCTTGCGGATCAGCCGGTTTGCGAACCAGGACGGGATCAGCCGCAGAACGAGCCCGTCCTGCCGCGCCTTGCGCCAGCCGCAGAGAAGATCGAGGCCGCGCTCTTCCAGCACCGCGACCATGCGCGGGATATCGTAGGGGTCGTTCTGAAGATCGCCATCGAGCGTAACCAGCAGGCGACCGCGCGCCGCGTCGATGCCCGCCTGCAGGCCCGCCGCCTTGCCGAAATTGCGCTGGAACTCGACGATCCGCAGATCGAGCCCGGGCCGGGCGAATTCCCGGCGCAGCTGCGCCAGCGTCCCGTCCGTCGAGCCGTCATCGACGATGATCACCTCGAAGGGCCTGCCAAAACCCTGCATCGCATCGCAGATCTTTTCGAAAAGCGGCGAAATGCTCTCCTCTTCGTTGCAGACCGGAATGAGGATCGAAAGCGCGACCTCGCCTGCGATCTCGTCCGCAGTCTCTGTTTCTGGCGTGGGTTCCCGCACGTGGCGCTCCGGATCTATCTGGTTTTTCCCGCGCTTCCGTTATAGCAGGCGGCCGCGGGGAGCAATCCGCAGCGCAGGGCGGCATGCCGTCGCAGGGACGGCCGGGGAGACGAGAGCGTGCAAACGTCGAGAAAACACAACCGTATGCTGCTGCTTACCCTCGGCGTCGTCGGTCTCTATGCCCTCTTCCTGCAGTGGTTCCTGGGATGGGGCGAGATCCTCTCGCGATGGCGGGCCGTGGGGCCGGGGACGGGCACGATGGCGCTGGCGCTGCTGGTGGTCACCTACATCATCCGCACCCATCGCATGCAGGACTATTTTCGCCACGAGACGAAAGGCCGCTTTCTCGCGCTCTTCCGGGTGACGCAGATCCACAATCTCCTCAACATCATGATGCCGCTGCGCACCGGCGAGACGAGCTTTCCCCTGTTGATGCGCTCGGAATTCGGTGTGCCGCTGGCGCGCGGCGCCTCGGCCCTCTTCGTCCTGCGCCTGCTCGATCTCCATGCCCTTCTCGCCGCCGGCGGCGTGGGACTGGTCGCGACGGCCGCGCGGCCTGCGGTTGCGGGATGGCTATGGGCGCTCTTTCTCGTGCTGCCCCTTCTCCTGTTTCCCTTGCGCAAAAGTGTCGTCAGGCTTGCGAAACGGCATCTTCCAGCAAAACTGACACGGGTGACCGACGAGATCGATGCCGGCATTCCCGCCGATCTCGGTGCTTTCGGCCGCGCCTGGTTCCTCACCGTCGTCAACTGGGGCATCAAGGTGGCAGTGCTCGCCTGGGTTCTCGCGCTGATGGGCGTCGGGCCGCTCTCGGCAAGCGTCGGAGGTGCACTGGGCGGCGAGATCTCCTCGGTCTTGCCCCTCCACGCACCCGCAGGGGTGGGAACCTATCCGGCCGGCATTGCGGCCGGTGCCACAGCACTCGGCGCATCGCGCGCGCCGGATGCGCTGGAGACGCTCGCCGGCGCCAGCGTCAACACGCATCTGCTGATCGTCGTCTCCGCCCTCGTCGGCACCGGGCTCTCGCTCATCCTGCCGTTTCTGGCGGGCGGACGTCCTCGCTCATGAGAATCCCGCGGTCGGACTGTTGCTCTTTCCCCGTCCTGCGGTTATAAGCCGCCGTCCGAACGGTCCGGCAGGGCATGCCGTGGCCGTTCTTTTACGCTCGAGGCGACCTCGTCAGTCACCTCACATAATCAGAATGGAGTAGCAAAATGCCCAAGATGAAGACGAAGTCCTCTGCCAAGAAGCGGTTCAAGATCACCGCGACCGGCAAGGTCGTAGCAGCTGCCGCCGGCAAGCGCCACGGCATGATCAAGCGGTCCAACAAGTTCATTCGCGACGCCCGCGGCACGATGGTTCTGGCCGAGCCCGATGGCAAGAAGGTCATCAAGAACTACCTGCCCAACGGTCTCTGAGACGTCTGGCACTATTGGATTTTAAGGAGATCATACCATGGCACGTGTAAAGCGCGGCGTAGCCGCTCACGCAAAGCATAAAAAAGTCCTCAAGGCAGCCAAGGGTTTCTACGGCCGCCGCAAGAACACGATCCGTGCAGCCAAGGCTGCCGTCGATCGTTCCAAGCAGTTCGCCTACCGCGACCGCAAGGTCAACAAGCGCAATTTCCGCGCGCTCTGGATCCAGCGTATCAACGCTGCCGTCCGCGAGCATGGCCTGACCTATGGCCGCTTCATCGACGGCCTGAACAAGGCCGGCATCGAAGTCGATCGCAAGGTTCTGTCGGACATGGCCATCCATGAAGCCGCTGCCTTCGGCGCGCTCATCGAAGCCTCCAAGAACGCCCTGTCCTACCTCAAGGACGCCGGCACGAAGAACGAGTTTGAAAGCGCGGTCAAGTAAGCCAGCGCTTCCCTGACGACAGACGACTTTGGGAAACCCGCGCTGGCAGGCTAGCGCGGGTTTTTTCCGTTTTTGAACACGCCCCATCGACAAGGCAGACGACGAATGAGCGACCTCGACACTTTGCAAACCACTCTTCTCGGCGAGATCGCCTCCGCCGACAGCGAGGCCGCGATCGAGGCGGTGCGCCTTTCCGCGCTCGGCAAGAAGGGGTCGGTTTCCGAGCTGCTGAAAACGCTGGGCACGATGACGCCGGAGGAGCGCCAGACGCGCGGCGCGGCCATCAACGCGCTGAAAGGCGTGGTCGGCGAGGCGATCGCAACCCGCAAGGCGGATCTCAAGGACGCGGCGATTGCCGAGCGCCTGGCCCGCGAGACCGTCGATGTGACCCTGCCGGTGCGCGCATCGCCCGCCGAGCGCGGCCGGATCCATCCGATCAGCCAGATCACCGACGAGATCACCGCGATCTTCGCCGATATGGGCTTCTCGATCGCCGAAGGTCCGGACATCGAAACGGACTACTACAATTTCACCGCGCTGAATTTCCCGGAAGGCCATCCCGCCCGCGAAATGCACGACACGTTCTTCTTCCCCCCGGACGAGAACGGTGCGCGCAAGGTGCTGCGCACGCACACCTCGCCCGTGCAGGTGCGCACCATGGAAGGCCAGAAGCCTCCGATCCGGATCATCATTCCCGGCAAGACCTACCGGCAGGATTCCGACGCGACCCATTCGCCGATGTTCCACCAGGTCGAGGGCCTCGTGGTCGACACGAAGGCGAACGTCGCCAATCTGCGCTGGGTGCTGGAGGAATTCTGCAAGGCCTTCTTCGAGGTCGACAGCGTCACCATGCGCTTCCGCCCCTCCTTCTTCCCCTTCACCGAGCCGAGCTTCGAAGTCGATATCCAGTGCGACCGCTCGTCGGGCCCGATCGTCAAGTTCGGCGAGGGCACCGACTGGATGGAGATCCTCGGCTGCGGCATGGTGCATCCGAACGTGCTGCGCGCCGGCGGTCTCGATCCCGACGTCTACCAGGGTTTCGCCTGGGGCATGGGCCTCGACCGCATCGCCATGCTGAAATACGGCATGCCGGATCTGCGCAACTTCTTCGACGCCGACGTCCGCTGGATGTCGCATTACGGCTTCCGCCCGCTCGACATGCCGACGCTGTTCGGGGGCCTGAGCGGCTGATTTATTTGTGGCCACAAATTGAGATCTGTGGTAGAATATGGACTTGGAGTGGGACGAGGACAAGCGACAGAAGAACCTGCGGGAGCGGGGAATCGATTTTGCGTCAGCGGCCGAGATGGATCCCTCATCGGCCGTGACTGTCATCGACAGCCGCTCCGATTACGGTGAGCCGCGCTTCCTCGTCTTCGGGTTCATTCAGGCGCGCCTTCATGTTCTCTGCTGGACGCCGAGAGACGGCAGGATGCGGGTCATATCTTTAAGGAAAGCCAATGAGCGTGAACAGAAAGCCTATCTCGACGCTTCCGGATCACCTTCCCCCTCTCACTGACGAGGACGGCGAGGTTCGCGAGATCACAGCCGAAGACCTGAAGCATTTCCACCCCGTGACGGATGCCTTGCCTGATATCCTCGAGGCCCTGGAACGATCCCGCGGCCAGCGGGGACCGCAGAAGGAGCCGGTCAAGGAGCGCGTCGGCCTGCGGCTCGATCACGCCGTGGTCGAGCATTTTCGCCGGACCGGACCGGGCTGGCAGAGCCGGATCAATGCCGTGCTGGCGGCGCATGTGAAGGCAACGAAGAATTCTTGATATCCGGGCCGGGACCGGCCGCGAAGGAAACGGCTTCCGCCCGCTCGACATGACGACGCTGTTCGGGGGCTGAGCGAGTACAGTGAGATTTCCGATCAAACGACGTGAAGAGGAGCACCGATGACAGATTTGATCAATAAACCTGAGTGGCTAGCGCTCCTTGGCATTTTTCTATCAGCGATCGTCGGCGCCATAGCATATCTTTTCCAAAAGAGAGCCGATTTAAAGAATCATCTCCAAGAGATTCGTCGAAGGGAGTACGCGAATTACTTCGGATCTCTAGCTAATAAGCTCCATTATCAAACGATTTCGGCTAATAATGAGACTGAAAAACTTGAATACAACAAGAAACATATCGATGCTTTAGGTGAAATGCGGAGGTCGTACTTTGTCATTTCGGTTATCTCGTCTGATGCAGTCTGCAGAAACCTATTTGAGCTTCAAACCTGCATCTCAGCGGAAGAGAGCGGCAGAAAGGAAAATCAAGTCGGGATCGCGCTAGCCCATTTGCTAAAAGCTATTAGAAATGAAGGTTATGGAAAATCTCGGCTGAGCATCGAAGAAATATCGTACGCGCTTGCAACAAAAATTTGACCTACGAGTAGAAACATCATGAAATTCACACTCTCCTGGCTCAAGGACCACCTTGATACCGACGCCTCGCTCGACGAGATCTGCACGCGCCTGACGGCAATCGGGCTCGAGGTCGAGGATATCGACGACAAGGCGGCGTTCAAACCCTTCGTCATCGCCAAGGTCCTGTCCGCCGAAAAGCATCCGCAGGCCGACAAGCTGAAGGTGCTGATGGTGGATACCGGTGCCGGGCAGCCGGTGCAGGTCGTCTGCGGTGCGCCGAATGCGCGCGCGGGCCTCATCGGGGCGTTTGCCGCGCCGGGCGCCTATGTGCCGGGGATCGATGTGACGCTGTCCGTCGGCACCATCCGCGGCGTGGAAAGCCGCGGCATGATGTGCTCGGAGCGCGAGCTGCAGATGTCCGACAGCCATGACGGCATCATCGACCTGCCGGCGGATGCGCCGGTCGGCACGAGCTTTGCCGCCTATGCCGGGCTCGACGACCCGATCATCGAGATCAACCTGACGCCGAACCGGCCGGATTGCACCAGCATTCACGGCATTGCCCGCGATCTCGCAGCCTCCGGCCTCGGCACGCTGAAGACGCAGCCGGCGCCCGCGTTCTCGACCGAGGGCGAGACGCCGGTCGAGGTCCGTCTTGACCTCGGCACCGACACGCATCTCTGCCCCGGCTTCGCGCTGCGCCTCGTGCGCGGCGTGAGGAACGGCCCGAGCCCCGCCTGGATGCAGAAGCGGCTGCTCGCCATCGGCCTGCGCCCCATCAACGCGCTGGTCGATATCACCAACTACATGACCTTCGACCGGGGGCGGCCGATGCACGTCTTCGATGCCGCCAAGGTGAAGGGCGATCTCACCGTGCGCCGCGCCGTCGAGGGGGAAACCATTCTCGCGCTCGACCAGCGGACCTACACGCTGACGCCGAACACGGTCGTCATCGCCGACGAGAACGGTCTGGAATCGATCGGCGGCGTCATGGGCGGCGAGCATTCCGGCTGCGACGAGACCACCACCGACGTGCTGATCGAATCGGCCCTCTGGGACCCGATGAACATCGCCCGTACCGGCCGCAGCCTGGGGATCATCACCGATGCGCGCTACCGTTTCGAGCGGGGCGTCGATCCGGCCTATATGGTGCCGGGGCTCGACCGCACGACGGAGCTCGTGCTGGAGCTGTGCGGCGGCACGCCGGCCGCGGCGCGTATCGTGGACGGGCCGAAAACGACGCCGAAAACCGTCGATTTCCCGGTGTCCGAGGTCAAGCGCCTGACGGGGCTGGAGGTCGGCGCCGCGGAGAGCGTCGCCATTCTGCGCGGCCTCGGCTTTGCTGTCGAGAACGGCGCGGACGACGGGCGCTTCACCGTGACGGTTCCCTCCTGGCGTCCCGATGTGGATGGCAAGGCCGATCTGGTCGAGGAGGTCATGCGCATCCACGGGGTCGATCATATCCGACCGGTCCCGCTTGAGCGCGACGTCTCCGTCAACACCCGCATCCTCACGACGCTGCAGATCCGCACGCGGTTGGCCAAGCGCGCACTTGCCGCCCGCGGCATGCTGGAGGCCGTCACCTGGTCCTTCATCCCGAAGGCGCAGGCGACCCTTTTCGGCGGCGGCGCTCCGGCGCTGGCCCTGTCGAACCCGATTGCGGCCGATATGTCGGACATGCGGCCCTCGCTGCTGCCCGGCCTGCTGACCGCCGCCCAGCGCAATGCCGACAAGGGCTATGGCGACGTCGCGATCTTCGAGGTCTCCGGCACCTATGAGAACGACCGGCCCGAGGGCCAGCGGCGCGTTGCGGGCGGCATCCGTCGTGGCACGGCGAGCCTTTCCGGTGCCGGCCGCGCCTGGTCGAATGCAAGCCGCGGCAGCGGCAAGCCGGTGGATGTCTACGACGCCAAGGCCGATGCGCTGGCGGTGCTGGAAGCCTGCGGCGTGCCCATGGCCAATGTGCAGATCGAAGCGGGCGCCCCCGGCTGGTTCCATCCGGGCCGCTCCGGCACCATCAAATACGGTCCGAAGATCACGCTCGGCCACTTCGGCGAGTTTCATCCGAAGACGCTGGAGGCTCTCGACGTCTCAGGGGCGCTTGCCGGATTCGAAGTGTTCGTGGATGCCCTGCCCGAGCCGAAGAAGAAGGCAACCCGCACCAAGCCCGCGCTCGAGCTCTCACCGTTCCAGGCCGTGAAGCGCGACTTCGCCTTCGTGGTGGATCGCGCGGTCGAGGCTGCCGCCATCGTCAAGGCAGCCTCGGGTGCCGACCGCAAGCTGGTCGCAGGCGTCACCGTCTTCGACGTCTTCGAAGGTGCCGCGCTCGGCGAGGCCAAGAAGTCGGTCGCCGTCGAAGTCGTCATCCAGCCGGCCGACCGGACGCTGACAGACGAGGATTTCGAGGCCCTGACCGCGAAGATCGTCGCCAACGTCACCAAGACCACCGGCGGCGTGCTGCGCGGATAGGCACAGCGTCAGAGCGCTGACGTCACCACCTCAAGCCCTCGGCGAACCCGGTTCGCCGAGGGCTTTTTCCTGTCACAGGCTTGCCGGAATAGCGGTGCGGACCTCGGCTTGCGTACCCATGAAGGCGGCAAAGGAGCGCTGGAGATCGCCCAGATCGCCATCGGTGATGAGCACCAGCAGGCTCGCCGTCTCGCACGGCCATGCGTCGAGGTGAAAGGGCGGATGGATCAGGTGCTGGACGCCGTGCACCACGACGGGCGATGCGGCCCCTTCCACATCGAGAATCCCCTTCAGCCGCAGGATGCGCGTGCCGTGGCGATGGACCAGCAGCGACAGCCAGAGCGAGAAGCGGGCCCAGGCAATGGGGCGATCCATCGTCAGCGACACAGCGCGGATCTCGCCGTGCCGGTTGCGGTCCGCGCCCCCGTGGTAATGGTCGCCATGCCGGGCGGAGGCCACCCATCGCCGCGCTTCCGCCGGGCGGGAGGCGAGGTCGTGAATATCCTGCGTCAGCAGAGCGGCGACAGTGCCGCTGTCGTCACCCGATGTCACGACGGCGGCAGGGTTGATCGCCTCAACGGCGATGCGCAGCGCATGGCACGCCTCGGCAGTTGCGAGATCGGTCTTGGTGAGGACGATGCGGTCGGCGAGCGCCACCTGACGGGCCGCCTCCTCGAAGGTCTCAAGATTGTGCAGGCCGTTCGGCACGTCGATCACCGTGACGACATTGCCGATGGCGAAATGATATTTGAGCATCATGTCGGCGGCGAGCGTCGCGATGATCGGCGCGGGATCGGCAAGCCCCGTCGTTTCGATGACGAGACGGCGGAAGGGCGGAATGTCGCCGCGGGCGCGGCGCTCGAACAGCGCGAGCACGGCATCCTTCAGATCGCCGCGAACGGTACAGCAGACGCAACCGCTCTTCAGCAGCACGATATCGCCGTCGACAGACTGCACCAGGAGATGATCGAGGCCGATATCGCCGAACTCGTTGATGATCACGGCGGTGTCGGCGAGATCAGGCCCCGACAGCAGCCGGTTGAGGAGCGTCGTCTTGCCGGCGCCGAGAAAGCCGGTCAGCACGTTGGCGGTGATCAGCTCCCGCGTCATCCCGCCGCTTCCAGCCGCGCCATCAGGCCGAGATCGAGCGGATCGAAGCGGCCGCCAAGGCTGTCGGCCGCCGGCCACAACGCGCCGAGATGATCGACCACGATGCTTTTGCCCGTCGGTCCGCGCAATACGAAACGATCGGCCCAGACCGACAGCTTCAGACCGCGGGCGGCGAGCACGCGGTTGGCGGCCGCCGCCTGCCGCATGCGCTCCGCAGCCGGCATGACGCGCGCCACGTCACCGCCCTGGCTCCAGTGGTCGGCATTGCTGAAGGCACCGCAGAGGCCGCACATGTCAGGGCTTCGGCCGCTCCGCATCGGCGCGCGGGTAGCGCGTGGCGAAATCCTGTGCGATCTCCTCCATCGTCACGAATTTCACGCCTTCATAGCCTTTGAGCGTTTCGAACAGGCGTTCGTGCATCTTCAGCACATGCGGCCGGCCGGAAACGTCGGGGTGGATGGTGATCGGGAAAACGGCATAGTCGTAATTCTCGTAGACCCATTCGAACTGGTCGAGCCATTGCTGTTCCAGATCGCGCGGGCTGACGAAGCCGTGGCTGTTGGGCGCGGCCTTGATGAACATCATCGGCGGGAGATCATCGAGGTTCCAGGAGGCGGGGATCTCGATCAGATCCGTCTCCGGTCCCGCGACATAGGGCTTCATCCAGGTCGAGGGATGCTGCGAATAATCGATCTTCGTCCATTCGTCGCCAACGGTGACGTAATAGGGGAAGTGGTCGTTGTGCATCAGGGAGTGGTCGTAGAGAATGCCCTTTTCCTTCAGAAGCGCATTGGTCTTGGAGCCGAACTCCCACCAGGGCGCGACATAGCCGCGCGGCGGCCGGCCGGAGAGCTGCGTGATCAGATCGACGCATTTGTCGAAGATCGCCTCTTCCTGCTCCGGCGTCATGGCGATCGGGTTTTCGTGGCTGTAACCGTGCATGCCGATCTCGTGACCGGCGTCCGCCACCGCCTTCATCTCGTCCCAGAAGGTCTCGATGGAGTGGCCGGGAATGAACCAGGTGGTCTTGATGCCCCATGTCTCGAACATCTTCAGCAGGCGGACGCTGCCGACCTTGCCGGCAAAGACGCCGCGCGAGATGTCGCAGGGGCTGTCCTCGCCGCCATAGGAGCCGAGCCAGCCGGCAACCGCATCCACATCGATGCCGTAGGAAACGAAGATCTCTTTCGCCATGGCGTTTTCCTTATCCGAAGCGCGTCGAAAGCGTCAGCTTAGACGGACGCGACCGCGCGTCAACTATTCGCTGGCTTCGTTGAGCCGCTGGCAATCCTCGTCCGAGAGATCGATATCGGCGGATCTCGTCAGGCTCTGCAGCTGTTCGAGGCTCGTGGCACTGGCGATCGGCGCGGTGACGCCGCGGCGGGCCATGATCCAGGCCAGCGCGATCTCGGCCTGCGTCGCGTGCTTCTCCGCCGCGATGTCGTCGAGCGCACCGAGAATGCGCATGCCGCGGCCATCGAGATATTTCTCCACCCCCTTGCCACGCGCCTTGCCCTCGAGATCCTTGTGCGAGCGGTACTTGCCCGACAGGAAGCCGGAGGCGAGGCTGTAATAGGTGATGACGCCGATCTCCTCGGCGATGCACAGATTGCGCAGCGCGCCGTCGAAGCTCGCGCGGTCGTAGAGATTGTATTCCGGCTGGAGCACGTCGTAGCGCGGCAGGCCGTGTTCCGCGGCAACGTCGAGCGACTGGCGCAGCTGCCCCGCATCGAGATTGGAGGCGCCGACGGCGCGGATCTTGCCCTGCTTGACGAGGGCGTCATAGGCGCCCAGCGTTTCCTCGTAAGGCGTCTCGGCATCCGGCCAGTGCGAGAGGTAGAGATCGATATGGTCGGTGTTCAGCCGCAGCAGCGAATCGTCCACGGCCTTGCGGATCCACGTTTCCGAAAGCCCCTTCTTCCCTTCGCCCATGTCGGAGCCGACCTTGGTGATGATGACGATCTCGTCGCGCGGACGCTTCGTCTGGCGCAGCCATTTGCCGATGATCGTCTCGGACTCGCCGCCCTGGTTGCCGGGCGCCCAGGCGGAATAGACGTCGGCCGTGTCGATGGCGTTGAAGCCGGCATCGAAGAAGGCGTCGAGCAGGCGGAAGGACGTGGTCTCGTCCGCGGTCCAGCCGAAGACATTGCCCCCGAACACCAGCGGCGCGATGGAAAGACCTGTACGGCCCAGATGTCTCTTTTCCATGAAAACTCTCCGGTTTGGTCTCGGATCGAACGGTTCAGGCCGCAGCCCAGCCTTCGACATAGGGGCGCCCGACACCGCCTGACAGGGTGCGCTTGGCAAAAGGTGCGGCCGGCATCGCAAAAGCCGCACCAGAAACATGGGGGAAGCGCGGCCATCCGCGGACCACGACACAGACAGTCCGCCGCGTCCATGGCATAGTCCGGCGCACAGTCAGGGAGAAGCATGTCATGTTGAGGTTCGGAATTCTGTCGACCGCCAAGATCGGTCGCGATGCGGTCGTTCCCGCCATCCAGGACGCGGAAAACTGCGTCGTCACCGCCATTGCCAGCCGCGACGGCGCCCGCGCCCGCGCCATGGCGGACCGTTTTTCCGTGCCGCACGCCTTTGCGAGCTATGAGGAGATGCTGGCCTCCGACGTGATCGACGCCGTCTACATCCCCCTGCCGACCGCCCAGCATGTCGAATGGTCGATCCGGGCGGCGGAAGCCGGCAAGCATGTGCTCTGCGAAAAGCCGATCGCCCTGAAGGCAGCAGAGATCGACCGGCTGATCGAGGCGCGCGACCGCACCGGCGTCCTGATCTCGGAAGCCTATATGATCACCTACAGCCCCGTCTGGCACAAGGTCCGCGCGCTGCTCGCCGAAGGCGCGATCGGCCGGCTGCGGCATGTGCAGGGCGCCTTCACCTATTTCAATCGCGACCCGGCGAACATGCGCAACATTCCCGAACTCGGCGGCGGCGGCCTTCCCGATATCGGCGTCTACCCCACCATGGCGACCCGGTTTTCGACCGGCATCGAGCCGCAGCGGGTGCAGGCGACGACGGAACGCGATGCGACCTTCGGCACCGATATCTATTCGAGCGTCCGGGCCGATTTCGGCACGTTCGAACTGTCCTTCTACATCTCCACCCAGCTTGCGGCCCGCCAGGTCATGGTGTTCCACGGCGAGGAGGGCATGATCGAGGTGACCTCGCCCTTCAATGCCGAGCGCTACGGCCGCCAGGAAGTGGCCCTGACCAACCAGAACCACAGCCAGTCGCAGCTTTTCCGCTTCCAGGACACGCGCCAGTACAAGCTTCAGGCCGAAGCCTTTTCGCGCGCGGCCACGGGCGGCAAAGACGATGTCGTGACGCTCGAAAACTCGCGCGCCAACCAGGCCTTCATCGACGCGATCTACCGCGCCAGCGACAAGGACGGCTGGGAAGCCGTCTGAGACTTCCGATAAAGCGCCGCATCGTCTCCTCCGTCATCCTTGGGCCTTGTCCCACTGCTGTCCGGTTTAAATTTGTAGACAAGGTGCACGGTGTTGATTCTACTCGTATTCGAGCGTTTGGCGACGATCTCGGACACGAAAGGGAGGCAACACCGTGCGGCATCACAATAGCGTCTTTCATGATCTTTTGAAGCGTGTTCCCTGGTCGGCGTTCGATCGGCTGGTCGAGGAACACAATGCCGACAAGCATGTGCGGCGGCTGTCGACGAAGACCCAGTTGATCGCGCTTTTGTACGGCCAGCTTGCGGGCGCCGTGAGCCTTCGCGAGATCGCCGCAGGGCTGGAGAGCCATTCGGCACGGCTCTATCATCTGGGCGCGCGGCCAACCACGCGCTCGACGCTTGCTGATGCCAATGCGAAGCGATCCAGTGCGGTGTTTGCCGGCCTCTTTGCCGAACGGGTGGCAAGAGCGGGGCGCGGCCTTCGCCGGGCCGTTGGCGAGGCGACCTATCTTATCGATGCGACAGGGGTTCGCCTGTCGGGTGCCGGATCGCAATGGGCGCGGTTCTCCCATCAGGCCTGTGGCGCCAAGGTTCACGTGATCTACGATGCGGATGCCGAACGGCCGATCTATGCGACCGTCACCCCGGCCAATGTTAATGACATCACCGCGGCCAAAGCCATGCCGATCGAGCCGGGCGCCACCTATGTCTTTGATCTTGGCTATTATGACTTCGGCTGGTGGGCTGAAATGGACAAGGCGGGATGCCGGATCGTAACCCGGTTCAAGTCGCACACGCCGCTGACCGTAACACGCGAACAGCCGGTCGAAGAGACCGGCCCGATCCTGTCGGACCGCATCGGTTTCCTGCCGGCACGTCAGGCAAGAAACCGGAAGAACCCGTTCGGTGATCCGGTTCGCGAGATCACCGTGAGAACCGAGACAGGCAAGGTGCTGCGGGTTCTCTCCAACGACCTCGATGCGCCGGCACAGGAGATCGCGGATCTCTACAAGCGCCGTTGGGCGATCGAGCTGTTTTTCCGCTGGGTCAAGCAGACGCTGAAGATCCGGCATTTTCTGGGCACGTCGGAGAACGCCGTCCGCATTCAGATCGCCGTCGCCCTGATCGCCTACCTCCTGCTGCGATGCGCGCAGGCCGACCAGACGATCATCTCGAGCCCGATTGCCTTCGCCCGTCTGGTGCGCGCCAACCTGATGCACCGCCGCCGAACCGACCGCCTCCTCGAGCCGCCGCCAAACCACATCCGAAGTAAGAACCAATTGGCGTTCCAATGGGCAGAGATTTAAACCGGACAGCAGTGGGACAAGGCCGAGGATGACGATCGTGGAGGGTTGTTGGTCATCCATCGGTGATAGCCGGGAAACGGTCAGACGAGCCCGACGAGGCTCGACGCGGTGGTGCCGGTCGCAAGGATGCGGTCGGCCCGCAGCGGCAGCAGCGTGCCCTGGGGAATGCCGGTAAGCGTGACGAGCGCGCCGGACTGCATGCGCAGCGCGAGCGAGCCTTCCGATCCCACGAAGATCGCCCGCGTCGTCTCGGGCAGGTCGGCCGTGTCGGCCGGCGTGATGGCGAAGGCGTGGGTGGCGGGGCTCGAAAGAGAATTTGCCGTGTGGGCGAAACGGTCGGTCATGGGTCTGTCGTCCTTCTCTCGGTTCACATTGGTCTTTCGCCGACAGAATGCCGCAGGACGGCGCGGCGGGGAAAAACGATGGCGACATTCTTCGCCGGAACGCCGCATCTGGTCTTCTGCGCGGGGGCGCGTCACAATGGCGGCATGAGCTTTTCCTTCGATGCCGATTCGCCGTCAAACCTGTGGGAATATTCCGTTTCCGAGCTGTCCGGCTCGATCAAGCGGACGATGGAGCAGGCCTTCGACCAGGTGCGCGTGCGCGGAGAAATCTGCGGCTATCGCGGTCCGCATTCCTCGGGCCATGCCTATTTCGGGCTGAAGGACGAACGCGCCCGCATCGACGCCGTGGTCTGGAAGGGCACGATGGGCAAGCTGCGCTTCAAGCCCGAAGAGGGCATGGAGGTGATCGCCGTCGGCAAGGTCACGACCTTCCCCGGCTCGTCCAAATACCAGATCATGATCGAGACGCTGGAGCCTGCCGGTGCCGGCGCGCTGATGGCGCTTCTGGAAGAGCGCCGGCGCAAGCTTGCCGCCGAAGGCCTGTTCGAGGACAGCCGCAAGCAGCGCCTGCCGTTCATGCCGCGCGTCATCGGCGTCGTCACCTCGCCCACCGGCGCCGTCATCCGCGATATCCTGCACCGCATCGCCGATCGCTTTCCCGTGCATGTCGTCGTCTGGCCGGTCAAGGTGCAGGGCGAGGGCTCCGGCGACGAGGTGGCCGCCGCCATCCGCGGCTTCAATGCGCTGGAGCCCGGCGGGCCGATCGTCCGGCCGGACGTGCTGATCGTCGCGCGCGGCGGCGGCAGTCTCGAGGACCTCTGGGGCTTCAACGACGAGGCCGTGGTGCGGGCCGCCGCCGCCTCCGATATTCCGCTCATCTCCGCCGTCGGGCACGAGACCGACTGGACGCTGATCGACCACGCGGCCGACCGTCGCGCGCCGACGCCGACGGGTGCCGCGGAAATGGCGGTGCCGGTGCGCGCCGACCTCGAGGCGACGCTGACGGCGCTGACGGCGCGCCTGCGCAATGCTGCCGGCCGGCATATGGACCATCGCCGGCACGCGCTGCGCGCCCTTGCACGCGCGCTGCCCTCGCTCGATCAGGTGCTCGCCCTGCCCCGCCGCCGCTTCGACGAGGCGGCCTCCGGGCTCGTGCGCGGGCTGGTGTCGAACACCGCCGACAAGCGCCGCAGCTTCGAGCGCGTCGGCGCGCATCTGCGCCCCGACATGCTCGCCGCCCGGATCAACGACCGCCGCCAGCGGCTTCTCGAACGGATGGTGCGGGCGGAGCGCAATGTCGAACGGCTGATCGCCCGCGCCGGCACGCGCGTGACCTCGGCGGATGCGGCGCTGCGCGGCCTGCCCGTGCGGCTGCTCTCGCAGATCCATCGCTCCGCCGACCGGCTGCACGGCCTGTCAGGCCGCGCGGACGCCGCCGTCGCCGCCGAGCTGCGGCGCGCCCGCAGCGCTGTTACGGCGCAGGACCGGGTGCTGCAGTCGCTCTCCTACCAGAACGTGCTTGCCCGCGGCTACGCGATCGTGCGGGATGCCGACGGCGCACCGGTCAAGGCCGCCGCCGCGCTCTCCACCGGCCAGTCCGTGGCCCTGCAATTTGCCGACGGCACGGTCGGTGCAATCACCACCGAGGGAACGGCACCGAAAACGCGCAAGCGCGGCAGCGCGGTGCCGGCCAAGCAGGGCAGCCTGTTCTAGGGCTTGGCAAGCACAGACGGGCCGGGTTGCCGCAGACCGATGCGACGACGAACCGTTCGAGGATATCCGATGCATTTCCTTCTCGTGCTCGCCCATCCGCTGCAGGACAGCTTCGCCGGGGCCGTGGCCGACACCGCGACGCGGGCGCTGGAGGCCAATGGCCACAGCGTCGATCGGCTCGACCTCTATGCGGAGGACTTCGATCCGCGCCTCGCCCAAGCGGAGCGACGCGGCTATTTCGACGACCCCTACGACACCACGGGCATCGCGCCGATCGTGGAGAGACTGTCGGCGGCCGAAGGGCTGATTCTCGTCTTTCCGCAATGGTGGTTCAATTTCCCGGCGATCCTCAAGGGCTTCTTCGACCGCGTCTTCGTGCCCGGCATCGCCTTCACCCATGACGCGGCGCGCGGGCGGATCGTGCGCAAGCTGACGAATATCCGCCTGCTCCATGCCTATACGACCACCGGCTCGCCCTGGTGGGTCGCACGCCTCGTCATGGGCGACCCCGTTCGCCGACTGATGCGGCGCGGCATCGCGCCGTTCTGCGCCGAGGGCGTGGACTTCCGGATGCTGTCGCTGCACGACATGGACCGGGTGACGGACGCGCGACGCCGCGCCCATCTCGAGCGCATCACGCGGCGCCTGCACCGGGTCGGGCGTGCGGGAACGCTTCCGTAACGATTTTCCGGGACAAGTTGGATCTGTTTTCCGCGAAGCCCGGAGGGATCATGCCGGTCGAACTGTCCGCAACGCAGGCGCTGACGCTCTGGCACACGGTCTCGCTCGATCAGGTGCGCATCGAGACCGGCGACCTGACGCTGCGGCAGATGGCCATTCTTCTCCATATCTACCTCGTCCCGCCGCCGCACACGGTGCGCGGCCTTGCCGCGACGCTGGGGGTCACCAAGCCGGTGATCACGCGGGCACTGGACACGATGGGCGAGCGCGGACTGGTGGAGCGGGTGCGCGACGAGCGCGACCGCCGCAACGTCGTCATCAAACGCACCGTCACCGGCGCGCTCTATCTTGAAAAGCTCGGCGATCTGATCATTGATCGTGGCCGTAGACTGTCGCTCTGACCCTCTCCTTCCCACACCTCCTTTCCTGTGAGCGTAATGACCCATTCCTTCGACCGCAGGCTTCATGCCTTTCGCCCGGATCTCGCGGAGGAAAGCCTGCGCGGCCATGTGGATGCGCTGGCCTATACCGCCGGTTCGTCTGCCGTCTGCTGCGTGCCGGTGATGCCGCTGCGGGCCGAGCCGGATCTCGGCTGCGGCACCGATACGGAGCTCCTGATCGGCGAGACCGTGCGTGTGCTCGACACCTCGCAGGGCTGGGCCTGGGTCAAGGCGGATGCGGACAGCTATGTCGGCTACGTCCCGGATTTCGCGGTGGTCAGCATTCAGAAGAGCCCGACGCACATCATCACCGCGCCGCGCACCTTCGTCTATTCCGGCGCGGATCTGCGCTTTCCCACCGTGCAGGCGCTGTCGATGGGCAGCCGCATCACCGCGATCGACGAGCGTGGCACCCGCGGCACACGCTATTTCCTTCTGGAGAATGGCCAGGCGGTCGTCGCCGGTCATTGCGCGCCGGTCGGCGAGGCCCTGCCGGGCGACTATGTCTCCATCGCCGCACGCTTCCTCGAAACGCCCTATCTCTGGGGCGGCCGTTCCGGCTTCGGCATCGATTGCTCGGGGCTCGTGCAACTGTCGCTGATGATGACCGGCGTCAGCGCGCCGCGCGACACCGACCTGCAGGCCGCATCCCTCGGCCACGAGATCGCCCGCGAAGATCTGCGCCGCGGCGACCTCGTCTTCTGGAAAGGGCATGTGGCGATTATGGAGGATGGCGCGACCCTGATCCATGCCAATGGCAACACCATGACGGTGGCGCGCGAAGGGCTGGACGAGGCCATCGAGCGGATCGGATGGCTCTACGAACAGCCGACCGCCTTCCGCCGGCCCGTCGAACGGCTCTGAAACACGAGATCAATAGCCGGCTGTTCGATCGACCAGATGCTCGAAGGGCAGGCCCGCTTCGTGCCGCTCGATCTGCTTTTCCACATGGCGGAAGAGCGCGCGGACATCCGACGCCGCGGCGGCATGCGGCGTCACGATGACGTTCGGCAACGTCCATAGCGGGCTATCGGCCTCCAGCGGTTCGGAGGAGAACACGTCGAGCGACGCCCCGTGCAGCACGCCGGAGCGGACGGACGCGACGATGTCAGCCTCCACCTGACTGCCGCCCCGGCCGGCATTGATGAAGACGGGTGCACCGAACGGTCCCTTGCGGCTCAGTTTCGCAAACAGCGCCGCATCGAACAGGCCGCGCGTCTCCGCCGTCAGCGGCAGGAGGCCGACGAGGATATCGGTGCGCGCGAGGAAGGTGTCGAGGCCGGTCTCGTCATAGGTGTCGATCCCCTCGATCGTCTTTGCCCGGCGCGACCAGCCGATGACGGTGAACCCCATCGTCTTCAGCTTGCGCGCCGCATCCTGGCCCAGCACGCCGAGGCCCATAACGCCGACGGTGAGCTCCCGCGCCTCCGGCTGGGAAAGCTCGGCCCAGACGCCGCGCCGTGCCTGTTCCTCGTAGCGCACATGCTGGCGCAGATGCAGCAGGCACTGCAGCACCACCCATTCGCTCATGCGGGTGGTGAGCGTCGGATCGACGAAGCGCACCAGCGGCACATCCGGCAATCCCGGCAGCGTCAGCACGTGATCGACGCCGGCACCGCCGGAGAATACGGCATCAAGGTTCGGCGCACGGTCGAAGAGATCGGGCTGCGACTTCCAGACCACGGCATAGCGGGCCTGCGACAGATCGCGCCCGGCATCGGCGGGATCGGCGCGGTTGATGACGTGGCGTCCGGGAAAGGCGCCGACAAGCGCTGCCGTCACCTCGTCCGCGTTGAACTTCAGGTCGATGACGACGGGGGCGGCGGTGGAGGGCATGACGTCTTTCCGGAAACGGTGATCTTGGCCGCAGCCTACTGGCGCACGGCGGGGACGGGCACGGCCTCGAGATCGAAGGCAGCGGCCATGAGGGCCTTGGTATAGTCGTCGCGCGGCGCGGTGAAAATGGCTTCCGCCGGCCCTTTCTCCACGACCTTGCCGAGGCGCATGACGATCATGTCGTTGGCGAGCGCCCGCACGACCTTGAGGTCGTGGCTGATGAAAAGATAGGCGAGCCCATGGCGCGCCTGCAGGTCGCGCAGCAGATCGACCACCTGCGCCTGTACGCTCATGTCGAGCGCCGAGGTCGGCTCGTCCAGCATCACGAATTGCGGCTTCAGCACCATGGCGCGGGCGATGGCGATGCGCTGCCGCTGGCCGCCGGAGAACTCGTGCGGGTAGCGCCAGCGCGTGGCAGCGTCGAGGCCGACCTCCTCCAACGCCGCGGCCACGCGCGTGTCCCGCTCCCGTGCCGACAGGGACGGCTCGTGCACCTGCAACCCTTCGCCGATGATGTCGGAGACGGCCATGCGCGGGCTGAGCGAGCCGAAGGGGTCCTGGAAGACGATCTGCATGCGCCGGCGCAGCGGCCGCATCTGGCTGAAGGAATAGCGCTCGATCGTCTGTCCCTCGAAGCTTATGCGCCCCTGCGACCCGATCAGCCGGGTGAGCGCGAGGCCGAGCGTGGTCTTGCCGGACCCGGATTCGCCGACGACGCCGAGCGTCTGGCCGGCGCGCAGCGTCAGGTCGATGCCATCGACCGCCTTCACATGGTCCACGGTCTTGCGCAGGAAGCCGGCCTTGATCGGGAACCAGACCTTCATGTCCTTCGCCTCGATGACGATCGGCTTCGTCTCGTCGGAAGCCGGCGGCTTGCCGCGCGGCTCGGAAGCGAGCAGATGACGGGTATAGGCGTGCTGCGGATTGTCGAAGATCTCGGCCGTCGGCCCGGTTTCCACGATCCTGCCCTTCGTCATGACGCAGACGCGGTCGGCGATCTTGCGGACGATGCCGAGATCATGGGTGATGAACAGCATGGACATGCCGTGCTCGTCCTTCAGCTGCTTGAGAAGCGCAAGGATCTGCGCCTGCACGGTCACGTCGAGCGCCGTGGTCGGCTCGTCGGCGATCAGCAGCTCCGGCCGGTTGGCAAGCGCCATGGCGATCATCACGCGCTGGCGCTGTCCGCCGGAAAGCTCGTGCGGATAGGCCTTGAGGCGCTTCTCCGGCTCGCGGATGCCGACCTGCCGCAGAAGCTCCAGCACGCGCGGCCGCGCCTGCGCCGGCTTGATGCCCTGGTGCAGGTCGAGGATTTCCGCGATCTGCCGCTCGATCGAATGGAGCGGATTGAGCGAGGTCATCGGCTCCTGAAAGATCATCGTGATGTCGTTGCCGCGCACGTCCCGCAGCGCGGCATCGTCGATCTTCAGCAGGTCGCGCCCGTTGAACAGGATTTCCCCGCCCGGATGACTGGCGGCGGGATAGGGCAGAAGCTTCAGGATCGAATTGGCCGACACCGACTTGCCGGACCCGGATTCGCCGACGAGTGCCACGACCTCGCCCTTCGCGATATCGAACGACACCCGATCGACCGCCAGAGACGTCTTGCCGCCCTGGTGGAAAGCCACGGAGAGATCGCGCACGGAGAGGAGCGGTTCGGTCATGGGGACAGGGATTCCAGGAGGGTGGTGAGTGTGGGGATGTCGGGAGCGGCCATTTTGATCGAAGCGGCTTTCCGCACGCCATAGCGGAGGTTGTAGATTTCATCGACCTTCCGCAGATCACGATCATCGGTAAGGAAGAGCGAGCATTCACATCCAAAAGCTGTTGAAAGGTGAATGGCGTCAGGCAGTTTCAACCGTGTTTGCGACCGAAGCACGGCGGCATACCAGAGCACCTGCCGGGAAACGGGTTCGACATCCAGCCAAGCACACTGCCGAACCATATTATCATAACGAGAGATGAGTTCGTCATCGTGATTTTTATAGGGTTTGGTAAGAACCTCGGCCAGCGTGAGTTCACTGGTCAAAATAATGGGTGAGTCGGCTGCCTCGGAGATCGAAATCAAGTCGATCAATAAGGCTGAACGTTCCGATTTCTCTTCTGCGACGAAAATGAAGGCGTTCGTGTCGAAATAGATCCTTGGTGCCTTCCTCATTCATCATCCCATTCGTCCCGCAGCTCCCGTATCCGGCGAACAGCTTCCTCGGCATCTGTCGTCGATCCGCGCTTTTCCTTGTAAGCTCGAATATCTTTCAACAGGTCCGCAAGTTCTACCGGTGCACCCGGCTCGCGATAGGTCGGAAGGAAAAGCGGAGTCTTCTCCGCTACGCCGCGTTCAGGCACATCAGGCGATATGTCCTGTTGTTCGATGACGATTCGAACCGTTGCGTCGGAGTCGAAGCCACTCCTGAGGTCATCAGGAAGTTTCGATGCGGGGTAATGAGCGCGCACGATCTTGTTCATCTCTCGTCCTTCCTTTGTATTGCGGTGCAACCATCATACCGCCAATACCTTCATCTGGCGAGATCACCCAAACGTCTTTCGCGGATCGAAGGCGTCGCGGGCGGCCTCGCCGATGAAGATCAGGAGCGACAGCATGACCGACATCACCAGAAAAGCGGTGAGGCCGAGCCAGGGGGCCTGGAGGTTGGACTTGCCCTGCGCGATCAGCTCGCCGAGCGAGGGCGAGCCGGGGGGCATGCCGAAGCCGAGGAAGTCGAGCGAGGTGAGCGTGGTGATGGAGCCCGAAAGGATGAAGGGCAGGAAGGTGAGCGTGGCGACCATGGCGTTGGGCAGCAGATGCCGCCACATGATCGTGGCATTGCCGACGCCCAGCGCCCGGGCGGCGCGGACATATTCGAAATTGCGCGCCCGCAGGAATTCGGCCCGGACCACGCCGACGAAGCCGACCCAGGAGAAGAGCAGCATGATGCCGAGCAGCACGAAGAAGCCGGGCGGCAGGATCGCCGCGATGATCAGGAGGATGTAGAGCACCGGCATGGACGACCAGATCTCGATGAAGCGCTGCATCAGAAGGTCCGTCCATCCGCCGAAATAGCCCTGCACGGCACCGGCGGTGACGCCGACGACGGCGGAGGCGAGGGTCAGCGCCAGACCGAAGAGCACCGAGATGCGAAACCCGTAGATCGTGCGGGCGGCAACGTCGCGCGCCTGGTCGTCGGTGCCGAGCCAGTTGAAATTGCCGGGCGTGCAGCCGCGATCGGCCTCCCCTTGCGGGTAGCCGGAGCAGCGCTCCGCCGCGCTCATCGTCCAGAAGGGCGCCGTGGGGGCGGAATGCGGGATGTTGGAGTTGGCGCTGCGGTAGGAATAGCGGATCGGCGGCCAGACCATCCAGCCGTTCGCCTCGATCTCCTCGCGGATGAAGTCGGAGGCATAGTCGGTCTCGGCCAGAAAGCCGCCGAACCTGTCTTCGGGATAGTTGACCAGCACCGGCACCAGCAGTTCGCCCTTGTAGGAGACGAGGATCGGCCGGTCGTTGGCGATGAATTCGGCGCAGAGGCTGAAGCCGAAGAGCGCGAGGAAGATCCAGAACGACCAGTAGCCGCGCCGGTTGGCCTTGAAGTTCTCCCAGCGGCGCCGGGCGACGGGCGACAGGCGGCCGGGCCGGACAAGGGCGGCACCGGCCGGGTGCGCGGTGATGTCCGTCATCAGACGTCCCTCCGCTCGAAGTCGATGCGCGGATCGACCCAGGTGTAGATGAGATCCGACAGAAGGCTGACGACGAGGCCCATCAGCGAGAAGATGAACAGCGTGCCGAAGACGATCGGATAGTCGCGCTTGACGACGGCGTCATAGCCGAGACGGCCGAGGCCATCGAGCGAGAAGATGTATTCGGTCAGAAGCGAACCCGTGAAGAAGGCGGAGATGAAGGCGGCGGGAAAGCCGGCGATGATGATCAGCATGGCGTTGCGAAAAACATGGCGATAGAGCACCTGCCGCTCCGCCAGCCCCTTGGCGCGGGCGGTGACGACATATTGCTTGCGGATCTCGTCGATGAAGGAATTCTTGGTGAGCAGCGTCGTGGTGGCGAAGGCCGACAGCAGCAGCGTGATCAGCGGCAACGTCATGTGCCAGAGATAGTCGAGGATCTTCTGCCACCAGTTGAGCTGGCTGAAATTGTCCGAAACGAGACCGCGCAGCGGGAACCAGTCGAGGAAGGAGCCGCCGGCAAAGAGCACGATCAGCAGGATGCCGAACAGGAAGCCCGGCACGGCATAGCCGACGATGACGATGCCGGAGGTCCACACGTCGAAGCGCGAGCCGTCCGACACCGCCTTGCGGATGCCGAGCGGGATGGAGATCGCGTAGGAGAGGACGAGGATCCACAGGCCGAGCGAGATCGACACCGGCATCTTGTCGAGGATGAGGTCGATGACCGAGGTGTTGCGGAAGAAGCTCTCGCCGAAGTCGAAGCGCGCATAGTTCCACATCATCGTCAGGAAGCGTTCGAGCGGCGGCTTGTCGAAGCCGAACTGCTTTTCCAGCTTGGCGATGAAATCGGGGTCGAGCCCCTGCGCGCCGCGATAGCTGCCGCCGCTCTGGTCGCCGCCGGAGGCGCCCGCAAGGTCGCCACCGCCGCCGGACAGCCGGTCGCCGCCCTGGTTCGGCCCGGTGAGATCGGCGATGACCTGCTCGACCGGACCGCCGGGTGCGAACTGGACGACGGCAAACGAGATGGCCATGATGCCGATGATCGTCGGGATCATCAGGAAGAGGCGGCGCAGGATATAGCCGCCCATCAGATCCGCACGCCCGACATGAGCCGCGCCAGCCACGTGACGGCGGCGCAGAGGGCGCCGCTGCGGCCCCCCGTCTGATGAAACCCGATTGTGCGATGTGCGATCAAAGCGCTGACGTTCCCGTTCCTGATTCGCGGCCTGCCTATGAAAAGCAGGCCAGTCTGACGTGCAAGGCTTTCATGGAGCTTTCGCGGCGGCGGACCACCAGATCGCGGGAAAGCCGACATTGTATTGCGGCAGATTTTCAGGATGCGTCAGGTCCTGCGCATAGGCGATCCGCATGTCGCGCGAGGCATAGCTGGGAATGACGATCTGCTGTGCCAGGAGCACGCGGTCGAGCGCCTTCGTCGCGGCGACCAGATCGGCGCGATCCTTGGCAAAGATCACCTTGCGGATCAGGGCATCGACACCCGGATCGGCAAGACCGGAGAAATTCTGCGAGCCTTCGCGCGAGGCGGCCGTCGTGCCCCAGTATTCCGTCTGCTCGTTGCCCGGGTTGAGAGACTGCGCCCAGCCGAGATAGATGGCGTCGAAGTCCTTGGATCGCCAGCGATTGGTGTACTGCGAACTGTCGACGGTGCGAACGCGCGCCTCGATGCCGATCTTCCGCAGGTTCTGGCTGAAGGGCAAGGCGACGCGCTCGATCGTCGTGCCGTCGAGCAGGATCTCGAAGCTCAGCGGCTTGCCCGTCTTGGTTTCGATCATCCGGTTGCTCTTCAGCTCGAAGCCCGCCTCCTTCAGAAGCCCGATCGCCTTGCGCAGATTGTCGCGAAGCTTGGCCGGGTCTCCGCCGACGGGGTTCGTGTAAGGCTTGGTAAAGACGGTCGGCGGAACCTTGTCCTTCAGTTCCGTGAGAATCTCCAGCTCCCGCCCCTTGGGAAGTCCCGAAGACGCCAGTTCCGTCGGAAAGAAGAAGCTGTCGATGCGATCATACTCGTTGTAGAAGATCGTCCGCTTCAGCTCCTCGAAATCGAAGGCGTAGTTGAGCGCCTCCCGCACCCGGACGTCCTTGAACGGCTCGCGGCGCAGGTTGAGGATGAAGCCGACCATGACGCCGCTGTCCCGGTTGTCGTTCTCCAGCCGCTCGAGCTTGATCCTGCCATCCTTGATCGCGGGGAAATCGTAGGCTGTCGCCCAGCGTCGGGCGGAATTCTCCCAACGGTAGTTCGCATTGCCCGACCGGAAGGCTTCGAACGCAACGTCGAGGTCTGCATAATAGGTGAAACTGATGGCCTTGAAGTTGTTCTGCCCCACATTGACGTTCAGATTCCGGCCCCAGTAGTCGTCCCGCAATTCGTAGCGGACGGTGGAGCCGGCTTTCATGGACGTCATCTTGTAGGGGCCGGACCCCATGGGCATGTCGAGCGTCGTGCGCGCGATATCGCGCGGCCGCCCGTCCGCGTCCTTTCCTTCCCACCAGTGTCTGGGCACGATGAGCAGGCTGCCGGCCACTTTCGGCAATTCCCGGTTTCCGACCTCGTCGAAGGAGAAGGTCACCTCGCGTTCGCCGGTCTTCTCCACCTTGGCGATATGCCCGTAGTAGGACGCCGCCTTGGGATCGAGTTCCTTGGCCTTGTCGAAACTGAAGACCACGTCCTCCGGCGTCACCGGTGTGCCGTCCGCCCAGGTCGCTTCCGGCCGGAGACGGAACTTCGCCCAGGCGAAATCATCGGGATAGGCAACGGCCTCGGCCAGCAGGCCGTAGTCCGTGAGAACCTCGTCCATCGAGGGCTTCATCAAGGTTTCGAACACCAGTCCGACGGACATGCCGGAGGCGCTGGCAACGGGACCGACCACGCCTGCGGCCATCTCGCCCTTGGCCAGCACCGGGTTGAACGTGTCGAATGTGCCCATGGTCGCCAGCCGGACCTCGCCCCCCTTCGGCGCCTGCGCATTCACATAGTCGAACTGCTTGAACCCTTTCGGATATTTCAGCTCGCCCACGGTCGACATGCCGTGGCGCCATTGCGGGTCCTGCGCCTGCGCGGGACGTGAGACGACGGAAATGGCGAGGATGGCGGCGGCGATGAGGCCGAGGGTGCCGAAGGTCCGTGCCGGTGTCGTCCTGCTCGTCGTCTGCCGCATGCGGTTCGTCTCCTTGGTCGTGTTCGCCGCACACAATAGGCGAAATGCGGCCGATTGACAGGCGGGGTTCCGGGTCGGACGCGAAATCCGCCGTCACTTCGGCTTGACCGCAAGTCTGACACAAAGACCGTGTGAGAGAGAAAGGACGACATCGCCCGATCACGACAAGCCCGGACAGACCCGCATGACATCGTCTTTCACACGATTTTCCGTCGGCACACGATTCCCGGCCCGCGCACGCGTTTCGGCCGGATGGGCGGCCAGAGCCTTTCTCGCGGCCGCCCTCGTCCTGCCCCTCCTCGGGCTCGAGCCCGCCCTGTCGGCGGAGCCGCAGACGGCCAAGCAGCTGTTCGGCGGCATGACGCTGCCCAGCAAAACCGCGCCCGCCTCCTTCGGCTCCTACGCCAAGGGGTGCCTGTCCGGCGCAGTCGCGCTGCCGGCCGACGGGCCGACCTGGCAGGCCATGCGCCTCTCGCGCAACCGGCGCTGGGGCAATCCGCACATGATCATGTTCCTCGAGCGCTTCTCGCGCGATGCGGCCGAGATCGGCTGGGGCTCGGGCATCCTGCTCGGCGACATCTCCCAGCCCCGCGGCGGGCCGATGCTGACCGGCCATGCCTCCCACCAGATCGGGCTCGATGCCGACATCTGGTTCCAGCCCAAGCCCGCGCGGGCGATGAGCGTCGCGGAACGCGAGACCAGACCCTTCGTGTCCATGCTCGACAAGACCAAGTTCCTCACCGTCAATCCGGAGCGCTGGACGCCCACCCATGCGCGGCTGCTGATGCGGGCCGCGAGCGAGCCGGAGGTCGATCGCGTCTTCGTCAATCCCGCGATCAAGAAGAAGCTGTGCGAGACCTGGACCGGCGACCGGACGGCGATGGGCAAGATCCGCCCGATCTACGGCCATGACGAGCATTTCCATATCCGCATCAAGTGCCCGGCCGATTCGCCCGGCTGCAAGCCGCAGGCGGCCGTGGCGCCCGGCGACGGCTGCGACAAGTCCCTTGCCTGGTGGTTCACCCAGGAGCCCTGGGCGAAACCCAAGCCGAACCCGGACGCAAAGCCGGTCAAGCCGCGCTTCGTCATGCTGTCGGACCTGCCGCAGGCCTGCAGCGGCGTGCTGGCCGCGCCATCCTCGTCGGAAGCTGCCTCGACCTTCGGTGGCGCCGTTCCGGTCTCCGGGCCGGCCTCTGCGCCGGTCTCGGCCTTCGCGCCCGCCGCCATCATGCCACCCGCCACGATTGACGATCCCTCCGTTCCCGTGCCCACGCGCCGTCCGCTTGCAGGCGGGGTCCAATGACGCGTCCGCACTTTCCTCTTGAATCGATTTAGGTTCCGGGAAATATGAGCGGAGAGGATGATGCGGAGGACGCGATGACGGCTCGCAAATGCATGGCGCTGATCGCGCATGACCTGAAGAAGCAGGACATGGCGGAATTCGCCAAAGCCCATGAGCGCGTGCTGGCGGACTGGCGGATCGTCGCCACCGGCACCACGGGCGGCCGCGTGCAGGAGGCCTGCCCCGGCCTCGACGTGACGCGGCTGAAGAGCGGGCCGCTCGGCGGCGACCAGCAGATCGGCGCGCTGATCGCCACCGGCGATGTGGACCTTCTGATCTTCTTCATCGATCCGCTGACCGCGCTGCCGCACGATGTCGACGTGAAGGCCCTGACGCGGCTGGCGACCGTCTACGACATCCCCATGGCGCTCAACCGCGCGACCGCCGAGCGCCTGGTGGATTTCCGGCCGCTCTGAGCCCCGGGTATCGTCAGTCCCGACTTTTGCACTGGAGCGGCCCGGCAAAACATGCGAAGCGCTTTCCGCCCGCTGATCCCGGTCGCCCGATCCCCATAGCCCGATCCCTCAGGAGGTTTCATGTCCGCGTCTGCAGAAACGGTTCCCGGTCTCGCCTTTCCCATCCTGATCGGCGATATCGGCGGCACCAATGCCCGTTTCGCGCTGCTGAACGATGCGACGTCGGAGCCGGTGGTGTTTCCCGTGGTGCCGACCGGGGGTTATCCGAGCATTCAGGCCGCGCTCGAAACCAGCATTCTTCCGCACGCCGCCCAGCGCCCGCGCTCGGCCATCATCGCCGTCGCCGCCCCGGTCAAGGGCGACGCGATCCCGCTGACCAATGCCGGCTGGGTCATCACGCCGGCCGACATGATCGCGACGCTCGGCCTGTCGGACGTCATCGTTCTCAACGATTTCGAGGCGCAGGCGCTGGCCGTGGCCGCCATCGCCAAGACCGACTGCGCGCAGATCGGCACCGGCACGCCCCTGGAAAGCGCCTCCTGCGCGGTGCTTGGCCCCGGCACGGGCCTCGGCGTGGCCGGGCTCCTGCACACGCATGCCACCTATTTCCCGGTGCCCGGCGAGGGCGGCCATGTGGATATCGGCCCGCGCACGCCGCGCGATACCGCCCTCTGGCCGCATCTGGAGACGATCGAGGGCCGGATCTCGGCCGAGCAGCTGCTCTGCGGCCGCGGCATCGTCAACATCTATCAGGCGATCTGCCACACGGACGGGCTGACGCCCGAACACACCGACCCGGCCGACGTGACCTCGGCGGCCCTTGCCGGCACGGACGCGGCCTGCGTCGAGACGCTGTCGCTCTTTGCCGGCTATCTCGGCCGCGTGGCGGGCGACATGGCGCTGATCTTCATGGCGCGCGGCGGCGTCTATCTCGCCGGCGGCATCTCGCAGAAGATCCTGCCCGCCCTGCAGCAGCCGGAATTCCGCGCCGCCTTCGAGGACAAGGCGCCGCATTCGGCGCTGATGCGCTCGATCCCGACCTATGTGGTCACCCATCCCTTCGCCGCTCTCGCCGGCCTTGCGGCCTTCGCGCAGACCCCGGCGCGCTTCGGCGTGGCCACCACCGGGCGCCACTGGAAGGACTGACCGGACCCCAAAAGGGCCGAGACTCGCCAAACGGCTCCAGAGGCACTATAGAGCGCGGCGCAAGCATCCGATCGAAGGACCGCCCGGTCAGGGAAAGAGCTTTTGAAAGATCAGAAGAAGAAGCACACGCCAGTGGACGCCGAGACGATCACCAGCGTGCTCAAGCGGGTCGCGCGGGAGAACGGGCGGGCACATATCAAGGGCTATCTGTTCGCCATCGCCTGCCTCGCGCTGGTCGCGGCGTCCACGGCGTTCACGGCCTGGATCATGGAAGCCGTGGTCAACGAGGCCTTCGCCAACAAGCGCGCCGACATGGTGCTCATCATCTGCGCCGCCATCTTCGTCGCCTTCGTCGTGCGCGGCTTCGCCACCTACGGGCAGGCGGTCGCCCTGTCGAAGATCGGCAACAATATCGTCGCCAGCTATCAGCGCCGGCTGTATTCGCACCTGATGGCGCTCAGTGTCGGCTATTTCACCGATGCCCGCTCGGCCCGCATCTCCGCCAAGATCAGCCAGAACGTGTCCGGCATCCGCGACGTGCTCAACATGACGGTCACCTCGATCGCGCGCGATCTCCTGACCCTGATCGCGCTGATCGGCGTCATGCTCGGCAAGGACTGGGTGCTGACGATCATCGTCTTCCTCATCGCGCCGCCGCTGCTGATCGGCCTGCGCTACGTCTCGCGCCGGCTGCGCAATGCGACGCGCGAATCGGTCGAGATCAACAGCCACGTGCTCGGCGCCATGCAGGAGACGATCCAGGGGATCACGATCGTCAAGGCCTTCACCATGGAGGACCAGCTGAAGGGCAAGGTCGAGGCGATCATCCAGCGGGCGGAGAACCGCGCGAACCGCATCGCCCGCCTGTCCGAGCGCACTGCGCCGATGACGGAGACCTTTGCGGGCTTCGCCATCGCCAGTGTTCTCGGCTATGCCGCCTTCCGCTCGATCTACGACAACGTGCCGCCCGGCGCCTTCTTCTCCTTCGTCACCGCCCTGCTGATGGCCTATGATCCGGCCCGGCGGCTCGCGCGCCTGCAGGTGTCGCTGGAGCGCGCCGCGGTCAATGCGCGGATGATCTACGAGGTGCTCGACACGGTGCCGCACCAGCGCGACCAGCCGGATGCCAAGGCCCTGGACGTGTCCTCGGCGACGATCACCTTCAACAACGTCCATTTCGCCTATGGCAATGGCGAGGAGATCCTCAAGGGGGTCAGCTTCGTGGCCGAAGGCGGCAAAACCACGGCGCTGGTCGGCCCCTCGGGCGCGGGCAAATCGACGGTCATCAGCCTCATTCCGCGCTTCTACGATCCCTCCGTCGGCGAGATCCTGATCGACGGTCAGGACATCGCCCACATCACGAAGCTGTCGCTGCGCAACGGGCTCGCCTATGTCTCGCAGCAGCCCTATCTCTTCGAAGGCTCGATCGGCGACAACATCCGCTACGGCCGGCCGGAGGCGACCGACGAAGAGGTGTACGAGGCGGCCCGGCTTGCCTATGCGCACGACTTCATCCTCGCCCAGCCGCAGGGCTACGACACGCCGGTCGGCGAAAACGGCGTGACCCTCTCGGGCGGCCAGCGCCAGCGCCTCTCGATCGCCCGCGCGCTCGTGCGGCGCGCGCCGATCCTGCTGCTCGACGAGGCGACGTCCTCGCTCGACACCGAATCGGAATCCGCCGTGCAGAAGGCGCTCGACCATGCCATGGACGGCCGGACCGTCGTGGTGATCGCGCACCGGCTCTCCACCATCGTCAATGCCGACAAGATCATCGTCATGCGCGACGGTCTGGTGGTCGAGGAAGGCTCGCATACGGAGCTTGCGGATCGCAAGGACGGGCTTTACGCTCGCCTTCACAATCTCCAGGGCAGCCAGTCGGCTGCCACCATCGAAGATCTGGTCGCCGGCGAAGAGCGGGTCGACAGCACGGAAAAGACGCCATGAGCGCCGACATGAGCACTGCGGACATGAAACTCGTCGTGGTCGGCGCGGCGGGCCGCATGGGCCAGACGCTGATCCGCACGATCCACGCCATGCCGGGCGTCACGCTGTCGGCCGCCGTCGAGCGTTCGGGCTCGGCCTTCATCGGGCGGGATGCCGGCGAGATCGCGGGCCTCGGCCCCACGGGCATCCTCGTGACGGACGATCCGCTGCGCGCCTTCGTCGAGGCCGAAGGCGTCCTCGACTTCACGGCACCGGCTGCCAGCGTCGAATTTTCCGGGCTCGCCGCCCAGGCCCGCATCGTCCACGTCATCGGCACGACCGGATGCTCGCCCGCCGACGAAGCGCGGTTCGATGCCGCCGCCCGCCATGCGCGCGTGGTCAAGTCCGGCAATATGAGCCTCGGCGTCAATCTGCTCGGCGTTCTCGTGCAGCAGGCCGCCCGCGCCCTGCCCGCCGCCGGATGGGATCTCGAAATCCTCGAAATGCACCACAGGCACAAGGTGGACGCGCCGTCCGGCACGGCGCTGCTTCTCGGCGAAGCGGCCGCGCGCGGCCGCGGCATCGACCTCGAAAGCCAGTCCGTGCGCGTGCGCGACGGCCATACGGGCCCGCGACCCGAGGGCACGATCGGCTTTGCGACGCTGCGCGGCGGTTCGGTCATCGGAGAACACTCGGTCATCCTCGCCGGCGAGGGCGAGAGCGTGACGCTGTCCCATTCGGCGACCGACCGCTCGATCTTCGCACGCGGCGCCGTGACGGCCGCCCTCTGGGCGCGGTCGCAGAAGCCCGGTTCCTATTCCATGCTGGACGTGCTGGGGCTGACGGCCTGAGCCCGTCGCCTCCCTTCGTCCGCCCTTTTGCCCGACTGAAACACACAATGAGGAATGAACGATCATGAGCGGCACGCTTGTCCTGGTGCGTCACGGCCAGAGCGAATGGAACCTGAAGAACCTCTTCACCGGCTGGAAGGACCCCGACCTGACCCCGCTCGGGATCGAGGAAGCCGAGACCGGCGGCAAGGCGCTCGCCGCCACCGGCCTCACATACGACATCGCCTTCACCTCCGACCTCACGCGCGCGCAGAAGACGCTGAAGATCATTCTCGACGCCGTCGGCCAGCCCGACCTCGAAACCATCCGCGATCAGGCGCTCAACGAGCGCGACTATGGCGACCTCTCCGGCCTCAACAAGGACGACGCCCGCGCCAAGTGGGGCGAGGAGCAGGTGCATATCTGGCGCCGCTCCTACGACGTGCCCCCTCCGGGCGGCGAAAGCCTGCGCGACACCGGCGCCCGCGTCTGGCCCTACTACCTCACCGAGATCCTGCCGCGCGTGCTCAAGGGCCAGACGGTCCTCGTCGCCGCCCACGGCAATTCGCTGCGCGCGCTGGTCATGGTGCTCGACCGCCTGACGAAGGACGAGATCCTGAAGCTCAACCTCGCAACCGGCGTCCCCATGGTCTACACGCTCAACGCCGATTCGACCGTCGCGTCGAAAGAGGTCCTGGGCGACATGTCCGGCGCGCACTGACGCCCGCCTACCTCCCCTGACCGTCATCCTCGGGCTTGTCCCGAGGATCTGCCGCCGGCCAGACGAGCCGCACCGTCGACGACGGAAGGCCGCTTCACCGGATCCTCGGGACAAGCCCGAGGATGACGAAAGCAGGAAGCCTCGCTGACGCCTATACCTTTCCCGCCTCCCAGCCGAGCATGGCGCGCTTGCGCGTCAGGCCCCAGTGATAGCCGGTGAGTGCGCCGCTCTTGCCGAGGGCGCGGTGGCAGGGGACCACGAAGGAGATGGGGTTGCGGCCGATGGCGGCGCCCACGGCGCGCGAGGCCTTGGGCTGACCGATGCGGCCGGCGATCGCCGAATAGGTCTCGGCCCGTCCCATGGGAATGTCGAGCAAAGCCTGCCAGACCCGCACCTGAAAATCCGAGCCGATCAGCACGACCCGCAGCGGCTGCTCGGCCTCCCAGCGGTCGGCCTCGAAAATCCGCGCGGCATAGGGTGTGGTGGCCGCGATGTCCTCGACATAGGTCGCGTTCGGCCAGCGCCCGGCCATATCCGCAAAACTCTCGCGCTCCTGCCCCGCATCGTTGAAGGCGAGGCCGGCGAGGCCCCGCTCCGTGACCATGATCAGCGCCGTGCCGAAGGGCGACGGGTGGAAGCCGTAGCGGATGGTCAGGCCCCCGCCCCGCAGTTTCCATTCGCCTGGCGACATCGCCTCGTGCGTGACGAACAGGTCGTGCAGCCGCCCCGGGCCGGACAGTCCGAGCTCGAGGCTCGCCTCCAGCAGCGGCAGGCCTTCACGGCCGAGCAGGCGCTTGGCATGGTCGAGCGTCACGGCCTGCAGAAAGGCTTTCGGCGAGAGGCCCGCCCAGCGGGTGAAGGTGCGCTGCAGATGCGTCGGCGACTGCCCGAGCCGCGCGGCGATGTCGTCGAGACCCGGCTGGTCGCGGTAATCGTCGGTCAGCAGCTCCACCACGCGGCAGACGGTTTCGTAATCGGTGCCCTCGGGCGTGATCTCCGTCGTCAGGCGCGGCATGATCGTCATCATCGTCTCCTCCTTCGCCCTCTCACGGGCGGCGCGCAGATAAGCGCGGGGCCGAGACCATCACATCCCGGCCGTCGCCGCCACCCGATTTCCGCTCTCACACCCGCCGCTTCACCGTCGCCAGGGCGCGGGAAAAGGCGGTGGCGAAGGTCTCGCGATCGTCGCGATTGAGGAAGGAGCCGATATCCGTCGCCTGGCGCCGGTCGCGGACATGCATGGAGACGATGCCGATCTCGTCATGGCGGGCGACGTCGAAGCGGGTCCAGACCGGATGGAACCGGTGCTCGGTCATGCGGCCGCTGGCGGCGAACTTGCGCACGGCGACATCGTCGCGCGAAATGCTGACCTCCTCGCGCATGCCGGCCGCGCGGTTGTTGAGCCAGAAGGCGCCGAACAGGCCCGCAAAATCCAGCCCGAAGAAGAACACGACGGGCCAGGCACCGATGACGAGGAACACGAAGACATGGACGAGGCTCATCAGCGCGGCGATGAGGAAGACGACGCGCAGGCCCTTGCCGCCGAGCGAGCGATAGGGCGTCAGCTCGGCGGCGAAAACCGGCTTGTCAGCAGGGCGCATGTCGGCGTTGCCATCGTTCATGGCACGCCAGTATAGAGAAGACATGACAGAGCCGAAACCGAAATCCGTGAAGCTTGCGGCCCTCCAGCCAGCGTCAAAGCCGCGCATGTCCAAAGCGACGGCCAAGCCGCGCAGGCCGAAGAGCGCCTATACCGGCGCGGAGGTCGAGGAGATCTTCCGCCGGTTCTCCGTGCAGCGGCCGGAGCCCAAGGGCGAGCTGAACTACGTCAACCCGTTCACGCTGGTGGTCGCGGTGGCGCTGTCGGCGCAGGCGACGGATGTGGGGGTGAACAAGGCGACGAAGGCGCTCTTTGCCGTGGCGGATACGCCGGAAAAGATGCTGGCGCTCGGCGAGGATGCGGTGCGCGAGCATATCCGCACCATCGGGCTCTATCGCAACAAGGCGAAGAACGTCATCGCGCTCAGCCGCATGCTGGTCGAGAATTTCGGCGGAGAGGTGCCGCCCGACCGGGACGAGCTGGTGACGCTGCCCGGCGTCGGGCGCAAGACGGCCAATGTCGTGCTCTCCATGGCCTTCGGTCAGGCGACGATCGCGGTGGATACGCATATCTTCCGCATCGCCAACCGCATCGGCCTTGCGCCGGGCAAGACGCCGGATCAGGTCGAGGACCACCTTGTCCGGGTCATCCCCAACCATTACCTCTACCATGCCCACCACTGGCTGATCCTGCACGGACGCTACACCTGCAAGGCGCGGCGTCCCGAATGCGAGCACTGTATCATCGCGGATCTCTGCAAGGCGGCGGAGAAGACCAGCACCATCCCGGCGCCGCTGGTCGCCCTGCCACCGCAGGTGTTCTGACGCTTATCGCCGCTCGGTGAGGCTGTAGAGCAGGCCTGCGGCCGGCAGGGCGAAGCCGAGGAGCGAGGCGCCCCACCAGCCGTAATGTCCGTAGAGCCAGGCACCGGCGGCCGACCCCAGCGCGCCGCACAGGAAGAAGCTCGCCATGAAGAGCCCGTTCAGCCGGCTGCGATGCGCGTCGCCCAGCACGAAGATCGCCCGCTGTCCAAGAACAAGGGTCGTGGACACGGCGAAATCGAGGCCGATGGCGGCAAGCGTCAGCACGGCGAGGGCGACGGTCGAGCCCTCCGGCGCGAGATGCGTGACGAGGAAGGCGCAGGCGCCGCAGACGAGCGCGATGCGGGTGGCGGCAAAGCTCAGGCCCCGGTCGGCCAGACGTCCGGCGATGGGGGCTGCCAGCGCCCCGGCCGCCCCTGCAAGCGCGAACAAGGCGATGCCGACCTGCGACAGGCCGAAGGCCGGGCTCGACAAGAGCAGCGGCGTCACCGTCCAGAAGACGCTGAAGGCGGCGAACATGCAGCCCTGATAGGCCGCACGCCGGCGCAGCACGGGTTGCGTCGCAAACAGCCGCGGCAGCGAGCCGATCAGCGCGCCGTAGCGAAGGCGCGACGTCGGCACGCGGCGCGGCAGGACGCGGCCGAGGAAGAGCGCAAGGCCGGTCATGGCAAGGGCCGAGAGCACGAAGACCATGTGCCACGGCAGGAAGGCGGCGATGAAGCTCGAGACCGGGCGGGCCAGCATGATGCCGACCATCAGGCCGCTCATGACATTGCCGACCGCGCGGCCGCGCTCGGCCGCCGGCACCATCTGCGCCGCATAGGGAACGATGATCTGCACGGCCACGCAGCAAAGCCCGATGGCGAAGGCGGCGACCAGAAAGGCCACCACCTGCGTCAACAGGCCGGCCGACAGCACGGCCAGAATGGACAGGCCGAGCATCACGAGGATCAGCTTGCGGTTCTCGAAGAGATCGCCCAGCGGCACGATCAGCAGCAGGCCGAGGCCGTAGCCGAGCTGCGTCAGCATGACGATCAGCCCTGCCGCATCCGGCGACAGGCCGAGCGCGGCACCGATCGGCCCGACGAGCGGCTGGGCGTAATAGAGGTTCGCGACGATGAGGCCGCAGGCCGCTGCAAGAACGAGGTTCAGGCGCGCCGAAAGCCCGCTGGCCCCTGGTTCGTCCGTCGCGTCTGGCTCCGATGAGATCGTGGCCGTCATGAACGCACTCCGTTTTCCCCAGGCTCCCGTCGCAAGCCGCATTTCGAAAGGGCCCGTCTCCCGAACGCTTTCGCCGGCCGAAAGGCGGCCTCCTTGCGGGAGACAGGCGAACGATATGCCATGCCGACCCTGTCGTCCGCAACGCGACATTTGCACGCGGAAAGCGTCGCACGAGAGGTCGCAGGCCGATAGGATCTTCCAAAGTGCGGGAATTCGCGTAAGACCGAACCCCGGCCACAGTGTTTTTCCAGGCGGGGTTCATGACCACATTCGACGTCCTGACGATCGGCAATGCCATCGTCGATATTATCGCACGCTGCGAAGAGCGGTTTCTGACCGACAACGGCATCATCAAGAGCGCGATGAACCTCATCGACGCCGAGCGCGCAGAGCTTCTCTATTCGCGCATGGGCCCGGCGCTCGAAGCCTCCGGCGGCAGCGCCGGCAATACGGCGGCCGGCATTGCCAGCCTCGGCGGCAGGGCCGCCTATTTCGGCAAGATCGCCAACGACCAGCTGGGCGAGATCTTCACCCACGACATCCAGGCGCAGGGCGTGCATTTCCGCACGCAGCCGCTCGACACGTTTCCGCCGACGGCGCGCTCCATGATCTTCGTGACCGAGGACGGCGAGCGCTCCATGAACACCTATCTTGGCGCCTGCGTCGAGCTCGGCCCGGAAGACGTCGAACCGGATGTCGTCGCCCATGCGGCCGTTACCTATTTCGAGGGCTATCTCTGGGATCCGCCGCGCGCCAAGGAGGCCATCCGCGATGCGGCGCGCATCGCGCACGAGAACGGCCGGGAGGTCTCCATGACCCTGTCCGACAGTTTCTGCGTCAACCGCTACCGCGCCGAATTCCTGGAGCTGATGACGAGCGGCACGGTGGATATCGTCTTCGCCAACCGGGCCGAGGCGCTGGCGCTCTACGAGACGGAGGACTTCTCCGAGGCGCTGACCCGGCTTTCGCGGGATTGCCGCCTGGCGGCGGTGACGATGAGCGAGGAAGGCTCGATCATCGTGCGGGGCGAGGAGCGGATCAGGATCGAGGCGACCAAAGTTGCGCGCGTCGTGGACACGACGGGTGCCGGCGATCTCTATGCCGCAGGCTTCCTGTTCGGCTACACCGCGGGCAAGCCGCTCGACATCTGCGGCAAGCTCGGCAGCCTTGCCGCCGGCATCGTCATCGAGCAGGTCGGTCCCCGCCCGATGCTGTCGCTGAAGGACGCGGCGGCCAGAGCGGGCCTGCTGTAAGCGGTCGAGGCCGCTCCGGCGGGTGATACGGCTTCCGGTCGATCGGACCGGAAACCGTCTTACTTGAACGCCTCGCCGGGATAGGCGCCCCAGATCTCGGTCTGGACGATCCAGCCTTCCGCCCCTTGCGCTTCGGCCTTGCACCATTCGCCGGTGCACTGGCCGATGTGCAGCATCACGCCCGGCTCGACGCGGGCGACGATGCTGGCGTTGGATTGCGGCTCGCGGCGCATGTTGACCAGCACGCCCTGCCCCTTGCCGCGCATCCACGGGGCGGCCAGCGCCGTGCGGGCGCCGGAGAGCAGCGCCTGGTTGACCCAGCCTTCCGTACCGTCCGCATCGCGCACGCGCCGCCAGTTGTCGTATTCCTGGATGATCTCCACCGGCACGCCGGGCTTGAGGTAGCGCCAGGAGACCGCATAATCGACGCTCGGACCGACGCGCAGGTTGACGCTCTTGGATTTCAGGCTGACGAAGCGTGGCAGCGGCAGGCCGCTCGCACCCTTGGCCGCCTGCGCCCCTGCGGGATCTGCGATGCCGGAGAGCGCGACGGCTGCAAGCAGGCCGGCCGTGAGACCGCGCCGGGCGGCCCGCCGCGCCTTCACACCGAGCTGCGCGATCACATTGAGATGGAACTGGCGCATGGCGAAATCCGTTTTCCGAACCGGTCGAACAGGGTGGGCATCGTCAGCGGAGCGACCGGAGGCCGGAGCGCCGCGCGTCGGTCAGGACACGCGAAGGTCGCTCCGAGACGTCAAGCCTGCAGGGTCTCGAGACCTCCGGTCACACCGGTCGCTTCGAAGGCAGGCTGTGTTGGTCTTCCCGTGCGTCTCTGCTAGATAACGCTCTGCGGATACGATCCATCATCTTGGTTAAGAAGCCGTCAACGCGATGCACCGCCTGGCGCGGGTCGGGGAGAGATTTGACGATGACGCAGAGACAGAAGCCGACGGTCTACATCACCCGCAAGCTGCCCGATATCGTCGAGACCCGCATGCGCGAACTCTTCGACGCCGAACTCAACATCGACGACACGCCGCGCAGCCAGGAGGCGCTGGCCGCCGCCATGGCCCATGCCGACGTGCTGGTGCCCACCGTCACCGACCGCATCGACGCTGGCCTGATCGAGCAGGCGGGGCCGCGGCTGAAGCTGATCGCGAGCTTTTCCAACGGCGTCGACAATATCGACGTGGATGCCGCCGCGCGGCGCGGCATCACGGTGACGAACACGCCCGCCGTTCTCACCGAGGACACGGCCGACATGACGCTGGCGCTCATTCTCGCCGTACCCCGGCGGCTCGTGGAAGGTGCCGCGATTCTCGCCGACCGCCGCCACGACTGGGCCGGCTGGTCGCCCAACTGGATGCTCGGACGGCGGATTTCCGGCAAGCGCATCGGCATCGTCGGCATGGGCCGCATCGGCACCGCCGTCGCGCGCCGCGCCAAGGCCTTCGGCCTCTCCATCCACTATCACAACCGGCATCGCGTCAGCGCGGAGACGGAAGCAGCGCTGGAGGCGACCTATTGGGACAGCCTCGACCAGATGCTCGCCCGCGTCGACTTCGTGTCGGTCAACTGCCCCTCGACGCCGGCGACCTATCATCTTCTCTCGGCCCGCCGCCTGCAGCTCATGCAGCCGACAAGCTACCTCGTCAACACCGCCCGCGGCGGCATCGTGGACGAGACCGCGCTCATCGCCTGCCTGCGCGAGGGCCGCATCGCCGGTGCCGGGCTCGACGTCTACGAGAACGAACCGGCCATCAACCCGAAACTCGTGAAGCTCGCCGCCGAAGGCAAGGTCGTGCTGCTGCCGCACATGGGCTCGGCGACGCTCGAAAGCCGTGTCGACATGGGCGAGAAGGTCATCATCAACATCCGCACCTTCTTCGACGGCCACCGCCCGCCGGACCGGGTGCTGCCGGGCCGCAATTAGAGATCCGCCCGGCGGCGCCTGTAGCGGATGGTCTCGAACCGGGCGGCCAGCGCGTCGTAGAGCAGCAGGCGGCCGACGAGGGGGTCTCCGGCACCGGTGACGAGCTTCACCACCTCCATGGCCTGCAGCGTGCCGATGACGCCGGTCAGCGCGCCGACGATGCCGGCCTCCGCGCAGGAGGGCACCGTGCCGGGTGGTGGCGGCGCGGGAAAGAGATCGCGGTAGCGCGGCGCGGGTCTGCCGCCGGCGTCCGATGTCCACGGCAGGAGGACCGTCAGCGACCCGTCGAAGCGGCCGACCGCGCCGGTGACGAGAGGGATGCGCAGGGTTTCCGCCGCTTCGGCCACGAGATAGCGCGTCTCGAAATTGTCCGAGCCATCGACCACGATATCGTAGCCGGCGAGCGTTTCGGAAACGGTCTCGGATGTGAGCCGGAACGGCAGCGGGCAAACGGTCACATGCGGGTTCAGCCGCGCCACCGCGTCCCGCGCGCTCTCCACCTTGCGGGTGCCGACCGCTGCGGTCTGGTGGACCACCTGCCGCTGGAGGTTCGACAGCGACACGACATCGTCGTCCACGATACCGAGCGTGCCGATGCCGGCGGCGGCGAGGTAGAGGAGGACGGGGGCACCGATGCCGCCCGCGCCGACCACCAGCACGCGCGCCGCCTTCAGCGCCTGCTGCCCCTGCCCGCCGATTTCCGGCAGCAGGATATGGCGCGCATAGCGGTCGATCTCCTGGCGTGTCAGCGGCTCAGCCATGCCCCGGCCCTCCTTCGAAAACCTGCCCGTCGGCAACCGTCAGAAACTGGGCGCGATCGCCCAGCGCCGAAAACATGGCACGATCGGTGCCGGTCATGAAGGCCTGCCCGCCGAGATCGTCGACGATATCGAACAGCGCCGCCCGGCGCCCGGCGTCGAGATGCGCGGCGATTTCATCCAGCAGCAGCACGGGCGCGTGCCCCGTGAGGTCGGCCACAAGCCTTGCATGCGCGAGCACCAGACCGACGAGCAGCGCCTTCTGCTCGCCCGTCGAGCAGCGCTCCGCCTCGATGTCCTTCGCCCGGTGGCGGATCAGGAGATCGCTGCGGTGCGGGCCTTCGAGCGTGCGCCCTGCGGCGCCGTCGCGCCAGCGGCCGGTGCGCAGCCGCTCCAGATACTCCTCCTCCAGATCGAAGGCCGGGCGGTGCCATTCGCCGTCGAGGAAGCCCGACAGAGCGAGATCGGCTTTCGGAAACGTCCCGTCATCCGGGCTGCGGTCGATGAGCGCTGCCAGCAGGCCGAGCATCTCGTTGCGGGCGAGTGCCATGGCGATGCCCAGTTCGGCCAGCTGGCGCTCCAGCCCGGTCAGCCAGACCGGATCGGCGCCGGGCTCGGAAAGAAGCTTGTTGCGGCTGCGCATGGCGCGCTCGAAATCGGTGGCCCGCCGCCCGTGGTCCGGATCGAGCGAGAGGACGAGCCGGTCGAGAAACCGGCGCCGGTCGCCGGAGGCGCCGGTGAACAGCCCGTCCATGGCGGGCGTCAGCCACAGGACGCGCAGATGGTCGAGAAGCTCGTCGATCGCCTTGGCATTGGTGCCGTTGAGGCGCAGGCGGCGCGCCTGCCCCTCCTCGGTCCCGAACGTCCCCGTGCCGATCTCGACATCGCCCTGCATGCCCTCGATGGCGGCGAAGATCGAAAACCCCGCCGCGGTGCCGACGCGCGGCACGTCGGCATAGGCGGCACGGCGCAGGCCCCGCCCCGGCGACAGGAAGGAGACGGCCTCCATGAGATTGGTCTTGCCGGCGCCGTTCTCGCCCGTCAACACCACATGGCGTGCGTCGAGATCGAGCGAAAGCGCCGCGTAATTGCGGAAATCGCCGAGCTTCAGACGGGACAGGGAGACTTTTTGCGGCATGCCGTCCGGCTCTAAGCCCTCTTGCGATATCTGACAAGCACGGCGGCGGGCACGGTGACGGGCACGGTAACTGGCTTGGTAACTGGCACCGTGACGCGCGCCGTCGGTTTGCTCATTCGTCGTCACCGGTCTCGATGCCGTCGAGCTCGGGATAGTGGCGGAAGATGCAGGATTCGTTGAAGGGAATGCGCCGGTCGGAGACGCGGTAGGCGGCGATGTTCGGCAGGCTTGCCACACGGGTGCGCAGCGCTTCGAGATGCGGCCAGCGCGCGCCATAGGCCGTCATGGCTTGGGGAAAAGCATAGTGCAGGCCTTCGAGCAGGTGATGCAGCGACAGGTCGCCATAGGAGAGCGCATGGCCGATGACATGCTGCGGCCCCGCGGGATTGGCCGACAGCATGCGCTCGAAGTGGTCGAGGAATTTCGGGATGCGGGCCGTGCGGAAATCGGCGGCACGGCGTTTCGCCTCCGGCTTCTGATCCTCGTAGTAGAGGCCGGTCGCCACGGGGTGATGCGTGTCGTGCGCCTCGGTCACCATATCGGCGATCGTCATCTGCAGCGCGTTCAGCCGGTGGCGCTCGCCTTCGCTCTCCGGCGCGAGGCCGAGGCGGGGTCCGAGATAGAAGAGGATATTGGCCGTCTGCGAGAGGATCAGGTCGCCGTCCTTCAGGAATGGCGGCGCAAACGGCGCATCGGCCCGATCGTCCTCCATGATCTCCAGCATCCGGTCGGTACCGTCCTGCCGGCGGGCGATGTCGATATAGGCGGCGCCCGCCTGCTCGAGCGCCAGCCGCACGAACTCGCCGCGACCGGGAAGGCCGTCCCAGTAATAGAGCGCATAGGTCATGGCGGGCATCCTCTCTTGAAACGGACCGATCGTCTTCGTCAGGCTCCAAGAGATGGGGCGGATCGAAGCCATGGCAATGACGTCCGTCCTCATGACAAAGGCCGGAAACAGTCCTGCTTCCGGCCCTTGTCGATGATATCCGTCCGTATCAGCCCTCGAAGAACTCCTTCATCCGAGCGAAGAAGCCGGCGGATTCGGGATTGTTGTCCTTGGAGGAGATCTCGGCGAATTCCTCGAGCAGCTCGCGCTGGCGCTTGGTCAGCTTCTGCGGCGTTTCGATGCCGATCTGGATGTAGAGATCGCCCACCTGCGTCGAGCGCAGCACCGGCATGCCCTTGCCCTTCAGGCGGAACTGCTTGCCGGCCTGCGTGCCCTCGGGAACGGTGACGCGCGACTTGGTGCCGTCGAGCGTCTGCACGTCGAACTTGCCGCCGAGCGTCGCCGTCGTCATCGAAATCGGCACGCTGCAATAGAGGTCCGCACCGTCCCGCTGGTAGAACTCGTGCGGCTTGACCGAGAGGAAGATGTAGAGATCGCCCGAGGGACCGCCGCGAAGACCGGCCTCGCCCTCGCCCGACAGGCGGATGCGGGTGCCGTCCTCGATGCCGGCGGGGATGTTGACCGACAACGAGCGCTCTTCGGTGACGCGGCCCTGGCCGTGGCACTTGGTGCAGGGATCGGGAATGATCGTGCCGCGACCCTGGCAGGTCGGGCAGGTCCGCTCGATCGAGAAGAAGCCTTGCGCGGCGCGCACGCGGCCGGAGCCCTGACAGGTGCCGCAGGTCGTCGGCTTCGTTCCGGGCTTGGCGCCCGAGCCCGAACAGACGTCGCAGGTGATCGAGGTGGGGACGCGGATCTGCGCGGTCTTGCCGGCATAGGCCTCCTCCAGCGTGATCTCCATGTTGTAGCGGAGATCGGCGCCGCGTTCGCGGCCGCCGGACGAGCGCTGGCGCTGGCGTCCGCCGCCCATCATCTCGCCGAAAATGTCCTCGAAGATATCCGAGAAGCCCGCCGCACCACCGCCCATGCCGGCACCACCGCCACCGCCCATGCCGCCCTGCTCGAACGCAGCGTGGCCGTAGCGGTCGTAGGCGGCCCGCTTCTGCGGGTCCTTCAGCGTTTCATAGGCCTGGTTGATGTCCTTGAAGGTCTTCTCGGATTCCGCATCGCCCGGATTCTTGTCCGGATGGTATTTCATCGCCAGCTTGCGGAAGGCGCTTTTCAGCTCCTTCTCGTCAGCCGTCTTTGCAACACCGAGTGTTTCGTAAAGATCACGTTTCATGTGGTCGCGCGTATCCCGTTGAACCGCGGCGACGGGACCGGCCGTCGGTCGTCGCCAGATTTCCTTGAGCCAGATGTCGTATCGCCGAATGCCCTTGACAAGGATTTAGGAAATCCCGGCCTCCGATACCATAGCGAATCCGCGCCGATTCCGGCTTTTTCGACGAAATGAAGGCAAGATCCATGCCTGCGTCGATTTTCGACACTCACGAAAAAGGCCCGGAACGTTCGCTCCGGGCCCCTTTTCGTGGCGTGAGGCCCTTGGACCCCTTACGCGGACTTCTTGCGGTCGTCTTCGTCGCTGACATCTTCGTAGTCGGCATCGACGACGTTGTCGCGCGCAGCGTCGGCTGCGGCATCGGCATTGGCCGCGTCGGTCTGCTGCGACTCGTACATCGCCTGACCGAGCTTCATGGAGGCCTCCAGAAGCGTCTGGGTCTTGGCCTTGATGTCCTCGGCGTCCGGCTCGGAAGCCTCGACCGACGTTTTCAGGGCGGCGATCGCGTCGGAGATGGCGGTGCGGTCGGCTTCGGTGACCTTGTCGCCATATTCCTTCAGCGACTTCTCGGACGAATGGATCAGGCTTTCGGCCTGGTTCTTCGCCTCGACGCCGTCACGACGCTTCTTGTCGCTCTCGGCATTGGCTTCGGCGTCCTTGACCATCTTCTCGATGTCGGCGTCGGACAGACCGCCCGAGGCCTGAATGCGGATCTGGTGCTCCTTGCCGGTGCCCTTGTCCTTGGCCGAGACGTTGACGATGCCGTTCGCGTCGATGTCGAAGGTGACTTCGATCTGCGGAATGCCGCGCGGTGCCGGCGGAATGCCGACGAGGTCGAACTGGCCGAGCAGCTTGTTGTCCTGCGCCATTTCGCGCTCGCCCTGGCTCACGCGGATGGTGACGGCCGACTGGCTGTCTTCCGCGGTCGAGAAGGTCTGGCTCTTCTTCGTCGGGATCGTCGTGTTACGTTCGATCAGACGGGTGAAGACGCCACCGAGCGTTTCGATGCCGAGCGACAGCGGGGTCACGTCGAGCAGCAGGACGTCCTTGACGTCGCCCTGGAGAACGCCGGCCTGGATGGCGGCGCCGAGCGCGACGACTTCATCCGGGTTGACGCCCTTGTGCGGCTCCTTGCCGAACAGCTGCTTGACGACTTCCTGCACCTTGGGCATGCGGCTCATGCCGCCGACCAGCACGACTTCGTCGATCTCGGACGCGGAAACGCCGGCATCCTTGAGCGCCGCCTTGCAGGGCGCGATCGTGCGCTGGACCAGATCGTCCACCAGCGCTTCGAACTTCGCACGCGTCAGCTTCAGCGTCAGGTGCTTCGGGCCGGAGGCATCCGCCGTGATGAAGGGCAGGTTGATTTCCGTCTGCTGCGAGGAGGACAGCTCGATCTTGGCCTTTTCGGCTGCTTCCTTGAGGCGCTGCAGCGCGAGCTTGTCGTTCTTCAGGTCGATGCCCTGGTCCTTCTTGAACTCGCCGGCGAGATATTCGACGAGACGCATGTCGAAGTCTTCACCACCGAGGAAGGTGTCGCCGTTGGTCGACTTCACTTCGAAGACGCCGTCGCCGATTTCCAGAACCGAGACGTCGAACGTGCCGCCGCCAAGGTCGTAGACGGCGATCGTCTTGCCTTCGGTCTTGTCGAGGCCGTAGGCGAGCGCGGCTGCCGTCGGCTCGTTGATGATGCGCAGCACGTCGAGCCCGGCGATGCGGCCCGCATCCTTGGTGGCCTGACGCTGGGCGTCGTTGAAGTAGGCGGGAACGGTGATGACGGCCTGCGTGACCTTTTCACCGAGGTAGGATTCCGCTGTTTCCTTCATCTTCTGAAGGATCATGGCCGAGACCTGCGACGGGGACTGGTTCTTGCCGCCGGCCTTGACCCAGGCATCGCCGTTATCGCCCTTGACGATCTCGAACGGCACGAGGGCCTTGTCCTTTGTCACGGTCGGGTCTTCGTAGCGGCGGCCGATGAGGCGCTTCACGGCGAAGAGGGTGTTTTCCGGATTGGTGACGGCCTGGCGCTTGGCCGGCTGGCCGACGAGGCGCTCGCCATCATCCGAGAAGGCGACCATGGACGGCGTCGTGCGCGCGCCTTCCGCATTTTCGATGACCTTCGCGTCCTTGCCGTCCATGACGGCGACGCAGGAGTTGGTCGTTCCCAGATCGATACCGATTACTTTTGCCATGTCGTTCTCTCCTTGCAGCGGACTGTCGGAACCCGGTCAGGCATTCGTGCGACAGCCCCTAGGGATGCTCTTGTCGTGTTGTGCCGCGGCCCGGAAGCCTTGGACGTGCGGCGTATATAAGGACGGGTTTTTTGCTGTGCAAGGCGTCGCAAGCCCTGAAGACGGTGAAAAGAAATGCGGAGACGAAAGAGTTTAGACCGGTTTCCGGATCCGCATGTCCGCGGGCCGCCGTCAACCCCCGGTCAGGATATCGAAGAGGGTCGTGCGGCGCGTCTGCGGCGTGCCGCCGGTGGTCTGACCGACATCGGCCGGCGGCACCGGACCACCTTCCGCGGCATCCACCGCGCCGCCTTGCCCGCGCGGTATGTCGGACGGCGGCATCTCGGCATCCGCCACCGGCGCATCGGGGTAGACGTCCCTGGGCTTCTGCCCGAACGCGCCGGAAATGACGTCGCCGATGGTGCGCTGGATGCCGGGATCGTCGAAGGAGGGCTGGATGCCCTTGGTGCCGAAGATCGGCGAGGGCGTGAGCCCCTCATGCGCTTCGGTCATGTAGATATGCCAGGCTTTCGCCGGCAGCCCGCCCCCCGTCACCTTCTTCATCGAGGTGCCGTCGTCGTTTCCGAACCAGACGCCCGTCGTCAGGTTGTTGGTAAAGCCGACGAACAGCGCATCGCGGAAGGACTGGGTGGTGCCCGACTTGCCGGCGGCCTGCCAGCCCTTCAGCTTGGCGTTCTTGCCCGTGCCGCGCTCCACCACGCCCACCATCATCTGGTTCATTTCCGAGACGATCTCGGGATCGAGCACGCGCGGCGGGTTGTCGTAGGTGTTTTCGTAGAGAACCTTGCCCTCGGCGGTCGTCACCCGCTTGACGATGTGCGGCGTCGCCTTGAAGCCGCCATTCATGAACGGCGCGTAAGCCGAGGTGAGCTCCAGCAGGCTGACCTCCGAGGTCCCCAGCGCGATGGAGGCATTCGCCTGCAGCTCCGACTCGATGCCGAGGCGATGGGCGAGCTTTGCCACCTGCGGCGGGCCGACCTCCATGACGAGCTGGGCTGCGATGGTGTTGAGCGAATTGGCGAGCGCGTCGGCCAGCGACACCTCGCCGCGATATTTCTGGTCGTAGTTTTCCGGCGTCCACTTGCCGATGCGCACCGGCGCGTCGTTGCGGATCGACATCGGCGTGCGGCCGATCTCCATGGCCGCGGCATAGACGAAGGGCTTGAAGGCCGAACCTGGCTGCCGCTTGGCCTTCACCGCGCGGTCGAACTGGCTTTCGGCATAGTCGCGCCCGCCGACCAGCGCCCGGATCGCGCCCGTCGCATCCACCGACACCAGCGCTGCCTGCGAGGCACGCGATTTCGCGCCGCTCTCCTTCAGCATGTCGGAGAGCGTCTTTTCGGCCTTGGCTTCGAGATCGAGATCGAGCGTGGTTTCCACGACCAGATCCTGCTTGACGGCACCGACGAGGCCGGGAAGCTGGTCCATCACCAGATCGGCGGCATAATATTGCGCGCCGGACCAGAAGCTCTTCGCCTTGGTCGGCGGCTGCGACATCGCGGTCTTCACCTCGTCGTCGGTGATCAGCCCTTCCTCGCGCATGGCGCCCAGCACCACCTGCGCCCGCTCCTCGGCCGCCTTCGGATCGCGTGCCGGCGACAGGCGCGAGGGCGCCTTCAGGAGACCGGCGAGAAGGGCGGCCTCGCCGAGGTTCACGTCGCGCGCGGATTTGTTGAAGTAGCGCTGCGAGGCGGCCTCCACGCCGTAGGCGTTCGAGCCGAAGAAGACGCGGTTGAGATACATGGCAAGGATCTGGTCCTTGGAATATTTCTGCTCCAGCCAGAAGGCGAGCAGCACCTCCTGCACCTTGCGCTCCAGCGTGCGCTCCGGCGAGAGAAACAGGTTCTTGGCCAGCTGCTGCGTCAGCGTGGAGCCGCCCTGCACCATGCGGCCGGTGGTCACGTTGGTGATCATGGCCCGTGCCAGACCCAGCGGATCGACGCCGAAATGGGAATAGAAGCGCCGGTCCTCGATGGCCATGACGGCCTGGGGAATGAAGGGCGACATATCCTCGAGCGCGATCGCCTCGCCGCCGGTGGCGCCGCGATTGGCGAGCGTGTCGCCGTTGACGGCCAGGATCTTCACGTTCGGCGGCCGCTCGGGAATGGTCCAGCTGGTCGCGTTCGGCATGCGCGAGCCGTAATAGAGCACGAGGCCGCCGATCCCCATCGCGCCCCAGATACCCGCGACGATGCACCAGTAGACGAAGGCGCGCAGGAAGCCGAACAGGCCGCCGCCACCGCCGCCCCGCCGCCCGCCGCGCCCCTTGAGAGACCGGCGCGCGGTCTTGCCGCTGCTCTTCGACCTGCCGGGCTTGGAGGATTTGGACGCTGTCGGCCGTCCGCTCACGCGGTCACTCGCATCGACGCGGAATCCCCCGTCGTCACCGCTCGAAAAGGACGGATCGATGCGGGGACGTGAACGCGATGTGCCTGCCATACCGGGATGTGACCGCTCCGTGTGTGCGCTGAAGACAAGGCGACCGGCAAGCCGCCCAAGCCGTCGCAGGGTGCGGTGAACTGTAAATGCGGCGATTTAAGGGGGCGTTAACGACACGCTTGTGCACCCGGCAGCGGGTTTGCGGCGGCGATCGCGGCGACGAAGGCGTTCGTTGCGGCAACGGAGAGGGATGCGGCGCGCGTCCTGCTGCCGGAGCGTGCAAAATGGAACGAAACCGGAAATCACGCGTTCGTTACATGTCAAACAAGGGAACCCGTCATGAACAATATCATCTATATCGTCGGACTGGTCGTCGTCGTTCTCGCCGTCCTCTCGTTCTTCGGACTGCGCTGAGCCGGTATCGACCCGCCTGAAGCCTCAAAGCCCCGCTTGCCGGGGCTTTTTGCCGTTCATGCCACACCGCCGGCGGGCGGAAACGATGTCGCCCGAAACCCGGTTTCCGCGACAGGCTTTCGTCCGACGGCTTCGTTCCCGAAATCGATTCCGGATTCGGGAATTATGCAGTAGGGTTTCGTACCAGAGCCGCCTGACGCGGCGCGGACCGCGGTAGACCAGAGTGACAGCGACGACATTTCCCCTCATCGGCCCTTCGTGCAGCAGACACCCATGAAAACGCAGGAAGATCTGGCGATCGCCGTTCGCCGCATGCAACAGCAATATGAAAGAGGCCGCATGGACCGCGATATCCTGCGGGGCTGGGTGCTCGGCCTTCCCTCCTATCCGCAGCCCCACGGCGCCGCGGTCGATGCCCTGAAAGCCTGGTTCGCGATCCGGCAGAGCGACGTCACGCCGGAGATCCGCGCGCGCGATCTCGACAGGCTGGCAGCCGTCGCGGATGCCTCGGCCGTCAGGATCCCGGACGGACTGTGACCCGCGTCTGACTTGAAGGACGTGTGCGGCAGGCTATGCTTTGCGCGGCGTTGCGGTGTAGAACGAGCAGAAGATCGAGAATGGCGAGGACCGATGTCGAACGATAATGAACCGGAAATGGAGTATTCGGAGCTGTCCGGCGAGTTCACCGAAGACGGCGTGACCGTGCTGGTCGATATCTCGCGGCCGGCGGGTACGAATCTCGACTGGCAGATGCTGGTGCTGACGCAGGAAGAAGACGTGACCGAGTGGGAAGACCCCTTCCCGACCGACCGCGAAGCCTTCGACGAGTTTCTCGCGACCGTCGCCCGCGAAGGCATTCGCTCCTTCTTCGGAGACGAAGAGCCGCCGACGCTGCAGTGATCCGACCCGGGACCACGACGACGGAACGGCAAAGGCGGGTTCGCGCCCTTGCGACGTCTCAGCGGACCTCTTGCGCCACGGAGCGCCCGACCCCGCAGGCCTCCCGCCAGAAATCGGCATCCTCGTAGAGCGTCGGGTCTTCGACGCCCGCGAGATGGAAGGCCTCGCGCCGCTCCACGCAGGTGCCGCACCGTCCGCAATGCACCGTGCCACCCTTGTAGCAGGACCATGTCCGCGCGAAGGGCGTGCCGTTGCCGGCGCCCTCCGTGACGATGTCGGCTTTCGTGCGCTCGACATAGGGGGCGTAAAGGTCGACCGAGGCATAGCCGTCCAGCGCGTGTGTCTGCATGGTCTGGAACGCGCGGATGAAATCGGGCCGGCAATCGGGATAGATGAAGTGATCGCCGCCATGAACGGCGACGGCGACGGCATCGAGCGTCTGCGCGGCCGCAAGGCCGAAGGCGATCGTCAGCATGATCGCATTGCGGTTCGGCACCACCGTCGTCTTCATCGTCTCCTGCGCATAATGCCCGTCCGGCACCGCGATATCGTCCGTCAGCGCCGAGCCGGTCAGATGCGCGCCGATCGGCCCGATGTCGATCAGATGGTGCGGCACGCCGAGCCTGTGCGCGGCCTCGGCCGCAAAGTCCAGCTCCCGGCGATGGCGCTGGCCGTAGTCGAAGGACAGGAGGCCGGCGAGATGACGGTCGCGCGCCACGTGATGGGCGAGCGTGACGGAGTCCAGTCCGCCGGAGCAGACGACGAGCGTTTTCATGGAGAGCGTTCCCTTGTTTTGACCGGGTGGGCTGCGACCGGCATCGGATACGGCAGAACGGTGCCGTCCTTGAGGGCGAGACATTGCCGCATTCTCCCGCGCGGATAAAGGGCCTCCGCGTTTTTGACAGTCCGGCATTCCCCCGGTTTTCCAGACGCCCGGTTTCAAAACCCGCGCCGTCTCGAGCCGACGGCAATCCGGCGGCCGGCCCGCGTCTCACGCCGCGCTGGTCACGCGGTCCGCGGCGATGCGGTAGGAGATGGCTTCGGCGATGTGGATCCGGCCGACGGTCGGGCGGGCGTCGAGATCGGCCAGCGTGCGGGCGACCTTGAGGACGCGGTGATAGGCGCGGGCCGAAAAGGTCATCCGTTCCGCGACCTCGCGCAGGAGCTGCAGCCCGCCGGCATCGGGTTCGGCCAGCGTCTCGATCATCGAGGTGGTGCAGCGGGCGTTCGCGGTGATCTTCGGCATGCCGAAGGCGATGAAGCGGTCGGTCTGGATCGCCCGGGCATGGGCGACGCGGGCGGCGACGACCGCGCTGGTTTCGGCCGGCGCCGGGCGGATGAGATCGGCAGCGGACACGGCGGGCACGGAAATGCGGATGTCGATCCGGTCCATCAGCGGGCCGGAGATGCGCGCCTGATAATCGCTGGTGCAGCGCGGGCCCCGCGCGCAGCTGTGCCCCGGCTCGCCCGCCATGCCGCAGCGGCAGGGGTTCATGGCGGCGACCAGCTGGATGGCGGCGGGATAGCTGATGCGGTGGTTGGCGCGCGCGATGATGCATTCGCCGGTCTCCAGCGGCTGGCGCAACGCGTCCAGCGCCTGCGGCGAAAATTCCGGGAACTCGTCGAGAAACAGTACGCCGTTATGGGCAAGCGACGCCTCGCCCGGCCGGGCGCGCAGACCGCCGCCGATCAGGGCCGCCATGGTGGCGGAGTGGTGCGGCGTGCGGAAGGGCCGGCGATCCGAGAGCTTGCCGCCCGCCAGCTGCCCGGCGATCGAGTGGATCATCGACACCTCGAGCAGCTCGCCCGGCGACAGCGGCGGCAGGATGGAGGGCAGGCGTGCGGCGAGCATCGACTTGCCCGAGCCGGGCGGGCCGACCATCAGCAGATTGTGGTTTCCGGCGGCGGCCACCTCCAGCGCGCGCTTGGCGCTTTCCTGCCCCTTGATGTCGGCGAGATCCGGCAGATTGGCGGCCGTCGCGCGGATGGCCGGCTCCGGCCGGGTCAGCACCTGCGTGCCGCGGAAATGATTGGCGAGCGCGATCAGGCTGCGGGGCGCGAGAATGTCGATCTCGGAACCGGCCCAGGCGGCCTCCGGGCCGCTGTCGGCCGGGCAGATGAGGCCCTTGCCGATGGCGTTCGCACCGATGGCGGCAGGCAGCGCGCCGGCAACGGCCGCGATCGTGCCGTCGAGGTTCAGTTCGCCGATGACGACGTATTCGGCCAGCGCATCCGACGGAATCGCGCCGAGCGCCGCCATCAGCCCGAGCGCGATCGCAAGGTCGAAATGGCTGCCTTCCTTCGGCAGGTCGGCCGGCGCGAGATTGATCGTCACGCGTTTGGGCGGCAGGGAAAGGCCGGAGGCGTGGAGGGCCGCGTGCACCCGTTCCCGGCTTTCGGCCACCGCCTTGTCCGGCAGGCCGACGATCTGCACGCCGACCTTGCCGGGCGCCACCATCACCTGCACATCGACCGGAACGCCCTCGATGCCCTGAAACGCCACCGTGCCGACCCGTGCCACCATATTCCCGCCACTCCGACCGATGCGCTTATGAGACTTTCCTCACATTACACGGCAGCCGGAATAAAACAAGAACATTGGCGGAACGATTACAATCGACCATGTCGGCAAGGTTGTAAACATCACAACCCGGCCGGATTTTTCAGCCGCGCTTGCGCTCGATCGCATCCCAGAGAAGGCTCGCGATATCGGCACCGCCGAATGTCTTCACCTCGCGGATGCCGGTCGGGGAGGTCACGTTGATCTCGGTCATGACGTCGCCGATGACGTCGATGCCGACCAGCAGGAAGCCGCGTTCGCGCAAGGCCGGGCCGATGCGGGCGCAGATCTCCCTCTCGCGCGCCGTCAGCTCCGTCGGCTCGGGCTTGCCGCCCGCATGCATGTTGGAGCGGGCATCGTGCTCGGCCGGCACGCGGTTGATGGCGCCGACGGGCTCGCCGTCGACGAGGATGATGCGCTTGTCGCCCTTGCGCACGGCCGGCAGGTATTCCTGCGCGATGAAGGGCTCGCGGAACATCTGCCCGAACATTTCGAGCAGCGAGGACATGTTGCGGTCGTCGCGGGTGGCGTGGAACACGCCCGCACCCCCGTTGCCGTAGAGCGGCTTCAGGATGATGTCGCCCATTTCTTCACGGAATTTGGCGATTTCGGCCGGGTCGCGGGTGATCAGCGTCTTCGGCATCAGATCGGGAAATTCGGTGACGAAGATCTTTTCCGGTGAGTTGCGCACCCAGGCGGGGTCGTTCACCACCAGCGTTTTCGGGTGAATGCGCTCCAGAAGATGGGTCGAGGTGATATAGGCCATGTCGAAGGGCGGATCCTGACGCAGGAGCACCACATCCATGGTGGAGAGATCGAGCCGCTCAGGCTCGCCGAGCGTGAAATGATCGCCCTTCACGTCGCGCAGCGTCATCTGCTGCGCCGTGGCATAGACCTGCCCGTCGCGCAGCGACAGCCGGTCCGGCGTGTAGTGAAACAGCCGGTAGCCGCGGTTCTGCGCCTCCAGGCTCATCGCAAAGGTCGAATCGCCCGCGATATTGATGGTGGAGACGTGGTCCATCTGAACCGCGACGTTCCGGAGTGCCGTTCTGCTGGCTGCCATTGTCTTCCCCTGCCGATCGACCCGCCGCGTCTCCGGCGGGCCTCATGACGTAGGACGGGACGCGCCCGAACGCAACGGCAGACCGCCCTGCGGCTGAGCGAAAGTCGCGCGGCCGCCCGACGAACCCGATCAGGCGGCGAGGGCCGCCTTGGGCGCTTCGCCGCGCAGCATGTCGCGCAGGCGATAGGCCATGACGACGGGTTCGGGGAATTTCTTGCGGCAGAAGGCGATCTTGCGGACATAGGTCTCGATGCGCCAGTTGGCCCAGGTGCCGCCGTTGAAGAAGCCGATATCGCCGGCACGCAGCACCGTCTCGGTGCCGTCCTCGGCCGTCACATGCACCTCGCCTTCGAGGATGACGACCGTTTCGTCCCAGCCGAAATACCAGTTGAATTCGCCGGCCGTGCAATCCCACATGGCGGTGACGGCGGCATCGTCGTGGCTGCGCGAATGCTCGGCCAGACGCGCAACCGGCGCACCCGCGACGATCCAGTCGGGATTGATCGGGGAAGGCAGCATGGGCAGGTCCATGGCCGGCGACGCGATCATTGCCTGGCGGCGGCCTGCGGCCTGTCTGCTCAGCTGCTTGCCCGCCTCTTTCGGGCCGGCAAGCCTCGGCGCAAGCGGCGTCACCCGCACCGCAACCGCCATCAATTCCGCAAAAAGCATCTTCAGCGCCATGTCGTCCCCCGGCAAAAAATCTGTTCCGGACAGGACGGTAGCGAAAAGACGGAAAGACAGCGTTGAAGCGATCGCTACCATTTGAGCGATCGTCGCATTGCCGGCCGTTCCCGATGCCTGAGCGTCGTCAATTTGCCGCATGTCGGTGGCCTAACGATGCGGCATCTTCACGAGAAGATGCGGCATCTTCACAAGGACGTTCCATGCCCCATCGCGCCTTTGTCTCCCTCGCCCTTTCCGCCGCCCTTCTGGCCGGAAGCTTCGCCGTTCCACACGCAGCACTCGCGCAGGACGTGCCCTATGTCGACGATCGGTCGGACGGGGCAAAGCTCGTCCGCTCGCTCTACAATGCCATCGCGCGCAAGGAATATGCCCGCGCCTATGCCTATTTCGGCGACAAGCCCCCGGCCGGCGACTATGCGAGCTTCGTGCTGGGCTACAAAAACACGGTCGATGTCGAGGTGAAGACCGGCGTCGTGACGCAGGAGGGTGCAGCCGGCAGCCTCTACGCGCCGGTGCCCGTGGCGGTGCGCTCGGTGGACAAGGACGGAAAGGAGCGCGTCTTTGCCGGCTGCTACGTGACGCGCATCGTCAATGCCGCCATCCAGGAACCGCCGTTCACGCCGCTGCACATCGAGCGCGCCGAACTCGGCGAGGTGAAGACGCCCTTTGCCGAGGCGGTCCCGAAGGTCTGCCATTCCCCGTCGTAAGAGCAAATCCAGCAAAAGTGCGACGCGGTTCTGCGTCCGGAGTTGCGTGAAAAGAGACCAGACCGTCCCGGATCAAGGCCCCGCGCGGCGGCGCTCCAGAAACTGGCGGCGCTCGAATAGCACGACCACGACGAGCGCCATCAGGAAGGGGATGACGAGGTAGAACAGCCGGAAGATGACGAGGGCGGCCAGCACCGAGGCCGCATCGATCTCCGGCAGGGCCGCGATGAAGATCAGCTCGAGCACGCCGATGCCGCCCGGGGCGTGTGACAGGAGGGCGGCCGAGAACGAGGCGAGGAACACGCCGAGCACCACCATATAGCCCGGATTTCCCGCCTCCGGCAGCGCGAAATAGATGATGGCGGCAGCCCCGATCAGCTCGACCGGCGCGATCAGCAATTGCCGCACCGCCAGCGTCGGCCGCGGATATTCCAGATGGAACCACCGCGTGCGGATGGGCCTGAAGCCGATGAGACTTCCCAGGAGGTAGAGGCCGATCAGCGCGAGAATGACGATCGCCGTGGAGATCGAGGCGCCGAGCGGGATGACGTCCGAGAAGCGATCGACGATCTCCGGCTCGATCAGAAGCACGATCGCCGACAGCGTCAGCGTGCCCAGCGCGAAGGTCAGCGAGCAGAAGGCAACGAGAATGCCGGTTTCGCTGACGCTCAGGCCCTTCGACCCATAGGCCCGGTAGCGCACGACGGCGCCCGAGAAGACCGAGGCCCCGATGGTGTGCGACAGGGCATAGGCGGTGAACGAGCAGACGGTGATGAAGGTCAGCGACAGGCGCCGGCCGAGATGTTCGAGCGCCAGATGGTCGTAGGCCGCAAGCGCCGCATAGGCCACCAGCGTGGCCCCGGCCGCCAGCAGCCAGCTTTTCAGCGGCACGGCCTGGAAGCTCGTCAGGAAGTCGTCGAGCGAAAGCCCCCGCAGCTCGTGGTAAAGGCCGTAGAGCGAAAACAGGATGGCCGCCAGCCCGACGGCCGGCCAGATCAGGGCGCGGATCGTCTTCATGCAGGTCTTTTTCGGTCCGGCGGAGGCAGTCTCGACGTCATATGGGTCATGAGACCATCGCCACCCGGCCGGGTCAAGGGCGTCCCGGCCGGCGGCGCCTTCACAAAATCTTGAGATTTCAACGTGTCAGCGCCGCATTTCGAATCTGTCCGGTTCATTCTGAACCGGACAGATTCTGGTTTTCTTTGATTTCGTCTGTCTTGTCGGGATAACCGGTTTCCACTTGTCCCTGACAAACGCTAGCGAGCGGCCGCCAGCGCGTCGAGGATGCGCACCCAGGAGCGGATGCCCTTGTGGAAGGACTGGAGGTCGTATTTCTCGTTGGGCGAGTGGATGCGGTCGTCGGACAGGCCGAAGCCGACCAGCAGCGATTCCATGCCCAGCATCTTCTGGAAATCGCCGACGATCGGAATGGAGCCGCCCATGCCGATGATGACCGCGGCCTTCGGCCACTCCTCCGACAGCGCCGATTTCGCCGTGTTGAGGAGCGACGAATCATACGGCAGCTGGATGGCCGGCGAGCCGCCATGCTCGTGGAATTCCACCGAGCAATCGTCCGGAATGCGGGCGCGGACGTAATCGCGGAAGGCCGCGCGGATCGCATCGGGGTTCTGCTGGCCGACGAGGCGGAAGGAGATCTTCGCCGACGCCTTTGCGGCGATCACGGTCTTGAAGCCCTCGCCCGTGTAGCCGCCGGTGATACCGTTGACCTCGGCCGTCGGGCGCGCCCAGATGAGTTCGAGGACCGAGCGGCCCTGCTCGCCCGAGGGGATGGCAAGGCCGATCTCGCCCAGCATCTTCTCCGCCGTCTGGCCGAGCGTTTCCCAGGCGGCCTTGATCTGCGTCGGCGTCTCCTCGACGCCGTCATAGAAGCCGTCAAGCGTCACGCGGCCGGTCTCGTCGTGAAGGCCGGCGAGAATGCGCGACAGGATGTGGATCGGATTGGCGGCAGCGCCGCCGAACATGCCGGAATGCAGGTCGCGGTCGGCGGCGGTCACCACCACCTCCTCGCCCACGAGGCCGCGCAGGCCGGCCGCGATGGCCGGCGTCTCGCCGTCCCACATGCCGGTGTCGCAGACCAGCGCATAGTCGGCTGTCAATTCCTCGGCGTTCGCGGTCAGGAAGGGTTTCAGCGACGGCGAGCCGGATTCCTCCTCGCCCTCGAACAGCACCGTGACGCGGCACGGCAGGCTGCCATGGGTTTCCTTATAGGCGCGGCAGGCCTCGACGAAGGTCATCAGCTGGCCCTTGTCGTCGGAGGTGCCGCGGCCGGTGATGACCTTGCGGCCAGGGGTGCGGCCAGGCGACAGCTCGCGCACGGACGGGGTGAAGGGGTCGGTTTCCCAGAGCGACAGCGGATCGACCGGCTGGACGTCGTAATGACCGTAGAACAGCACGTGCGGCGCATCCGGGGTGGCACCGTCGTGATGCGCGACGACCATGGGATGGCCGGGCGTATCGCGCACCGAGGCCGTGAAGCCGAGGCCCTGAAGGTCCGCGACCAGCCATTCCGCCGCCGTGCGGCAGGCGTCCTTATAGGCCGGATCGGTCGAGATGGAGGGAATGCGCACGAGGTCGAAGAGCCGTTCGAGGCTGGCGTCGAGATTGGCGTCGGCCTTAGCGAGAACGCCGGTGATATCGGTCATGGCAATGCTCCTTGATGTCGGCGCGACCCTACTCAAAAATTCGGGCTTGGGAAGACCCACCCGTCACCGCGGGCGTTCGCCCGGACTGTCCGGGCCGGCGTCTCGCGGGGCGTCCGCCTCCGCCCCCTGCCGCACCGGGGCCTCGTGCATGGCATCGACGGGGGAAAGGTCGGCATTGGCGATGGCCATGCGCATATATTCGAGCATCAGCGCCCGCTCGAAGCGGCGAAAGCCGGTCAACAGCGCATCGTCGGCCGCCCGCGCCGCCATCATCGCGTCACCCTCCAGCGCGCGACCGCGCTCGGTCAGGAAGATCTGCTGCGCCCGCCGATCCGTCGGGTGGGGGCGGCGCGTGATCAGCGCATCCCGCTCCATCCGCGCCAGCGTGTTGGCGATGGTCGCCTGCTCGGCATCCAGCCGGTCGATGAGCTGGCGCTGCGTCAGCCCGTCCTCGTTCCACAATTCGGCCAGCACGGGAAACTGCCCCGGCGCAAAGCCGAGCTTGCGGCCCCTCTCCTGCAGCTGGCGGGAGAAGCGTCTGGCCAGCAGGCTGGCGAGATAGGTGGCGGACTCCATGCGGTCGTAGGCCATGACAATGGGTACGCCCGGGACGGCACGGTGACAAGATCGCAGCCGACGCCGGAACCGAAAAAACCGCCCCGCCCCGAAGCGGAAGAACCATCGTGCCCCGAGACGGAAATACCGCCATGCCCCGAGACGGAAAAACCGCCATGGCGGAGGCGGGGCCATGACGGTTTTTGATAATGGACAAAGGCCCGGAGAGGGGGGTTAGGCCTTTGTCCTTGCATCTGGGGTCGGCGGGGGACAGGCCTCGACCAGATGACGGCGCTTGTCGCTGCCGTTGACCCTGATTTGTGGGTCCGAATGTGGCTTTTCAAGGGAAGCGCCGGGGACGGCTGATTACAAATTGGTAAGGTTTGAAACAGCCTCTCATTTTCGCAAGGGCGCACGCCATCGAACGTCGGGACCCCGGAACGGCATCGACGAGACGGCTTGCCCGATGGACCTTTCGCGCCTGCCGCGCTATCCGTGTCTCCATGAAAAAAGGCGATCATCTCTTCCTCGTAGACGGCTCCGGCTTCATCTTCCGGGCCTTCCACGCGATTCCCCCGCTGAACCGCAAATCGGACGGCCTGCCCGTCAATGCGGTCTCGGGCTTCTGCAACATGCTGTGGAAGCTTCTGACGGACGCGCGCGACACCTCGGTCGGCGTCACGCCGACGCATTTCGCCGTGATCTTCGACTATTCCTCGAAGACCTTCCGCAACGATCTCTACGACAAGTACAAGGCCAACCGCACGGCCCCGCCGGAAGACCTGATCCCGCAATTCGGCCTGATCCGCCATGCGACGCGCGCCTTCAACCTGCCCTGCATCGAGATGGAGGGGTTCGAGGCCGACGACCTGATCGCCACCTATGCCCGCATGGCGGAGGAAGCCGGCGGCGACGTGACCATCGTGTCCTCCGACAAGGACCTGATGCAGCTGCTCACCCCGTGCGTTTCCATGTATGACAGCATGAAGGACAAGCAGATCGGCATTCCCGAGGTCATCGAGAAATGGGGCGTGCCGCCGGCAAAGATGATCGACCTGCAGGCGCTGACCGGCGACTCGACCGACAACGTGCCCGGCATTCCCGGCATCGGCCCGAAGACCGCCGCCCAGCTTCTGGAAGAGTTCGGCGATCTCGACACGCTGCTCGCCCGCGCCGGCGAGATCAAACAGGTCAAGCGCCGCGAGAACATCCTCGCCAACGCCGATCTCGCCCGCCTGTCGCGCGAGCTGGTGACGCTGAAGACCGACGTTCCGGTGGAGACCCCGCTCGACGCGCTCGACCTGCATCCGCAGGACGGGCCGAAGCTCGTGGCCTTCCTGAAGGCGATGGAATTCACCTCGCTGACCCGCCGCGTGGCCGCCGCCACCGATACGGATGCCGATGCGGTGGAAACGGCGCATGTCCCCGTCGAGGGCGGCGCGCAGGCGCACGGGCCGGATCTCGACAAGGGCGAGGCTGCCGGCACGGCTCCGGCGGGCGCGCCGGCCGCGGAAGCCTCTCCCGAAACGGCCGAGGAGGCGGCAAAGGTCTTGCGCCAGGCGCCGGTGCTGCCGGTGGAAACCGGCGCGACGCCGCAGGCGCTGGCGCAGTCCCGCGCCGAAGCCTTTGCCACCGCCCCCATCGACCGCTCGACCTATGTCACGATCCGCGACGTCGCGACGCTTCAAAGCTGGATCGCGGCCGCCCGCGAGGCCGGCCTCGTCGCCTTCGACACGGAAACCAATTCGCTCGATGCGATGCAGGCCGATCTCGTCGGCTTCTCGCTCGCCATTGCCGACAACAGCCGCGACGCCTCCGGCACGTCCATCCGGGCGGCCTATGTGCCGCTGCTCCACAAGAGCGGCGTCGGCGATCTCCTCGGCGGCGGGCTCGTGGAAAACCAGATCCCCGACGGACAGGCGATCGCCCTTCTTAAAGACCTGCTGGAAGACCCCGCGGTTCTCGTCGTCGCCCAGAACATGAAATACGACTATCTCGTCATGAAGCGGCAGGGCGTGGAGATCGCCCGCTTCGACGATACGATGCTGATGTCCTACGTGTCCGATGCCGGCGCCAACACCCACGGCATGGACGCCTTGTCCGAGCACTGGCTCGGTCACCAGCCGATCCCCTTCAAGGACGTGGCCGGCAGCGGCAAGTCGATGGTGACGTTCGACTATGTCGACATCGACCGCGCCACCGCCTACGCGGCCGAGGATGCCGACGTGACGCTGCGGCTCTGGCATGTGCTCAAGCCCCGGCTTGCCGCCAAGAAACTCGTGCGCGTCTACGAACGCCTGGAGCGGCCGCTGGTACCCGTGCTCGCGCGCATGGAAGAGCGCGGCATCTCCATCGACCGGCAGATCCTGTCGCGGCTCTCCGGCGAGCTGGCGCAGGGCGCGGCGCGGCTGGAGGCCGAGATCCACGAACTGGCGGGCGAAAGCTTCAACATCGGCTCGCCCAAGCAGCTGGGCGACATTCTGTTCGGCAAGATGGGCCTGCCCGGCGCGTCGAAGACCAAGACCGGGCAATGGTCCACGTCGGCGCAGGTGCTGGAAGACCTCGCCCTTTCCGGCCACGACCTGCCGCGGCGCATCGTCGACTGGCGCCAGCTGACCAAGCTGAAGTCCACCTATACCGACGCCCTGCCCGGCTTCGTGCATCCGAAGACGGGCCGCGTCCACACCTCCTATGCGCTCGCCGCCACGACCACGGGGCGCCTCTCCTCGTCGGAACCCAATCTGCAGAACATCCCGATCCGCACGACCGAAGGCCGCAAAATCCGCACGGCCTTCATCTCGACGCCGGGCCACAAGCTGATTTCGGCCGACTACAGCCAGATCGAGCTGCGGGTGCTCGCCCATGTCGCCGATATTCCCCAGCTGCGGCAGGCCTTCGCCGACGGCATCGACATCCATGCGATGACGGCCTCCGAAATGTTCGGCGTGCCGGTCGAGGGCATGCCGAGCGAGATCCGCCGGCGGGCGAAAGCCATCAATTTCGGCATCATCTACGGCATCTCCGCCTTCGGGCTTGCCAACCAGCTCTCCATCGAGCGCTCCGAGGCCGGCGACTACATCAAGCGCTATTTCGAACGCTTCCCCGGCATCCGCGACTATATGGACGCGACCAAGGCCTTTGCCCGCGAGAACGGCTATGTCGAGACCATCTTTGGCCGGCGGGCGCATTACCCCGACATCCGCTCCTCCAACCCCTCCGTGCGTGCCTTCAACGAGCGCGCGGCGATCAACGCCCCGATCCAGGGCTCCGCCGCCGACGTCATCCGCCGCGCGATGGTGCAGATGGAGCCGGCGCTCGAAGCCGCCAAGCTTTCCGACCGCTGCCGCATGCTCCTGCAGGTGCATGACGAACTGATCTTCGAGGTGGAAGACGCCGACATCGACAAGGCCATCCCCCTCATCGTCTCCGTCATGGAAAACGCCGCCATGCCGGCGCTGGACATGCGCGTCCCCCTCAAAGTCGACGCCCGCGCCGCCCACAATTGGGATGAGGCGCACTGAACCCTCCATAATCTTACAGGAGCTGCCATGTCCCTGCCCGCTTTCCCCGTCTTCGATCTCAGCCGCTTCGAGCGAGCGGAGCCAGACGAGAAACAGCGGCTGGGACGCGAGGTGGATGCGATCTGCCGCGAAACCGGCTTCCTCGCGATCCGCGGACATGGCGTCTCTCAGGCCGTCATCGACGATGTCTGGGAGAAGGCCCGAACGTTCTTCGATCTGCAGCCGGAGGCAAAACAGGCCGCACGGGCGCCCTACAAGGGTTACCCATACGGCTATCTCGGGCCGGAACTGGAAGCGCTCGCCAAATCCCGCGACGTCGACAGTCCGCCGGACCTGAAGGAGAGCTTCAATGGCGGACCTCTTGCGCGTCCCCCATCGATCACCGATCCCGAGGCGCTCGCCTTCTGCTATGCCGACACCATCTGGCCGGACGTGCCGGACGGTTTCGTCGCAGCCTGGCAAGCCTATTACCGTGCGATGGAAGATCTCGCGGCCCGGATCATGCGGCTCTTTGCGGTGGCGCTTGATCTGCCGGAGACCTATTTCGATCGCTTCATCACCGCGCCGATCAGCGCGCTGCGGGCGCTGAACTACCCGCAGCAGCATGTCGCGCCCAAGCCCGGTCAGCTTCGCGCCGGCGCCCATACCGATTATGGCAGCCTGACGATCCTGCTGCCGCAGGCAGGCTCGCGCGGGCTGGAGATCCTCTCGCCCGACGGCACATGGACCGGCGTCCCGCCGATTTCAGGCGCCTTCGTCATCAATATCGGCGACCTCATGGCGCGTTGGACCAACGATCGCTGGGTGTCCACCCTGCACCGCGTCGTCAATCCGCCGCCGGAAGACGGCGGGCTCGACCGCCGCCAGTCGCTTGCCTTCTTTCATCAGCCGAACTGGGACGCCGAAATCACCGTGCTCGACGCAACGCTCCGACACGGCGAGACTCCCCGCTATGCGCCGGTTCGGTCCGGGCCCTATCTGATGGGGAAGTTCAAGGCGACCTCGGCTTGAGGGCTGTCACGGAGGGGAGACCACTGAGGCAGCATATCGGGATCACAGGCCTTCTTGTCCGCCGCCGATGCGTCGCAGGCCGACGTCGTGACAGCGTTGGGTACTAGAACCATTTGGAAAGATGTTGAAGCGTTCGTGATGTAACCATCTCAGGTCTGACGGCGTCTGCTCCTAAAACGCCTGCGGCCACTTCTGGGCCGTGTGGAGCACGGTCAATATCTCAATTCCGTTGCCCCCAACCCGATACGGAAGAATATACGAGATATCAGGAAGCACGAGTTCTCGCGTCCCTTTGATGCGTCCTACACGCCCCATGGCAGGCTGCTCCGTCAGGGCTTCAGCCGCAGAGGTGATGCGAGAGACGACGCGGGCGGCGGCAAGCGGATCATCTTTTTCGATATACGCCCCGATGTCATCGAGCCGACGCAATGCCCGTTGTGTCCAACGAAGCGTTCTTCTGCTCATGATGGGCGGGCAGATTTGACATATTTCCCGACGACGTTCGCCACATCGTCGGCACTGGCGAAGTCACCACGATCAGCTTCTGTCAATCCAGCCTCGATTTCGGCAAGCTGCCACTCCTCACGGGCGATAAAGTCCTCGATCGCCTGCGCGGCCACGTAAGAGCGGGAGCGGTCAAGCTTTTCGGCCAGTTGGTCAAGCCTTGCAGCCGTCTCGTCCGGCACGCGTACAGTGAACGCAGTCATGGTTTAACCTTTCATTGGTTCACCATGATGATTGTTGAACCAGCATGGTTCGTCAAGATTTCGCTTTTCAGCTCAAACTGGATTTATATCTTTAAATATATGGACCGCCCCCCGTTTCGATTCCTGGCGGAAGGAGAAAAACGATGCGCAATGACTGGAAGACGCTCCGTGCCGATCTCCCGGAAGACGTTCGTTCGCGCCTCGACGAGAAGCGCGGTGCGCGGCGCTTGGGCAAGGCTCTGACTGAGGTGCGAAAGGCAATGAACGCAACACAGCGGGACGTCGCCACGCGCGCCGCCATGACGCAGAATACCGTCTCGAAGATCGAGAACGCTGACGATATTCTCGTTTCCTCCGTTATGCGCTACACGCATTCCATCGGAGGTGGTGTCGAGCTTATCCTGAAGACCCCTGACGGCAAGGCGGCGCGGGTCGATTTCGATCCCGAGATCTCGATCAAGCTCTCCACCTAACCGCACCGCACTCTTTCCCGAAAGGGCCGCTCCAAACCGAAATTCCCGGACGCAAGCCCGCCCCCCGCACGTCCCTGCACCTGCTCAGACCGCCTGCGCGTCCTCCCGGCGGAAGCAGCCGAAGAGGCGGGCGAGGCCTTGGCGGCCTTCGCCGGCGAGGTCGAAGCGGCGGCCGAAGAGGAGCCATTCGCTGCAGAGGCCCTTGATCATCCAGCGCATCGCCCGGGCGGCGCTGGAGGGCGTCCAGGCGCCGCTGAGGGCGCCGCGGGAGGCGGCCTTGCCGAAGGCGTCTTCGAGAAACCGGGTGTGCTCGTCGTCGATTTCCTGCTGGCGCCCGAGCACCGGGGCGAGGTCGCTCGTATAGTCGCAGCGCAGCAGGATGGTGAGGATGCGCTGGCGCTGCTCGTCGCAGGCCATGACGTCGAGCCAGTCGCCGGCCACCGCCTCGATATGGGCGAGGATATCGATGCCGACATTCTCGATCTCGTCGCGCAGCAGCTCCTCGTCGGGCAGCGGCACCGCTTTGTAGAGTTCGAGAAAGATATCGGCCTTGTTCTGGAAGTGCCAGTAGATCGCGCCGCGGGTCACGCCCGCGACCGACGCGACATCCTCGAGGGTCGCGTTGGAGACGCCCTTTTCGAAGAAGACGTGCTCCGCCGCCGTCAGGATGCGGTTGCGCGTTTCCTCCGCTTTCGCCTTCGTCCGCCGCATGGTGTCTTGTCGAACCTCCCAAAGGCTTTCACGAGGGGCTTTCACAGGGCGCCGGCCCGCCCGAGGGCGGGCCGGAACCGAAATCATTCGGCCGGCGTGGTGCCGCCGGCGTGCCCCGAGGCCGGAGAAGGGGTCGCCTGAGACGGGGTCGCCGGGGCGTGATCGTTCGTCTTGCCGCGCTGGAAGATCTTCATCACGAAGACGAAGAAGACGGGCACGAAGAACACCGCGAGGATCGTCGCCGAGATCATGCCGCCGAGAACCCCGGTGCCGATCGCGTTCTGGCTGGCGGCCGAAGCACCACTGGCAATGGCGAGCGGCACGACGCCGAGCGTGAAGGCGAGCGAGGTCATGAGGATCGGGCGGAAGCGCAGATGCGCCGCCTCGATCGTCGCATCCATCAGCGACTTGCCCGCCTCCATCTGCTCCTTGGCGAACTCGATGATCAGGATCGCGTTCTTGGCCGACAGGCCCATGATCGTGATCAGGCCCACCTTGAAGTAGACGTCGTTGGAGAGGTCGCGCAGCGTGATGGCGATGACCGCGCCGATGATGCCGAGGGGAACGACGAGCATGACGGAGATCGGGATCGACCAGCTTTCGTAAAGGGCGGCAAGGCACAGGAAGATCAGCAGGCAGGAGAGCCCGATGAGCAGCGGGGCCTGCGAGCCCGACTGGATTTCCTCGCGCGACTGGCCGGACCACTCATAGGCAAAGCCCGAGGGCAGCTGGCCCATCAGCCGTTCCATTTCCGCAATCGCCTCGCCCGAGGAGTGGCCGGGCGTCGCCTGGCCCGAAATGCGGATGGAGGGGTAGCCGTTATAGCCGACGGTCTGGGCCGGGCCCATCTGCCACTCGATGGAGGAGAAGGCGGACAGGGGCACCATGCCGCCATTGGTGTTGCGCACGTTGAGCGTCAGCAGGTCGGAGGGCTTGGTGCGCTTGGTCACGTCGGCCTGCACGGTCACGCGCTGCAGACGGCCCGAATTCGGGAAGTCGTTGACGTAGGTGGAGCCGAGATTGGTCGAGATCGTGGCGTTGATATCGGCAAAGGCGACGCCGAAGGTGTTCGCCTTCTCGCGGTCCACGATCAGGTTCAGCTGCGCGACGTCCGGCAGGCCGTCGACGCGGACGCCGGCAAGGATCTGGCTCTGTGCGGCAAGGCCGAGCAGCTGGTCGCGGGCGGCGGCGAGCGCCGTATCCCCCTGTCCCGCCCGGTCCTGAAGACGGAATTCGAAGCCGTTGCTGGTGCCGAGACCCTGGATCGGCGGCGGCGACAGCGCAAAGGCGATCGCGTCGCGGATCTGGCTGAAGGCGATGGAGGCGCGCATGGCGATCGAGGCGGCCGCATCGTCGGCACCGCGATCCGCCCAGTCCTTCAGCGTGATGAAGGCGAGGGCGGCATTCTGGCCGGAGCCCGAGAAGGAGAAGCCGTTGACGGCGATGATGCGATCGACGGCGCCTTCCTTGCCGAAGAAGCCTTCCACCTGCTGGATGACCTCGGTCGTGCGGTTGGCGGTGGCTTCGGAGGGAAGCTGCATGGAGACGATGATGTAGCCCTGGTCCTCGTTCGGCAGGAAGGCCGAGGGAAGCCGCATGAACAGGTAGCCCATGGCGGCGACGATCACGAGATAGACGAGCATGAAGCGGCCCGACCGCTTGATCATCCACCCGACCCAGCCGCTATAGCCGTGCGAGGTCTTGTCGAAGCCGCGGTTGAACATGCCGAAGAAGCCGCGCTTCTGCTGGTGCTGGCCCTTGGGGATCTGCTTGAGGAAGCTGCCGGCGAGCGCCGGGGTCAGCGACAGCGCCAGGAAGGCGGAGAACAGGATCGAGGTCACCATGGTCAGCGAGAACTGCTGGTAGATGACGCCGACCGAGCCGGGGAAGAAGGCCATGGGAATGAACACGGCGGAGAGAACCAGCGTGATGCCGATGACGGCGCCGGTGATCTGGCCCATGGCCTTGCGCGTCGCCTCCTTCGGCGTCAGCCCCTCTTCCGTCATGATGCGCTCGACGTTCTCGACCACGATGATGGCGTCGTCGACGAGAATGCCGATCGCCAGCACCATGGCGAACATGGTCAGCACGTTGATGGAGAAGCCCGCGGCATAGATGATGGCGCAGGTGCCGAGCAGTGCGACCGGCACGACGATGGTCGGGATCAGCGTGTAGCGGATGTTCTGCAGGAACAGGAACATCACGAGGAAGACGAGCGCGACGGCTTCGAGCAGCGTGTGCAGCACCTTTTCGATCGAGACCTCGACGAAGGGCGCGGTGTTGTAGGGAATGGAATATTCGACGCCTGCGGGGAAGTACCCTTTCAGTTCTTCCATCCGCGCCTCGATCAGCGTCGCGGTGTTGAGCGCGTTGCCGGTCGGGGTCAGCTGGACGGCGATGGCCGCCGACGGCTTGCCGTTGAGGCGTGTCGAGGTGTCGTAGCTCTGGCCGCCGACCTCGATGCGCGCGACGTCGCGCAGGCGCACGGCCGATCCGTCGGGATTGGCGCGCAGCACGATCGCGCCGAACTCCTCCGGCGAGGACAGCTGGCCCTTGACGAGGACCGGGGCGGAAACCTGCTGGGTGATCGGGTTCGGCTGGGCGCCGATGGAGCCCGCGGCGATCTGGGCGTTCTGCGCCTGGATGGCGCTGGTCACGTCGCCGGCCGTCAGGTTGAGGCCCACCATCTTGTCGGGGTCGATCCAGACGCGCATGGAGCGCTCGGAGGAGAACAGCTGCGCCTGGCCGACGCCCTCGATGCGCTGGATTTCATTGAGCACGTTGCGGCTGAGATAGTCGCCCAGACCGATGGCGTCCATGGAACCGTCGGTGGAGGTCAGCGAGATGATCAGGAGGAAGCCGGAGCCGGCTTCGTCCACCTGGATGCCCTGCTGCGTCACCGCATCCGGAAGGCGCGGCTCGACGCGGCGCACGCGGTTCTGCACGTCCACGGCCGCATCGCCCGGATCGGTGCCCGGTGCGAAGGTGACGTTGATGGAGACGGCGCCGGCGGCGTTCGACGTGGACTCGAAATACTGGAGACCGTCGATGCCGTTCAGCTCGTTCTCGATCAGCTGCGTCACGCCCTGATAGGTCTCGGTGGAAGACGCGCCGGGATAGGTGGCGGAGATGCTGATCTGCGGCGGCGCGACGCTCGGATACTGCGCGATCGGCAGGAAGGGGATCGCGATGATCCCGGCGATCATGATGAAGAGGGCGACGACCCAGGCGAAAATGGGCCGGTCGATAAAGAAACTGGGCATGGACCGTCCTTACTTCGCTTGTGCAGGTGCCGCTTGTGCAGGCTTGGCGCCGCCTTCGGGCGCGGCAGGCTTGTCGGCGGAGGCCGCGGGGGCGCCCGCCGGATCGTTGCCCGCAGGCGCGCCTTCCGGCTTCGTGGGGGCGGCGGGGGCCGCGTCGCCTTCCGGCTTGGCCGGCTGCGGGTTCCAGTCCACGGCCTTGACCGGCGCGCCGGGGCCGACCTTCTGGAAGCCCTCGACGATGATCTTCTCGTCCGCCTTCAGGCCGTTCGAGATCACCCAGCGGTCGCCGACCACGCGGCTCGTGGTGACGGGACGGATCTCGACCTTGCTCTCGCCGTTGACGACGTAGACCAGCGCCTTGCCGGCGGTGTCGCGCTGGATGGCCTGCTGCGGCACGGCGATCGCATTGCGCTCGATGCCCTGCTGGATGAGGCCGCGGACATACATGCCGGGCAGGAGATCGCCGTTCGGATTGGCGAACTCGCCGCGCAGCGTGATCTGGCCGGTGGTTTCATCGACCGCGGCTTCGGAGAAGAGCAGACGGCCCTTTTCCGGATAGGGCGTGCCGTCGTCCAGCACCAGCTGGGCGGCCGCCTCGTTGGCATCCGTCATCAGCTGGCCGTCCTGCAGCGCCTTGCGCAGGCGGATGACGTCGGTCGCCGTCTGGGTGAAGTCGGCATAGACGGGGTCGAGCTGCTGGATCGTCGCGAGGTTCTCGGTGCCGCTCTGGCTGACGAGCGCCCCTTCGGTGATCAGCGCGCGGCCGATCCGGCCGCTGATCGGCGCGGTGACGTTGGTATATTGCAGGTTCAGCCGGGCGGAGGCGACGCCGGCCTCGGCGATCGCCACGTCCGCGTCCGCCTGCGCCAGAAGCGCGACGGCGTCGTCGAAGTTCTGCTGCGTCGCGACGTTCGAGCGGCGCAGCTGCTCCTGGCGGTCGGCGGTGTTGCGGGCCTGCGTCTGGGCGGCGCGCGCCCGGGCGAGCGTGCCCTCGGCGCTGTCCACCTGCACCTGGAAGGGCTTCGGATCGATGCGGTAGAGCACGTCGCCCTGCTGCACCGTGGTGCCCTGCTCGAACACGCGCTCGACCACGATGCCGGACACGCGCGGGCGAACCTCCGCGGTGCGGGTCGCGGCGATCCGGCCCGGAAGCTCGTTGGTGATCGGCAGCTCCTCGGTCTTCGTCGTGACGACCGCGACCTCGGAGGGCGGCCGCTCCGGCTGCCCCTGCGCTTGGCTCTCTTCCTGCTGGCAGGCACTCAAGAAAGCCGCGCTGATGACGAGAGCGGCGAGCGTCAGACGATTGGTCCGCATATGAAGGTCCCACGAAAAAGACCGGCGCGCGCATGAGGTCTCATGGCGTCGGCCGGAGGAAACGATAATCAGACAGTGGCCCGGAGACGGATTCAGGGCAGGTCGTGGCCTATACAAACACGAGTGTATGTTTTCGAGTCAAGCGGATCCTGCCGATGATGCAGCGCACAATTTTGTGATGACTTACCAAATCGACGCCGCGCCTTGACGTCAGACGCCGGTCGAACCGAAGCCGCCGGCACCGCGCGCCGTTTCCGAAAAGGCGTTCGCCTCGACGATGCGGGCCTGCGTCACCGGCGCGATCACCATCTGGGCGATGCGCATGTCGCGGGTGACAGTGAAGGGCTGCGCCCCGTGGTTGATCACGAGCACCTTCACCTCGCCGCGATAGTCGCTGTCGATCGTGCCCGGCGTGTTGAGGCAGGTGACGCCGTTCCGGAAGGCAAGGCCCGAGCGCGGGCGAACCTGCCCCTCGAACCCGTCGGGAATCTCGAAGACGAAGCCGGTCGGCACCAGCGCGCGTTCGCCGGGCGCGATGACCAGCGGCGCGTCCTCCGGCACCGCCGCGCGCAGGTCCATGCCCGCGGCACCCGCCGTCTCGTAGGCCGGCAGCGCCAGACCCTTGCCATGCGGGAGGCGGACGAGGGCGAGGACGGGGATGACATCGGCGCTGTCCGGGGCGATATCCGGCATGATCGGCTCCTTCACGAGGCGTGTCCTTGACGGACGGTTGGCGGCGTCAACGGCGTCAATTGCATATCGGTCGCCATATCGCTAGATAAGCCCCAGAAAACAGGACAATCCCGATGGCTGAAACGCTTGCCGATGCGGTCTCCCGCCGCCGAACCTTCGCGATCATCGCACACCCCGACGCGGGCAAGACGACGCTGACCGAAAAGCTGCTGCTGTTCGGCGGCGCGATCCAGCTCGCCGGCGAGGTCAAGGCGAAGAAGGACCGCATCCAGACGCGGTCCGACTGGATGAAGATCGAGCGCGAGCGCGGCATCTCGGTCGTCACCTCGGTGATGACCTTCGAATATGGCGGCAACGTCTTCAACATTCTCGACACGCCCGGCCACGAGGACTTCGCCGACGACACCTATCGCACGCTGACGGCGGTGGACGCCGCCGTGATGGTGATCGACGCCGCCAAGGGCATCGAGCCGCGGACGCTGAAGCTGTTCGAGGTCTGCCGCATGCGCGACATCCCGATCATCACCTTCATCAACAAGATGGACCGGGAAAGCCGCGACCCGTTCGAGATCCTCGACGAGGTCGAGGAGAAGCTCGCGCTCGACACCGCGCCGATCACCTGGCCCATCGGCCGGTCGAAGAGCTTCTGCGGCTCCTATTATCTCGCCGAGAACACGGTGCGCGGCGCCGATACGCAGGTCGAGGCGCTGAAGGTCAACGGCCCGCAGGCCGTCGCCGACCGGCTGCCGGAAAACGAGCGCGCCGCCTTCATCGAGGAAACCGAGCTTGCCATCGAGGCCTGCCGGCCGTTCGACCGTCAGGCCTTCCTCGAAGGCCACATGACCCCGGTCTTCTTCGGCTCGGCCCTGCGCAATTACGGCGTGCGCGACCTCATCGATGCGCTGGGCGCCATGGCCCCGCCGCCGCGCGACCAGGTGGCCGATATCCGCACCGTGCATGCGAGCGAGGACAAGATGACGGCCTTCGTCTTCAAGATCCAGGCCAATATGGACCCGAACCATCGCGACCGCATCGCCTTCGCGCGCATCTGCTCGGGCAAGCTGGAACGCGGCATGAAGGCGCGGCTCGCCCGCACCGGCAAGCAGCTCGGCCTCACCGCGCCGCAGTTCTTCTTCGCCTCGCAGCGCCAGCTGGCCGATACGGCATACGCCGGCGACGTGGTCGGCATCCCCAACCACGGAACCCTGCGCATCGGCGACACGCTGACGGAAGGCGAGCCGCTGGTCTTCCAGGGCGTGCCGAACTTCTCGCCGGAGATCCTGCGCCGCGTGCGGCTGGAGGATGCCATGAAGGCGAAGAAGCTGAAGGAAGCGCTGCAGCAGATGGCCGAGGAGGGCGTCGTGCAGCTGTTTTCGCCCGAGGACGGCTCGCCGGCCATCGTCGGCGTCGTCGGCGCGCTGCAGCTCGACGTGTTGAAGGAGCGGCTGCAGGGCGAATACGGCCTGCCCGTCTCGTTCGACATGGCCCGCTTCTCGATCTGCCGCTGGGTCTCTTCCGACGAGCCCGGCGAACTCGACCGCTTCATCACCGCGCGCCGCGGCGACATCGCCCGCGATCTCGACGGCGACCCGGTGTTCCTCGCGCAGGACGGCTTCTCGCTGAACTACGAGGCCGATCGCTGGAAGGCGATCAAGATGGTGGCGATCAAGGAATATCACGTCGCCAAGGCGGCGTGATCTTTCCTCCCCGCAACGTCATCCTCCCTCGCGAAACGTCATCCTCGGCCTTGTGCCGAGGATCTGCTGTCGTCCCCGCAAACACCACGGTCCTTCAGCGCGCGGCCCGTGCAGCAGATGCTCGGGACAAGCCCGAGCATGACGACGTTGAGTCTCCCTTACGCCACCAGATCCTTCAGGAAATCGTCGCACCAGCGCACCACGTCGTGCTCGTTCAGATAATCCATCATCTTGCCCCACCGCTCCTGCCGCTCGGGCAGCGGCATGGACAGCGCGCGGGCGATCGCGTTCGCCGTGCCCTCGATGTCGTAGGGATTGACGAGCAGCGCCCCGTCGAGCTCGCGGGCCGCGCCGGCAAAGCGTGAGAGAACCAGGACGCCCGGATCGTCCGGGTCCTGCGCGGCGACATATTCCTTGGCGACGAGGTTCATGCCGTCGCGCAGCGGCGTCACCAGGCCCACCTTCGCCATGCGGTAGAGTCCGGCAAGGATCGGCCGCGAGATCGAGCGGTTGATATAGCGGATCGGCACCCAGTCGACCGTGCCGAGCGCCCCGTTGACGCGCCCCGCCTGTTCGGCCACCGTCCGCTGCATCGCCTCGTATTCCGGCACTTCGGAGCGGGATTTGGGCGTGACCTGCAGATAGGTCACCTTGCCCTGCTGGCCGGGGCTTGCCTCGATGAAGCGCTCGAAGGCGTCGATGCGCTGGGTGATGCCCTTGGAATAGTCGAGCCGGTCCACCCCGATGATCAGATCCCGCCCCTCGATGCTCGCGGCCGCCTTGCGCACCATCGCATGCGAGGCGCTCTTGCGCGCGAAGCTGGCGAAGGCCTTGGTCTCGATGCCGATACCGTAGGTGCCGCCCTTGAAGATGCGGCCATGCGCACTGTAGCGGCCGGGCTTGATCTCGTTGCCGATGCCCTCGCGCCGCAGCCCGCCGGCGAAATTCTCCAGATCGTGATCCGTCTGGAAGCCGATCAGGTCGTAATGCGACAGACCGCGCATGATCTCCTCGTGCACCGGCATGGCGAACAGCACGTCGGCGGGCGGCCAGGGAATGTGGAGGAAGAAGCCGATCCGGTTCTGGATGCCCATCTGGCGCAGCTCGGCCGCCAGCGGGATCAGGTGATAGTCATGGATCCAGATGACGTCGTCCGGCTGCAGCAGCGGCGCCAGGCGATGGGCGAAAAAGCGGTTCACGCGGAAATAGCCGGCCATTTCCTTGCGGCCATATTCGGCAAGGTCCAGCCGGTAGTGGCAGATCGGCCAGAGCACGCGGTTGGCGAAGCCGAAATAGTATTCGTCCACATCCTTGTCGGTCAGGTCGGTCAGCGCATAGGTGATCTTGCCGCGGTCCTTGAGGTCGAGCGCGGCAGGCTCGCGCGTGCCGCTGGACTTGCCGGACCAGCCCATCCAGATGCCGCCATGCTCCTCGAGCGCGGCCTGCAGGGCGACGGCGAGGCCGCCGGCCGGGGCATCGCCCGAATGTTCCGGCACGGGGACGCGGTTCGACACGACGATGAGACGACTCAAGACTTCTTCCTTTCAAATGTCGGGCTGCCGGTCTGCCGGCAGACGGACAGGGGCACAACGCCGCTCACGGCCTGGCCGCGGTGGCGAGTGCGGTCAGCGCGTCGCGCACCGCCTGCGCCGAGCCGATGGTCGCCTGCGCCTGCGTCTCGAAACCGGGCGGTCCGACCCGCAACGACAGTCCGCCGGCGGCATTGGCGATCTTGAACATGGCCTCGTCGGTCACGTCGTCGCCGATGGCGAGCGGCTTGCGCCCCTCGAAGGGCGCCTGCGACAGAAAGGTCATGACGGCGGCACCCTTGCTCGCCGTCGAGGGACGCAGCTCCACCACCATCTTGCCGAATTGCAGGCCCCAGTCGCCGCCGATGGCGACGGAGGCGCGCCGCATGATCTGCTCGACATCGGCGCAGCGTTCCGGCGCCTGCCGGTAGTGCAGCGCGACGGCCGCCCCCTTGTCCTCGAACAGCACGCCGTCCCAGTCCTTGATCGTCTTTGCAAGCTCGCTCTTCAGCGTCACGAAGGCGGGCGTGATCTCCGGCCGCGTGATCGCGCCCGACTGGTCGCGCAGTTCGGCGCCGTGCAGGCCGGCAATGGGGAAGGTCGCGGGATCGAAGAGCACGTCGGCATAATGCAGCGCCCGGCCCGTGACGAGCGCGAGCGCCCCGCCCAGACGGTTGGAAAGCGCCATGAGCGTTGCCGGCAGGTCCGGGGGCACGACGATCGCGTCCGGCGTTTCCGCCAGATCGACCAGCGTGCCGTCGATATCGAGGAACAGGGCCCAGTCGTCGGGTGCCGCGGCAATGCGCCCGAACACGTCGGCAGACGCGCCGGGAAGCGGCTCTTCCTGCGCGAGGGTGACGCCCGGATCGGGCACGGGAAGGGTGTGGCTGTCGTTTGGCATGAGCGTCTAGTTAGGTCGCCGCGTGGCCGCGGCAACCCTTGACGCGGGACGCATGCGCTCAGGCGGCAGGCGTTTCGACCAGCATGAGACGTCCGTCGGCTGCGATTTCAACCGCAAGTCGCTCGTATCCCGGGATCGTGAGATGCGTCGTTTCCATCGGATGTTCATGCGTCGTCGTCACCACGACCACGTCCGCGCCGGCGGCCTCCCCGGCCTTGACGCCGGCGGGAACGTCCTCGAACACGAGGCAGTCGGCCGCATCGAAGCCGACGCGCTCGGCGCCCAGCCGGTAGCAATCCGGCGCCGGCTTGCCCTGCGTCACGTCTTCCGCCGTCACGAGAAATTTCGGCGCGGTGATGCCGGCCTTGGCAAGGCGGGCCCGTGCCAGCGGCAGCGGCGAGGAGGTGACGATCGCCCAGCGATCGGCCGGCAGCGTCTTCAGGAATTCGAGTGCACCGGGGATCGGCTTCACGCCCTCGACGTCGTCGATCTCCGCCTGCGTGATAAAGGCCGCCTCGGTTGCAGGATCGACGCCGGGCAGGTTCAGCTGCGTGATCGTGTCGATGCCGCGCTTGCCGTGCATGAAGGGCAGAAAGGTCGCAAGGTCCAGCCCGTGCGCCAGCGCCCACTTGCCCCAGACCCGCTCGGCCGCCGCAATGGAATTCAGGAGAGTGCCGTCCATGTCGAACAGGAAGGCGGAAAAGGGTTTGCCGAGCGTGGGGTGCGAAGGGGAAGACAAGGTTTGAAAATCCTTTCGGGCTTTGGAGATATCAGCCGGCGGGCGCAGCGGTCTGCGTTCGGACTGGCGTGAAGGCAAGGAGATAGAGAGTTTTCCCGTTTCGGGGAGACGCGGAAAGGTTCCGGAGGGATCCGGCAGCCGTTCCGGCGGTTGGACGGGCACGGCATACGGGAAATCGGCTGTCGAATCAAATCCGCGCGGCCCGCAGGCCCTCTCAGGCCGCGCGCACCGCGTCTTGCGAGGTCCCGGAAACGGGGAAAATTTCGGCACCCCTTGCCTGTCACATCAAGGCCTTGCCGGAAATTTCGGCCGTATCCATCCCCGCCCGTCCGCGTCCATGTCATCATCCTCCCGTTCCGTCGCGGATACACCGGAAGGCGTTCCGGCGAGGCGGGATCGGCTCCGTGCGGCAGGGGATGGACGCAAGCCCGGCCGCACGGGGCCCGCAGAAAATGGTCTCCCTCCGGGTGGCGGCCCGATGCGGTGCATCGGGTGTGAATCGTCCGGACGTGCCTGTGGGGCACACAGACTTCGCCATGCTGGTCCAGATCCCGCTCTCCGGAGAGGGGCCCGGTCCGGGGCGAGGAGCAGAGGGACTGCAGTTGCGGGCTCAAACGGCTGAACGGGGCACCGGAAGGTGTCATATCAAAATTATCCTTCGCGGCAGCTTTCGGTGCCCCGTCCGATAAACGATCGTCAAGCCTCCGGCGTTTTCGCGCGCGGGGTCGCCGCGACATGCCGGGACAGCGTCACACGCCCGTGAAGAGCCAGGCATGCTCCTTGGCATTGTTGAACTTCCACGCCCGCGAGGGACCGGCCATGACGTTGAGGTAGTAGAGATCGTAGCCATGGATCGCGGCCACCGGGTGATATCCCTTCGGCACCAGCACGACGTCGCCGTTCTCCACCGCCATGGTCTCGTCCAGCGCGCGGTCGTCGGTATAGACGCGCTGCATGGCGAAGCCCTGCGACGGGTTGAGGCGGTGATAATAGGTCTCCTCGAGGAAGCTTTCGGCCGGCAGGTTGTCCTCGTCGTGCTTGTGCGGCGGATAGGACGAGGTGTGGCCGCCCGGCGTGATGACCTCGACCACCAGCAGCGACTGTGCCGCCCCGTCATCCTCCGGCATGATGTTGGTGACGTAGCGGGTGTTGGTGCCCTTGCCGCGCGTCATCTGCGTGTGCCGGTCCGGCCGGATGACCTGCGCCGTGAACCCCTCGCCGCCCGGCGCCGAGCAGAGCCCAAGTTCGAGATCGGTCGTCGCCGTCACCGTGTAGGACGCGCCTTTCGGCACGTAGACCGAAAAGGGCGCGCCCTCGAACGGCGTCATCCGCTCGCCCAGCTCGCCGAAATCCTCGCCATCCACCGTCACCCGCGCCTTGCCGGCGACGAGGACGAGGCAGACCTCCCGCGCGCCCGTTTCACCGGACATGGTTTCCCCGGGCGCGAGCCGGTGCAGCGCGAAGCCGACATAGGTCCAGCCGGCGCTCTCCGGCGTGATGTCATGGACGAGACCGCTTGTGCCCTGCGGCTTGACGAGGAGGTTCGGCATGGTGATGTCCTATGCTTGCAGGAAAATCGTTACGACGGTGGAGACCGGCTCTGCCCTCCCCCTCTCCCCGCTTGCGGGACGAGGGGACGAGGCGTGCTCGACCTTTCAGCGGGGGGCAAACATCCGCCCCACGTCCCTTCGCCCCGCTCAGCGGGGAGAAGGTGCCGGCAGGCGGATGAGGGGCCATCGCCAGCGCCATCTTGATCGCCAGGATCAGCGCCGGTCCAGCCCCGCCTCTTTCGCGAAGGCCTTGAGCGACTTGAATCCGAGCGACTGGTACTCGAGGGGAATGCGGATGGCGCTGTCCTGTTCCGCCTCGATCACCAGCCAGCCGTCATAGCCATGTTCGGCGGCGATTTTCAGGACGGGCACGAAATCGACGCCGCCCTCCGCATCGCCCGGCACGGTGAAGACGCCGCGGCGCACGCCTTCGAGGAAGGAGAGGCCGTTCTCCTCTACATCCCTCCGGACGTCGCGGCGGACGTTCTTGGCATGGATGTGGCGGACGCGGTGCATGTATTTTTTGGCGAGCTCCGCCGGGTCCGAGCCGCCGAACCAGGCGTGACCGGTGTCGAGCAAGAGCTTGGTCGCCGGCCCCGTCGTTTCCATCAGCCGGTCGATCTCGGGCCCGGTCTGGACGATCGTGCCCATGTGGTGGTGGTAGACGAGATCGATGCCCTGATCGGCGCAGTATTGCGCGATCGCCTCGATGTCGGCGCCAAATTTCTCCCATTGGTCGTCGGGCAGCACCGGCTTGTCGGCCACCAGCGAGGTCGCGTCATCGCCATGGATGGCGTTCGACGTCTCGCAGACGATGCAGACCTTGCAGCCATTGGCCTTCAGCAGATCGAGATGCGGCTGGATCGCGTGTTTCTCGGCCTCGACGTCATGGGTGAGAAGATTGGTCGAGTGCCAGCCGGAGACGAAGACGAGGCCGTATTCGGCAAGCTTCGCCTTCAGCGCCTCGGGATCGCTCGGCATCTTGTGCCCCTTCTCGATGCCGTCGAAGCCGATCGTCTGGCAGTCGGACAGGCAGTCTTCGAGCGAGAGATGGGCGCCGATCGTCTGATCGTCGTCGTTGCTCCAGGCGATCGGGTTGGTTCCGTAGCGGATCATGATCTTGTCTCTGTGAGGGTGGAACGATGAGGGATGGATCAGCCGACGCGCTGGGCGGCGAGCGCCCGCTCGTAGGCCCGGCGCGCCGCGCCGACGGCGTCGCGCTCCGACACCTCGGGCACCGCGACATCCCACCAGTGGCCACCGGCATCGGTGGTGATCAGCGGGTCGGTGTCGATGACGATGACGGTGGTGCGCGCTTCGTCCGCCGTTTCCACGAGCGCCGTCTCCAGCTCGGCGAGCGACGCGACCTTGCGCGTCACCGCGCCCATGGCGGCGGCGTGGGCGGCGAAATCGATCGCCGGCAGCTCGACATGGTGCGTGTCGCGCAGCAGATTGTTGAAGTTCGCCCCGCCGGTCGCCATCTGCAGCCGGTTGATGCAGCCATAGCCGGCATTGTCGAGAAGCACGATGGTGATCTTGGCGCCGAGCATGATGGAGGAGGCGATCTCGGCGTTCAGCATCATGTAGCTGCCGTCGCCGACCATCACGATGACGTCGCTGTCGGGCTTTGCGAGCTTCACGCCGAGGCCGCCGGCGATCTCGTAGCCCATGGTCGAGAAGCCGTACTCCATGTGGTAGCTGCCGGGCTTCTCCGCCCGCCAGAGCTTGTGCAGCTCGCCCGGAAGACCGCCGGCCGCGCAGACCAGCGTGGTATCGCCCTTGCGAGCCCGCATGACGGCGCCGATGACCTGCGCATCGGAGGGAAGCGCCACATTGGTGGCGGCCAGCGCCGTGTCGGCGGCGGCCTGCCAGTCGGCCTTCAGGGTGCGGGCCTTGTCTCCCCAGGTGCTGTCGGCGTGGTAGGCTCCGAGCGCTGCCGAGAGTTCGGCAAGCCCGGTGGCGGCGTCGCAGACGAGAGGCAGGGATTCATGCTTGGCAGCATCGAAGGCCTGCACGTTGAGACCGACGATCTTCAGGCCGTCGTTCTTGAACAGCGCCCAGGACCCGGTGGTGAAATCCTGCAGGCGGGTGCCGACGGCCAGCACGAGGTCGGCCTCTTCGGCGAGCGCATTGGCCGCCGATGTGCCGGTGACGCCGACGGAGCCCATGTTGAGCGGGTGGCTGTCGGGCAGCGAGGACTTGCCGGCCTGCGTCTCGACAACGGGGATGCCGTGTTTTTCGGCGAAGGCGGCCAGCGCCGCACTCGCCGCGCCATAGAGCACGCCGCCGCCGGCGATGATGATCGGCGTCTTCGCATGGGCAATGGCCGTGGAGGCAGCCAGCCGCTCTTGCGTGTCGGGACGGACTTTCCTCGGCAGCCAGACCTTCTCGGCAAAGAAGCTTTCGGGATAGTCATAGGCCTCGGCCTGCACATCCTGGCAGAGCGCCAGCGTCACCGGGCCGCACTCGGCGGGGTCGGTCAGCACCTGCATGGCGCGGCGCAGCGCCGGGATGATCTGCTCGGGCCGCGTGATGCGGTCGAAATAGCGCGAGACCGGGCGGAAGCAGTCGTTGACGGTCATGCTGCCGTCGCCGAAATCCTCGATCTGCTGCAGCACCGGGTCCGGCCGGCGATTGGCGAAGACGTCGCCGGGCAGAAGCAGCACCGGCAGCCGGTTGACATGGGCGAGTGCCGCCGACGTCACCATGTTCAGCGCACCGGGGCCGATCGAGGTCGTGCAGGCCATGAAGCGGCGGCGGAAGCTCGCCTTGGCGAAAGCGATCGCCGCATTGGCCATGCCCTGCTCGTTCTGGGCGCGGTAGGTCGGCAGCGTGTCCTTGATGCCGTGCAGCGCCTCGCCCATGCCGGCGACGTTGCCGTGACCGAAGATCGCGAAGACGCCGCCGAAGATCGGCACGGTCTCGCCGTCGATCACCGTCATCTGCCTGGTCAGAAAGCGCGCCACGGCCTGCGCCATGGTGAGCCGCACCGTTCCCGGCTGGCGGGTGCCGATGTCGCCCGATGCGATGGGGGCTTGCTGGTTCATGATCTCAAGGTCTCCTCACGCCGCAGGTTTTGCGCCTGCCTGTCCTTGCCGCCCCTGCGGGCGGTGCTTGTCGTCATCCGTATCGGCCGAAACCGGTCAGGCCGCCTTGTCCTTGTCGAGGCCGACCCAGAGGTCGACCAGCTGCTTGAAGCGCCGTGCCATGTCGTCGATCGCCGCGGCGTCGTCGATCTCGCCGGCCAGCCAGCGGCGCGCCGCATCCACGAAGATCGTACGCCCCACGGCAAAGCCGCGGACCTGGCGCGAGGTGCGGGCGGCGGCAAAGCCGTCCTTCAGCGCCTCGTAGGAGGCTTCGAGGCCGAGCAGCACCACGCCGCGGCAGAGCGGATCGCGCGCCTCGATGACGTCGTCGATGGCGCTCCAGGCGCTGCGGCTTGCCTGCGGCTCCAGCTTCCACCAGTCCGGCTTCAGCCCGGCGTCGTAAAGTTCGTTCAGCGCGCGGGGAATGGTCGTGTCGTCCAGCGGGCCGTGCTTTCCGGCGATGATCTCGATCAGGATCTCGCGGCCGACCTTGCGGGCCGCCTCGAAGGCCGAGCGCAGCTTGGCGATCTGGGTCGCCTTCATGTCAGTCGGATCGTCCGGGTGATAGAAGCTCAGCACCTTGATGCAGTGATCGACCGGCCAGTCGATCAGGCGGCTGCCGAGATCCTGGCTGAACTCGAACTGCAGCGGGCGGGAGCCCGGCAGCTCGATCGGCTTTGCCACCCAGAAATCCCTGAGCGCGCCGGCCGCGTACAGCGCGTCGCGGCCGTATTTGTCGTCGATCAGCATGCCGAAGCCGGGCCGGCCATCGGCGATCTTTGCCGCGGCCTTGACGGCGAGGACCTTGAAGGCGGGAATGCGCGCGAGCTTCCCGGCATCGTCCCCGGCCATATCCTCCAGCTGGCTGCGGTGGTCGATGGCAAGCGCCATCAGGCTCGGGATCGCGCGGCGGCGGGTGGTCGCCCAGTGCACATGGTTGATGTCGGCGTCCTTGCGCAGCGCGTGCTCCTTGCTGCCGTTCTCCAGGAAGAACTGCAGCTCCGTCCAGGTCGGAATTTCCGGCGCACAGAGCAGCCGCGAGACGGCGAAGGCGCCGCAGGCATTGGCCCAGGTCGCAGACGTCGCATGCGGCTCGCCCGCCAGCCAGCCGCGCAGAAAGCCGGACATGAAGGCGTCGCCCGCTCCCAGAACATTGTAGACCTCGATCGGGAAGCCCTTTCCGACGATGCCGTCCTCCAGATCGTCGGAAATCCCGCCGTCATAGACGATACAGCCCATCGGGCCGCGCTTGAGCACGATCGTGGCGGTGGACTGCGCGCGAATGGTCTTGAGCGCGGCGAGAAGATCGCTTTCGCCGGACGCGATCAGCACCTCCTCTTCCGTGCCGACGATCAGGTCGCAATCGGCCAGCACCGTCTTCAGATGCGCCGAGACATGGGCGGAGGCGATGTATCGGTTGTCGCCGGCGTCATGGCCGGCCAGACCCCAGAGGTTCGGGCGATAGTCGATGTCGAAGGCGATCTTGACGCCGGCAGCCTTGGCGATGCGGATCGCCTTGCGCTGCGCGGCATCGGTGTTCGGCCGCGAGAAATGCGTACCCGAGACGAGGATCGCACGGGACGAGCGGATGAAGGCCTCGTCGATATCGTCTTCGCAGAGCGCGTTGTCGGCACAGTTGTCGCGGTAGAACAGCAGCGGAAACGAGTGGTCGTTCTCGACGGCGAGAATCGCAAGGGCGGTCAGACGCTCGGGGTCCGTCACGATGCCCTTCGTTTCCACGCCCTCGCGGGTCAGCTGCTCCACGATGAAGCGGCCCATCTGCTCCTTGCCGACGCGGGTGAGCAGCGCCGATTTCAGCCCGAGGCGGGCGGTGCCGACCGCGATATTGGTCGGGCAGCCGCCGACAGACTTGGCAAAGCTTGCCACGTCTTCCAGCCGGGTGCCGATCTGCTGGCCGTAGAGATCGACCGAGGCGCGACCGATGGTGATGATGTCGAGCGGCCGTGCCGCATCCCTCTGGCTGATCCCGGTCAACGTTCCTGTCCTCCCGACGTGCGGCGTATCGTCTTTTTTCGTTTTCGAATGGAGCCCCATGAAACATAAATTCCGCGGCTCCGTCAATATGGAATTTTCATTCCATCTCTGTGCCAGCCACATTCGACGCCAGCGGGCCACGCTGCCGTTTTTCGGCAACGGCAACCGTCAGGGCCATGGCGAAGGCCATGCTGGCCGACAGCGAGCGAAAGCCCGCATGATCGGCCTCGACGATCTCGAACCAGACTCTCGAGGACTCCACCAGCGGCGAGAACGCGCTGTCGGTCAGGGAGACCACCGGCACCTTGCGGTTTGCGAGAAGCCGGGCCTGATGGATGCTTTCGGACGTGTAGGGCGAGAAGCTGACGGCGAAGGCCGCATCGCGCCGCCCGGCCAGCGCCAGAATATCGTCGTCGATGCCGGCGGCCGTGCCGACCATCTGATAGCGGATCTTCAGCTTGCCGAAGGCATAGGCCATGTAGCCGGAGATCGGGTAGGACCGGCGCTTGGCGATCAGGAAGATGGTCTCGGCCTTCGCCAGGATATCGACCGCCTGCTCGAAGGCGGCGGGATCGACCGAACCGGCGATATTGTCGAGCGACCGGTGGGCGGCGGCGACGAAGCCGTTGAAGATCGCGCCGCTTTCCAGCCGGCTGTGGCCGTTGTCGCCCAGGGCGCGCAGCCGCTCCTCATAGCCCGGATTGCGCTCGCGCAGCCGGGCCCGAAAGATCTGCTGGAGGCTCGAAAAGCCCTCGAAGCCGAAATGCTGGGCGAAGCGAACGAGGGTCGAGGGCTGCACGTCGGCAGCGGCTGCGATGCTTGCGGCCGTGCCGAAGGCGATCTCGTCGGGCTGATCGAGCGCATAGGCCGCCACCTGGCGCAGGCGCTTGGGCAGTTGCGCCTTGCGCTCCAGAATGACCGCCTTCAGCGCATCGAAATCCTGCGGCACGGCGGCCAGCGTCGCGGCGGCGTCGCTCTCGTCCTCGATCGTCGGCGCGGCCTCGGCATCCGGCATCATGCAGTCATCCCCGTCTCCCGCGCTGCGCTCGTCATCTCGGTCGATCGTAACGCCTCGGCGACGAGAATGATAGAACGTTCGTTCCAGAACCCGACTGTCGCCCAAAGGGCACAGGAGATCGTTAACGCATTTTTACCATCTTTCGTCCCAAGATCGGCACGGCTTATGGTTAAGACGATCGAAACGTCCGATTCGCGACTGCCGATCGATCCGGCAACGATATCCGACAAGGAGTGTCAGCAGCATGTGCCGATGGGCAGCCTATCGCGGAGAGCCGATCTATCTGGAGGACCTCGTCTCCTCGCCGGCCCATTCGCTGATCGAGCAATCGCACTGCGCCACCCGGGCAAAGACCGCCACGAACGGCGACGGCTTCGGCATCGCCTGGTATGGCGATCACCCCGAGCCCGGCCGCTACCGCGACATCCTGCCGGCCTGGTCGGACTGCAACCTGAAGAGCATCGCCCGCCAGATCCGCTCGCCGCTGTTTCTCGCCCATGTCCGGGCCGCGACCGGCGGCGGCACGCGCCGCGACAATTGCCACCCCTTCGTCCACGGCCGCTGGTCGTTCATGCACAATGGCCAGATCGGCGGCTTCGAGCATCTGCGCCGGCCGATGGAGGCGATGCTGGACGACGCGCTCTACACCGCGCGCACCGGCACCACCGACAGCGAACTGCTGTTCCTGATGGCCCTGCAGTTCGGCCTCGACCGCGATCCGCTGGGCGCGATGGCGGAGACGCTGTCCTTCGTGGAACGGCTGGCGGCGCATATGAAGCATGCGGTTCTCGTGCGCTTCACCGCTGCCTTTTCCGACGGGATCAACCTCTACGCCGTGCGCTATGCGTCCGACCGGTTCGCGCCCACGCTCTACGCCGCGCCGATGGGACCGCAGGGCGGATACTGCCTCGTCTCCGAACCGCTCAACGACGACGACGATGCCTGGGTGGAGATCCCCGAGGGAACGGCCGTGGTGCTTGGCGAGAACGGCATCGACATGCGCATCTTCCACCTCGACCCGGAGATCGAGGCGAAGCGGGCGCTCCGCTAGTCCAGCCTCGAGGCGATCAGGCCCGCGAGCCGTTCGGCCACCGCGTCCTTGTCAAGCTCCGGCCAGCTGTCCTCGCTGTCGCGACCGATGACGGTCACGCGGTTGCGCGTTCCCCCCATGACGCCGCCCGCAACGCCGCTGGCAGCGGACACGTCGTTGGCAACGATGAAATCGGCCCCCTTGCGGGCGAGCTTCGAGCGGCCGTTATCAACCGTATCGTCCGTCTCCGCGGCAAAGCCGACGACGAGGCGCGGACGCTGCGCGTGATGGCCGACGGTCTTCAGGATATCGGGATTTTCCGTCAGCCGCAGCGGCGGCGGGTCCTCGCCCGGCGCCTTCTTGATCTTGCCCCCGGCGACATCGGCGACCCGCCAGTCGGCGACCGCTGCGACCATGACGGCGATATCGGCGGGCAAGGCGGCGAGCACCGCATCCCGCATCTCCACCGCCGTCTGCACGCGCACGACCGTGACGCCCTTGGGATCGGCCAGCGTGACCGGGCCGGAGACGAGCGTGACCTCTGCCCCCAGCCGCGCAAGCGCGGCCGCGATGGCGTGGCCCTGCCGGCCGGAGGAGCGGTTGGCGATGTAGCGCACCGGGTCGATCGGCTCGTGGGTCGGGCCCGAGGTGACGATGGCGCGGCGTCCGGAGAGCGGGCCGATGGGCTTGAACGCGAAAAGCCGCGCTTCCACGGCAGCGACGATCTCGAGCGGCTCGGCCATGCGGCCCTCGCCGCGCTCGCCGCTTTCCGCCATTTCGCCGCGGCCGGGACCGACGAAGCCGATGCCGTCGCCGGCGAGGGTTTCGCGATTGCGGCGGGTGGCGGGATGCGACCACATCTTCGGATTCATCGCCGGCGCCAGAAGCACCGGCCGGTCTGTGGCCAGCAGGATGGTGGAGGCGAGATCGTCCGTCAGGCCCTGCGCCATCTTGGCCATGATGTTGGCGGTCGCCGGCGCGACGAGGACGAGATCGCAGTCCCGCGCCAGGCGGATATGCCCGACATCCTGCTCGTCCTCGCGGGAGAAAAGCTCGGTGAAGACCTTGTCGGCCGCCAGCGCACCGACGGCCAGCGGCGTGACGAAGGCCTGGGCCCCCGCGGTCATGACCGGGCGGACCCGCGCGCCGCGCTCCCTCAGCCGGCGGATCAGGTCGAGGCTCTTATAGGCTGCGATGCCGCCGGAGATGATGAGGAGAACACGCGTCCCGGACAGGCTGTCGGGCGACGTCTCGGACGGGGACTGGGAGACAGGCATGAAACCACCGCTGCGGCATGATCGATGCGCGACCCTAGACCATGCTGCGCCGAACAGGAATGCAGCACCCGACAATTCCTGCGCCGGGCTGAACAGCGCCTCAGGATTTCAGCAAGGTGCTCATCGTGTGCACCAGCGCATCGCGTTCATAGGGCTTGCGCACCACGGGCACGTCGGCAAAGCCGCTCGGAATGGGCGACAGATTGCCGTAGCCGGTGGCAAACATGAACGGGATCTCCCGGCGCGTCAGCTCGGCGGCGACTTCGATGGAGGTGCCGGTGCCCAGATTGACGTCGAGAATCGCCACATCCGGCTTGAAGCTGGCGAGCTTGGCCAGCGCCTCGTCGGCCGAGGCCGCCGTCAGCACCTTCTGGATGCCGTGGTCGGACAACATGCCCTCGACATCCATGGCGATCAGCATCTGGTCTTCCACGAGCAGCACGCGCAGCTCCGGATCGAGGTTGGCACCCGCCGTCGTCGCCTCCGGTCCGGCCGCGATGCTGCGGTCCTCGCCCTGCTCGGACAGCGAGACATGCTTGGCCGGCAGCACGAAGTCCGCCTCCACGCCGCCCGGGGCATAGGTCACGGCGCTGCGCCCGTCGAGATCGTAGGGAACGCTGCGGTCGATCAGCGCGCTGCCGAAGCCGTTGCGCGTCGGCGGCAGCACCGCCGGTCCGCCGCTTTCGCGCCAGGCGATCTCGCAATCGCCGCCCTGCGTCAGGCGCCAGCTGACCGACAGGGCGCCGCCCGGCCGCGACAGGGCGCCGTATTTGGCAGCATTGGTCGAAAGCTCGTGCAACACCAGCGCCATGACGGAGAAGGCCCGCGAGTTGAGCAGCACCGGCGGACCCGACAGGCGGATGACGTTGGCCGTGTTGCGATAGGGGCTCAGCTCCGCATCGAGCAGGTCCGACAGCATGCCGCCGCCATCGCCGCGCACGACCTGGTCATGGGCAAAGGAGAGCGCCTGAATCCGGCCCTTCAGGGAGGTGACGTATTCCGTCAGGCTGCGGCCGTCGCCGACGGGCTGGCTGACGAGCGACTTGATCAGGGCGAGGATGTTCTTGACCCGGTGGTTCAGCTCCTCGTTCAGCATGCGCTGGCGCACGTCGGCGCGGCTGCGCTCCTCGGCCATCAGCTCGCTATGGCGCAGGCCGATCTCCACGAGGGCGGCGCGCGTCACCTCGGCGATCTCGCGATCGGCCTCGGTCCAGGGCTGGGCCTGCAGCTGCACGGTCTCCTTCCAGATCGCGAAGCTCTTGCGCGGGGTCAGGCGCTCGCCCAGGGGGCCGCTCTCGTAGGATTTGTTGGGATCGCCGCCCCAGTTCAGGGTCTGCTCGAATTCCTTGCGGAAGAAGAACAGATAGTCGCGATGCAGCTGCGTCAGCGGCACGGCCAGAAGGCCGGCAGCCTGCGCGCGGAAGGTCTCGGCCTCCGGCAGGCGCTGCGCCATGGCGTGCGTCGCCCAGACCTGTCCGGCCGCGACCGACCCCATGAGCCGGAGGATGGCCGGCACGGCGGTGGCGGGCGGCGCCGAGCCGAACGACGTCCATGTCCCGTTCATCCACAGCCCGATGCCGTCGCAGGCCATCAGCGAGGTGAAATGCGAAAGATGGTCGCGCAGCAGCTCGCCCATGTCGGCATGGTGCGAGGCCATGCGCAGGAAGCGATCGAGCGAGGACCGGGCGCGGTTGGCGGTGTCGAGCTTCTGCTTCTGCTTCAGCGCATGCAGATGGAGGGAGAAGAACTCGCCGAACATCTCGGCTGCCACGCGCTGCGCCATGGGCAGGATGCGCGGCTGGTAATGATGGCAGGCGATGAGCCCCCAGAGCTTGCCGTCGACGATGATGGAGATCGACATGGAGGCAGCGACGCCCATGTTGCGCAGATATTCGCAATGGATCGGCGAGACGCTGCGCAGATGCGCGAGCGACATGTCGAGCGCCTCGCCCGAGACGTCGATTTCCGGCACCAGCGGAATGCGCGTGCCGCTGGCGTCGCCGATGATGCGGATGGTGTTCTGCAGGTAGAGGGCCCGCGCCTGCTGGGGAATGTCGCTGGCCGGAAAATACTGGCCGAGGAAGCTTTCGAGATCGCCGCGCTTGGCTTCGGTCACCACCTTGCCGGCGCCGTCCTGCTCGAAGGCGTAGATCATCACGCGGTCATAGCCGAGCATGCCGCGGATGAGGCGGGCCGACTGGCGCAGGAGCTGATCGACATCGGCGATATCGGTGATGCGGCCGATCAGCGTGCGCGCCAGCTGCAGCGGCTGCCCGTCCGTTGCCGGCTCGAACTCGATAATGACGGTGGCCTTGTTGAGATGGATGGCGACGTCGTAAGCGCCGTTGGCGAGCTTCAGCGCCGACAGCAGCGCCGGCCGGCTGCCGTCGCGCAGCGCCGCCACGGCATTGCGCAGGGTGTGCGTCGCCTCGTAGCCGATCAGCGCCTCCAGCGGCTGGCCGTTGACCTCGCCGTGAAGGCCGAGGAGATCCGGCGCGTTGGCGGAATGGCGCAGCACCATGCCGGCCCGCGCATCGCAGGCGAGCAGGCAGCCATGCGACTGGATGTTGCCGGGAATATGGATCGGCTCGCGGTCGCAATTGGTCAGATCGATCGGCTCGCCGGGTTTCACCATGCGGCTATCGGCGGGCGTGGTCTGGACGCGCGTCCGGTCATTCAGCAGCATGGGAAGCCCTCCGGAAGGCCGTCTCCGCGACCGTGAACGTGGCCCTGGAGGCGCTCGCGACGCGATCGATCTCGATGGCGTCGGCCGATTCCAGAAGATGCAGGAAGCGCGACCAGCGGTCGCTCTTTTCCGCCTGTGCCGCAAGATGGCGCGCACCGAAGTCCGCCCGCAGCCCGAGCAGCTGGGCGCGGCGATAGAGAAGCCGGGCGCCGAGCGCCGAGCCTTCGAGAACATAGAGCATGCCGAGCATGTCTTCCCGCGCGCCGCCGATTGCCGGCACGGGCACCGCCTCGTCGGCGGGGATGTCGAGATCGGCGAGATCGGCCCGGATGAGGGCGCCGAAGGCCTGCTCCGACCAGATCGCGAGATCGGCCGGCCAGGTGCGACCGGCCAGCATCGCCTCGACCGGGATGCGGAAGGCGCTCATGCCGCGCAGATAGGTCTTGTAGGAGGTCAGGCTGTCGAAAGCGCCGATCATGTCATCGAGCGCCGCATGGGCATCAGCAGTGCTCTCGCGGAGAAAGACTCGGCGCGACCGGTCGTGCATAGAGGTGTTCCGGACATTCAACAAATGGCGTCAGACAGTGTATAAGGTTCGAACAGCGGTTCGGTTCCACGGCGAACGAAATTTTCTTCACGCGACCCTGCCTTAAGGCGCCGAGAGGGCAACGGCCGGCTGAAGGCGCGACGCGTTATGCGCCGGGAGATAGCCAAACACAAGACCGGTGACGAAGGCGCTGGCGAAGGCGAGGAGGACCGGCCCGGCGGAGAAGCTGACCGGCACCCCGAAGGCCTGCGCGATCGCCCCGATCGACAGGCCGAGACCGACGCCGATGAGGCCGCCCAGCGCCGAGACCACCAGCGCTTCGACGATGAACTGGGTGAGGATGTCGCGGCCACGCGCACCGGTCGCCATGCGGATGCCGATCTCGCGCGTGCGCTCGGTCACGCTGACCAGCATGATGTTCATGACGCCGATGCCGCCGACCAGCAGCGAGATCGCGGCGATGGAGCCGAGAAACACCTTGAGGATATTGGAGGTCTCGGTGAAGGTCTCGCGGATGGCGGCGAGGTTGGCGATCTGGGTATCCTGGCGCTGGTGGCGCTCGTCGAGCAACGCCTGGATCTGGTCCTGCGTGATGTTGATGGCGCTGTCGTCCTTCACCTGCACGGTGATGGAGCGGACGTTGCGCGCGCCGAAGAGGCGGAGATTGCCGGTGGAGAGCGGCACCAGCACCGTATCGTCCTGATCGTTGCCGCCGGCCGTCGCCCCCTTGGGAGCCATGATGCCGATGACCTGAAAGGGAATGTTCTTGATGAGGATATACTGGCCGAGCGCATCGGCACCGTCGGGAAAGAGCGTATCGGCCACGGTCTTGCCCAGCACGGCGACGCTCGCATAGCTCTGCATATCGGCCGGCGCGAGGAAGGCGCCTTCGGCGAGCGGCCAAGTCTTTGCCTCGGGAAACTGCGGCACCGTGCCGTTGACGGTCGTCTGCGTGTCGAGGTTTCCGGCGCGCACGGTGAGCGAACTCGACATTTCCGGCACGGCGAACGAGATGTTCGGCAGTTCGAGGATCGCATCCGCGTCGGCTGGAACGAGCGAGACGATGCTGCCGCCCTCGCCGCCGCGGAAGTTCGCCATGTTCGGCCGGACGACGAGCAGATCCGAGCCCATGGCGGCGATGCGGCTGAGCACCTGATCCTGCGCGCCGGTGCCGATCGCCAGCATGGCGACGACCGAGCTGACGCCGATGACGATGCCGAGCAGCGTCAGCACCGTGCGGAAGAAATTCGCCCGCAGCGCCCGGAACGACATACGCACGGCTTCCGCCACGTCGGAAAACAGGGCGGCCTCGCCGGCCTGGGTCGCAAAGACCCGCGGCGCAGCGCGCACCGGACGGGTGATGCGGCGCGGCAGGCGGTCGGCGACGATCAGGCCATCGCGGATCTCGATGACGCGGTCGGCCGATTCGGCCAGATCCGGCGCATGGGTGATGATGATGACGGTATGCCCGTCCTCGTTCATGCGCCGCAAGGTCGCCATGACGTCCTTGCCGCTCTGGCTGTCGAGCGCGCCTGTCGGCTCGTCGGCCAGAATGATCTGGCCCCCGTTCATAAGGGCGCGGGCAATGGAGACGCGCTGCTGCTGGCCGCCCGAGAGCTGGCTCGGCAGATGGTCCATGCGGTCGCCAAGCCGCAGCGCGCCGAGAAGCTCGCGCGAGCGCGCCTCGCGCCGTTTCGCCGAGACGCCGGCATAGATCGCGGGGATCTCGACATTCTCCCGGGCGGTCGAGGTCGCCACGAGATTGTAGCTCTGGAACACGAAGCCGAACATCTGGCGGCGGCGCTCGGCCAGCTGGTCGGCATCGAAGCCCGCGACGTCCTCGCCATCCAGATGGTAGGCGCCGCCGGTCGGCTGGTCGAGGCAGCCGAGAATGTTCATCAGCGTCGACTTGCCCGACCCGGACTGACCGACGATCGCGACGAACTCGCCCGGCGCGATGTCGAGCGAGACGCCGCGCAGGGCGTCCACCGGCACATCGCCGGTCATGAAGGTCTTGCGGATATTCCGGAGCGAGATCAGCGGCGTCATCGTCGTGGTCATGGCGGCGCCCATCAGAACATCGGCGGCGGTCCGCCGCGTGTCCGGGTTGCGGCGCGCTGGGCATTGGAGGCCCGGCCCTCCGTGCCGGAGCCGACCACGACCTTGTCGCCTTCGGCAAGGCCGCTGCGGATCTCGACGCGGACCCGGTTGCGGATGCCGGGCTCCACCGCGCGCACCGCCTGCCGGCCATCGTCCGAGACGACGGCGACCTCGGCCCGATTGCCGCCCTCGCGCAGGCGCAGCGCCGCGACCGGGATGGTCAGTACGCCGGTCGCGCGGGACTGCACGAAGAAGACCTGCGCCGTCATGTTCATCATCAGGCGGCGATCGGGATTGGGCACGTCGAACAGGGCGTAATAGAGGACGACGTTGTTTTCGGTCGAAGGGGTCGGCTTGATCTGCCGGAGCGTGCCGGCATAGCGCTCGCCCGGCTGGCCGAGAAGCGTGAAATAGGCCTCCATGCCGATCTTGAGCTTGCCGATATCGGCCTCCGAGACCTCGGCCTCGACCGTCATCGTGTCGAGATCCGCCACCGTGACGATGGTGGGGGCCGACTGGTTGGCGTTCAGCGTCTGGCCTTCCTTGGCGACGACATCGACGATGGTGCCGGCGAGCGGCGCGTAGATCTTGGTATAGCCGAGGCTGATGCGCGCATCCTTGAGCGTCGCCTGCTGCTTGCGGACCTGCGCCTCGAGCGCGGCGACATTGGCCTCGGCCGTGGCCAGCGACGCGATGGCTTCGTCCAGCGCCGACTGCGCTGCGCTGTTGCCGGCGACCAGGCTGCGCTGGCGGGTGAGATTGGCGGCGGCCAGCACCACCTGCGCCTTCTTGTCGGTCATCTGGGCATCGAGATTGGCCAGCTCGGCTTCCGCGATCTCGATCTGGGTCTCGATGGAGGCGCTGTCGATCTCGGCGATCAGCTGGCCCTGCGTCACCATGTCGCCGACATCGACCTTGAGGCTCTTCAGCTGGCCGGAGACCTGCGCGCCGACATCGACATCGCGGATGGGGCTGAGGAGCCCGGAGGCGGTGACGCTGTTTTCGATGTCGCCGCGGGTGACGGCTTCCGTGACCACGGCCTGCGTGACGCCGGCCGCGCGATAGGTCGTCCAGCCGTACCAGCCGCCGAGGCCGAGGATCGCGAGAACGCCGGCGAGCAGGGCCATGCGGCCCTTGCGCCGACGCGGCTTCGCCTTTGCTGCCGGAGCGAGCGGCGGCGCCGTTTCCGGCTGGCCCTGCGGCAGGCTTTCGGGCGAGCGGGGCTCAACGATCTTGGGATAGGCGTCCGCCATTCAGGCCGGTCCTCCGGAAGGTTTCTTTACCCTCCAGTTAAGCCGTGACTGCGGTGAATTGAAGTCGTGCCGGATTACATCTCTGTCATGTCCGCGGTTTCGCGCGTTCCCGGACAGGCCCTTTCGCGGCGGAGCCCATCCGGAAACGGCGTTTCGTCAGAGGATCTTGACGACGATGACCGCGAGAAGCGCGGCGATCACCCAGAGCGCGGCGCGGCCGGAACGGGTGTGGCGCGCTTCGGCGCGGCCGATGGCTTCGGCCGTTGCCATGTCGAACTTCAGGCCGTGCTCGGCCATTTCGGTCAGATCCCGCGAGAAGCGCTCGGTCTTGGCAACGATCTCGGGCGCGGCCTCCGCGAGGCGCAAAGCGGCGTGCAGGCCGTCCTTGAGGTCGGTCACCACGCGTTTCGGCCCCAGATTGTCGCGAATCCAGGCGCCGACCACGGGTTCGGAGGCCTTCCACATATTGAAGCGCGGATTGAGCGAGCGGGACACGCCTTCGACGACGACCATCGTCTTCTGCAGCATCACCAGCTCGGGGCGCGTTTCCATGTCGAAAAGTTCGGTGACCTCGAACAGGAGGGTCAGGAGCTTCGCCATGGAGATGGTCTCGGCCGGCTGGCCGTGGATCGGCTCGCCGATGGCGCGGATGGCCTGGGCGAAGCTCGCGACATCGTGATGCGAGGGCACATAGCCCGCCTCGAAATGCACGTCGGCCACGCGGCGATAATCGCGGGTGATGAAGCCGAAGAGGATTTCGGCGAGGAACCGCCGCTCCTTCTTGCCGAGGCGCCCGACGATGCCGAAGTCGACGGCGACGATCATGCCCGCGTGATCGACCAGCAGATTGCCCTGGTGCATGTCGGCATGGAAGAAGCCGTCGCGCAGCGTGTGGCGCAGGAAGGACTGGATGAGCGTTTCCGCCAGCTTGTTGAGGTCGTGGCCGGCGGCGCGCAGCGCCTCCACATCGGCCATGCGGGTGCCGTCGATCCACTCCATGGTGACGACGTCGCGTCCCGTCCGCTCCCAATCGACGCGGGGCACGCGAAAGCCCTCGTCATTGGCGGTGTTCTCGGCGATTTCGGACAAGGCCGCGGCCTCAAGCCGCAGGTCCATCTCGACCTTGGTCGTCTGCTCCAGCGTCTTCGTCACCTCCACCGGGCGCAGGCGCCGGGTGTGCGGCAGAAAACGCTCCTGCAGGCGGGCGACGAGATACATGGCCTCGAGATCGTGCGCGAAGCGCTGGCGGATGCCGGGCCGGATCACCTTGATCGCCACCTTCTCCTCCCGCCCGTCGCGCATCACCCAGCCCGGATGGACCTGCGCGATGGAGGCGGCGGCGATCGGATCCTCGATGCGGCTGTAGAGATCCGCGACCGACCGGCCGAGCGAGCCCTCGACGGCGGCATAGGCCTCGGTGACCGGGAAGGTCGCCATGCGATCCTGCAGGAAGGCGAGGTCGGCGGCGAAATCCGCGCCGACCACATCCGGACGGGTGGCCAGGAACTGCCCGATCTTCACATAGGAGGGCCCGAGCCGGCCGATGGCGCGCGACAGGCGGTCGCTGCGCTCCTCGAACTGGGCGCGGCGGCGCTCCAGAAGGCCTGCGAGCTTCTGGGCGAAGCGGGCAAAGGGCGGCAGGTTCTCCGGCGGTATGGCCGTGACGACGCCCTCGCGCACGAGAACCCAGCCGATTCTGACGATGCGGAGATAGGTGGCGGGCGTGCTCATGGGTGCCGGGCACTCGCCTGGCGGCACGGCGGGAACGGGAGGCTGTTCATGCGCTCTAGATCTTCCATGCGGAATGCAGCGCCGCGATGCCGCCGGTATAATTGGTATAGGTGACGCGCGCGAAGCCGGCTTTCTCGATCATGCGGGCGAAATCCGTCTGGTTCGGGAACTTCCGGATGGATTCCACCAGATACTGGTAGGGCTCGGCCTCGCCGGTGATCATCTTGCCGAAGCGGGGAATGGCGTTGAACGACCAGGCGTCATAGACCTTGTCGAGCAGCGGCATCTCGACATCGGAGAATTCGAGCACCAGCAGCCGACCCCCGCGCTTCAGCACGCGATAAGCTTCCGACAGGGCGACATCGATGCGGGGTACGTTGCGGATGCCGAAGGCGATCGTATAGGCATCGAAACGGCCATCCTCGAAGGGGAGGCTTTCCGCATTGGCCTCGACGAAGTCGAGATTGGCGGCCAGGCCCTTTTTGCGGGCGCGCTCGGCCCCGACGCCGAGCATGGAGCCGTTGATGTCGAGCACGGTCGCCTGGGCCAGCCGGCCCGACGCCTCGACGATGCGGAAGGCGATATCGCCCGTGCCGCCGGCGACGTCGAGAACCTTGTAATCGGCGCTGCGGCGCGGATGGAGGGCGGCCACCATCGCATCCTTCCAGGCCCGGTGCAGGCCCATCGACATGACGTCGTTCATGATGTCGTAGCGCTTGGCGACCTTGTGGAACACATCGTTGACGAGGCCCTGCTTCTCGCCCTCGTTCACGCGGCGGAAACCGTAGGACGTCTCCATGCCGCCCTCGGCGGAAACCCGTTCGTCCGTCATACCGTCTATCCCCTGTCCATTCCAAAGCCGGGAGCCGGGCCTCGGCACCGGCGAAACCCCGTCATGCCGGACCATCGTCCTCTTCCGTCAACCGGCACATAGGACGTTTGCGTCCATCCTGCCAGCCACCGGCATCGCCAGACCATAGCGAATCCGATCCGGCGACGCTATCTCTTGCGGGACGCCCGCCGATGCGCCCGCTTTGCGAAAAGGACTGTCCATGCCCGAACTGCCCGAGGTCGAAACGGTCCGTCGCGGCCTTGCGCCCGTGATGGAAGGGGCGCTGATCACGCGTGCGGAGGTGCGCCGGGCGGATCTGCGCTTTCCCTTTCCGCCCGATTTCGCGCGCCGCATCGAGAACCGGCGGATTGTCGCTCTGTCGCGCCGGGCGAAATATCTTCTCATCGAACTCGACAATGACGATGTCGTCATCGCGCATCTCGGCATGTCCGGCTCGTTCCGCGTGGTCGAGGCGGCAACCGGGGACGCCGACACGCCGGGCGACTTCCATCATGTCAGGGGCAAGGACGCGCGGCACGACCATGTCGTGCTTCACCTTCTCGGCGACCGCGGGCCCGTGCAGGTGATCTACAACGATCCGCGCCGGTTCGGCTTCATGGATATCGGCCCGCGCGAAACGCTGGCGGCCCATGCCTTCTTCCGGCAGCTGGGCGAGGAGCCGACCGGCAACCGGCTGGACGCCGCCTATCTCGCCGGCCGCCTTGCCGGCAAGGCGCAACCGTTGAAATCGACGCTGCTCGACCAGCGGGTCATCGCCGGGCTCGGCAATATCTATGTCTGCGAGGCGCTGTGGCGGGCGCGTCTGTCGCCGCTGAAGGCCTCGGGAAAGCTGGTCGACGCCAAGGGGCGGCCGCGCGCGCCGCTCGTCGTGCTGACGGAGGCGATCCGGGCCGTCATCGCGGACGCGATCGCCGCCGGCGGCTCGTCGCTGCGCGATCACATCCAGACGGACGGATCGCTCGGCTATTTCCAGCACACCTTCGCCGTCTACGACCGGGAGGGCAAACCCTGTGCACGACCGGGCTGCGGCGGCATCATCGCGCGGATACCGCAGGCGGGACGCTCGACATTCCACTGCGCTTCGTGCCAGGTGTAGCGGCAACCTCGCATATCCGCTGTCGATGCCGCTTGAAATAGCGCGTTGACGAAATGGGCGTTTGCGTCTATACGGCGCCCACAGTTTGGGAAGCCACGTTGCAGGTTTCTCGCTATTGCCTCCGAAGAGCTTGGATGACAGGTCGCAGTGACCCGACACGGCGAGGCGGAGGTGCTTGTCAGAATCTGAAGAGAGAAACCCATGGCCAATACAACTTCGGCGAAAAAAGCGACCCGCAAGATCGCGCGTCGCACCGAGATCAACAAGTCGCGCCGCTCGCGCGTTCGCAACTTCCTCCGCAAGGTCGAAGAAGCCATCGCTTCCGGCGACCAGGCCGTTGCCCAGGAAGCCCTGCGCGTCGCACAGCCCGAGCTGATGCGCGCTGCCAGCAAGGGCGTCGTGCATGCCAACACGGCATCGCGCAAGGTCTCGCGCCTGGCCAGCCGCGTCAACGCCCTGTCGGCCTGACGCTTCAGCATTTTACCTTTCAAGAGAGCGGCCCGGTCATCGACCGGGCCCTTTCGATTCGTACGCCGGCTTTTTGCGCCGATCGGGCCCCATGACGACTTCATGTCATGCGTGTGAACAGATATTCCCCATATTAACAACGGCTTGCGAAGGTTTGTGACAGGCCGGCCTCATATAAGCCGCCGCCTTCTCAGGGAATCTGAGTCAAGCGATTTTTTATTTTTCTTGCTTTTCGGGGTGGCTTTAGAGCCTTCAAAAACAAAGCCTTTGATTCGACTACGATTCTCAAAAGGCGGCTTCGGGCAGTTGCAAAACGCTGCTTGAGAGTCAACGGGCAAGGCCTCGCGGGCCGTAAAAATGGCGATTGATCTTGGGTCATGATCCTGCCTAAATGGTTTCAGCAAGAGACGTGGGACAGCGAGTTTTCGATGTCGGCAACAGGCCCTGACAAGGGTCCGTTCAGCCTCCACAATTCTTGAACTGGGGTGGACATCACAATTTTCCATCAACTGAAGAGAGGTCTCACCCCGTCCGGTTCGCCGTACGGGAACGAGAAACCGCATCTTAAGGTTGAGGACAATCGGGAACCTCGGACGGCCCTGACGGGCCGTTGGCCGGCTGTGACAGCCGTGGCGGGAGATCGTGCCCGGCGGATGCGCCGGAGGAAAGACCTAGTGCAGGAGACCTCGAAGCCGTCGCGGCTTTCAAGGAACGATGGCACCAGTCGAGACGGCAGCGCGGCTTGCAGGACCGGAAACGGCTTGCGGCGCGCCGGAGTGGTCCCACGGCAAGCGGGGACCCGGATGGCACGGTCGGACAGGCCGACGCCGGACGGGTTTGACGGCGGGACCTCGAACGAGCGGGAAACGAGGATCCCGACCGTTCGGACAGCACCATGATGATGCCGCGATCGGCGGCACATCCGACAACAGACTGCCGGCGATGGAAGCCGGTATCGGGACAGACATTGGAAGGCGGCACATGCTTGGAAATTCGGTGACCTCGGGGCGCACATTCGCTGGCGGCGAACATGCTCGGCCGATCAAGAGCGGGCAGAACGAACAGACGACAGGAGAGCAGGCCATCATGACCCAGAGCGCACTTTTCGATCGGGTCAGCGCTCTCCTCAAGGCCCAGGTCGGTCCTGACGTCTTTGCAAGCTGGTTCGGTCGGCTGAAGCTGCACTCGATGTCCAAGAGCGTCGTGCGTCTCTCCGTGCCCACCACCTTCCTCAAATCCTGGATCAACAACCGCTATCTCGACCAGATCACCACGCTCTTCCAGCAGGAAGACGCCGAGATCCTGAAGGTCGAGATCGTGGTGCGCAGCGCCATGCGCGGCACCCGTGCGCCGATTGAAGCCGAGCTGACCGTCGGCGACGCCGCGACGTCGGCACCGGCCGCCACCGCCGCGCGCAGAAATGCGGCGCAAGGCCTCGGCCAGAGCATCGGACAGCAGGCGACGGCCGCCCTGCCGGCCGCCGCAAAGCTTCCCGTCGCCACGCCCCTGTTCGGTTCGCCGCTCGATCCGCGCTACAGCTTTGCCAGCTTCGTCGAAGGCTCGTCCAACCGCGTCGCGCTGGCGGCCGCCAAGACGATCGCGGAAGCCGGCGCCGGCGCCGTGCGCTTCAACCCGCTCTTCATCCATTCCTCCGTCGGCCTGGGCAAGACGCACCTGCTGCAGGCCATCGCGATCGCCGCGATCCAGAGCCCGCGCGCCTCGCGCGTCGTCTATCTCACGGCCGAATATTTCATGTGGCGCTTTGCCACTGCCATCCGCGACAACGACGCCCTGTCGCTGAAGGAAACGCTGCGCAATATCGACCTGCTCGTCATCGACGACATGCAGTTCCTGCAGGGCAAGTCGATCCAGCACGAGTTCTGCCATCTGCTCAACATGCTGCTCGACAGCGCCAAGCAGGTCGTCGTCGCGGCCGACCGCGCGCCCTGGGAGCTGGAATCGCTCGATCCGCGCGTCCGCTCGCGCCTGCAGGGCGGCGTCGCCATCGAGATGGATGGTCCGGACTACGAGATGCGTCTGGAAATCCTGAAGCGGCGCCTCGACGTGGCGCGCGAGGAAGATCCATCGCTCGACATTCCCGCCGATATCCTCAGCCATGTCGCCCGCAGCATCACCGCCAGCGGCCGCGAACTGGAAGGCGCGTTCAACCAGCTGCTGTTCCGCATGTCGTTCGAGCCGCAGCTCTCCATCGAGCGCGTCGACGAACTGCTCGGCCATCTCGTCAATGCCGGCGAGCCGCGCCGCGTGCGGATCGAGGACATCCAGCGCGTCGTCGCCAAGCATTACAACGTCTCGCGCCAGGAGCTGGTCTCCAACCGGCGCACCCGTGTCATTGTCAAGCCGCGCCAGATCGCCATGTATCTGGCCAAGACGCTGACGCCGCGCTCCTTCCCGGAAATCGGCCGCCGCTTCGGCGGGCGCGATCACACGACCGTGCTGCATGCCGTGCGCAAGATCGAGGACCTGATCTCCGGCGATACCAAGCTCAGCCACGAGATCGAGCTTCTGAAGCGCCTGATCAACGAATAGGCCGTCTTTTCCGTCAGAATGGTGAGGCGCCGGAGCGATCCGGCGCCTTTTCCGTTGTCGCGCGGGGACGTTACGGGTCGCGCGCGATGATCTCGTAGAGCGCGCGGATGCCTTGCGCCTCACCGCCGACGGGCGCGTGCGGACGCTCGCTCGGGTTCCAGCCATAGACGTCGAGATGAACCCAGCCGCGCGTGTCGGCCACGAAGCGCTTGAGGAACAGAGCCGCGGTGATCGCGCCCGCCATGCCGCCGGAGGGGGCGTTGGTGAGGTCGGCGACGCGCGTCGCCACGTCCTTCTCGTAACCCTTGAAGAGCGGCAGCCGCCAGAGCGGATCATGGGTCGCGACGCTCGCGCGGGAAATGTCTGCGGCCAGCGCCTCGTCGTCGGTGAAGAACGGCGGCAGGTCGGGACCGAGCGCGACGCGGGCGGCACCCGTCAGGGTCGCCATGTCGATAAGGAGATCGCTCTCGCTTTCGCTGGCATAGGCGAGCGCATCGGCGAGAATAAGCCGCCCTTCCGCATCCGTATTGTCGATCTGCACGGTCAGGCCCTTGCGCGAGCGGTAGATATCGCCCGGCCGGAACGCATTGCCGGCTATGGAATTCTCGACCACCGGCACAAGCACCCGCAGCGAGACGTCGAGGCCGGCCTCCATGATCATCAGGGCCAGCCCCATGACGTTGGCCGCACCGCCCATGTCCTTCTTCATCAGCAGCATGGAGGCCGCCGGCTTGATGTCGAGGCCGCCGGTGTCGAAGCAGACGCCCTTGCCGACGAGGGTGATCCGCCGGGCACCCGCGCCCCAGCGCATCTCCAAGAGACGCGGCGCCTGCTCGGCGGCCCGGCCGACCGTGTGGATCAGGGGGAAGTTCTGCATGAGGAGATCTTCGCCGAGGATCGTCGTGACCGTCGCACCGTAATGCCGGCCGAGCGCCTGGAAGGCCGCCTCCAGCGCATCCGGTCCGAGATCGTTGGTGGGTGTGTTGATGAGATCGCGGGCCAGCGTGATGCCGGCGACCGTGCGCTCGAGCGCGGCCCGGTCGATGCCGCCGTCGAGTTCGAGCAGCGGCCGCTCGCCGGTTTTCGGCTTGTAGCGATCGAACCGGTAGGCGCCGAGCGCGAAGCCGAGGGCCGCCTGTTCGGCGGGCAGGCGGCCGGAGACGATCCGCCAGTTGCCCGGCGGCAGGCTGCGGGCGAGCTTGCCGGTGGCAAAGGGCGCATCGTGCGGATGGGTGCCGAGACCGAAGAGAGCGCCGCCGAGCCCGTCCGCGGCACCCTCGCCGCCCGGCCGCGCCGGCACGAGGAGGAGCGCGCCGCTTTCGGCTGTAAAGCCGGCATGGCGCGCCCAGGTCCGCAGAAAGGGATCGAGCGTCTCGTCCATCAGATCGTCGGGCGTCAGCGCATGGACCGGCAAAGCCGGTCCCGAGGATGTGGATCCCTCCCCCGGCGTGAAGGGCGACGGGCGGTGATCGAGGGAAAAGGGCGGCATGGGTTCTCCTGAAGGCAAGCGACGGCGGTCGGCCTCTCGCGCCGCTGCGGCGGGGTGGTCGGCTGGCCGCCATTAACACTCTGTTAGGGTTAACAGATTATTGATGATGATACGATTTGCGCCGTGAAAGTTGATGCGTGCCGGTGCTTCCCCTTTCTGTCCGGGAGCTTTGCCATGGCGGCACCAGTCTACCAGCCTCGTCCGCGGCGTGCGCTCCGCGCATCCGTCCACCTGTCCCTGTCCGCTGTTCTCATCTCGGGCCTTCTTGCCGGCTGCGCCTCCCCCCGCAAGGAGCTGACCACCGGCTCGATCCCCACGGCCAGCGCGTCCGGCTCGGCCTCCCTGAATGCGGCCGCGATGAATGCCGGGCAGCTCAACGCCGCCGCGCAGAGCCTGGGAAAAGCCTATGAGAAGAATCCGAAGGATCGCACGGTTGGCCTGAACTACGCCAATGTGCTGCGCATGACCGGGCGCAACGATCAGGCCCTTGCCGTCATGCAGCAGGTGGCGATCCAGTATCCCGCAGACCGGGAGGTGCTGGCCGCCTATGGCAAGTCGCAGGCGGCGGCCGGCCAGCTCGACCAGGCGCTCGTGACCGTCGGCCGGGCGCAGACGCCGGACCGCCCGGACTGGAAGCTGAAATCCGCCGAAGGGGCGATTCTCGACCAGCTCGGCCGTTCGCCGGAGGCGCGCCAGCGCTACCGCGAGGCCCTCGACATCCAGCCGAACGAGCCGTCCGTCCTGTCCAATCTCGGCATGTCCTACCTCCTGTCGAAGGACCTGAAGACGGCGGAGACCTATCTGCGCAAGGCGACCGAACAGCCGGGCGCCGACAGCGGCGTGCGCCAGAACCTCGCGCTCGCCATCGGCCTGCAGGGCCGCTTCCCCGAAGCCGAGGCCATCGCCCGCCAGGAACTCTCGCCCCAGCAGGCCGAAGCGAACGTCGCCTATCTCCGCTCGATCCTGTCGCAGCAGAACGCCTGGCAGAAGCTGGCGAAGGACGGCAAGCCCGCCAAGGCGACGGAAACCGGAACGAACTGAGCCTTGAAACCGATAAGGGCCCCGCATCCTGACCGGATGCGGGGCTCTTATCGTATGGGACATCGGCCGGAAATCCCGTCTACATGCGATCGGCTACATGCGATCGGCGACCTGGATGCCGGCCGGGCCGAGGATGACAGCGATCAGCACCGGCAGGAAGAACAGGATCATCGGGACGGTGAGTTTCGGCGGCAGGGCGGCGGCCTTCTTCTCGGCCTGGTTCATGCGCTGGTCGCGGCTTTCCTGCGCCAGAACCCGCAGCGCCTGCGCGATGGGCGTCCCGTAGCGGTCCGCCTGGATCAGCGCCTGCGTGACCGCCTTCACATCCTCGATGCCGGTCCGCAGGCCGAGATTCTCGAGCGCGACGCGCCGGTCCGGCAGGAAGGACAGCTCGGCCGTCGTCAGCACCATCTCTTCGGCGAGCGCCGGCGACTGCCCGGCGATCTCGTCGGCCACGCGGCGCATGCCGAGTTCCATGGAGATGCCGGATTCCACGCAGATGAGCAGCAGGTCGAGCGCATCGGGCCAGGCCCGGCGGATGGAGCTCTGCCGTTTGCCGATCGCATTGCTGATGATGATGTTGGGCAGGTAGAAGCCGATATAGGCGGCGATGATGACGCCGAAGAGCCGCATGGTGAACGGCCGGTCGGCAAAGGCGCCGAGGCCGAAGACATAGAGGATCGCCAGAGCCAGAAAGACGAACGGCAGCACGAAGCGCGCGAAGAGAAAGATGTTGAGCGCGTTCTGCGACCGGTAGCCGGCCATCTTCAGCCGGTTGACGGTCTTGTCGTCCACCAGCGCCTTGCGCAGGTTCAGCCGCTCGACGACCTGCAGCACCGAGGTGTTGTTCTTCGCCCGCAGAGAGGCGCGCCCGGTGATCTCGTTGTTCAGCCGCGCCCGTTCGCGCGCGCGGATCTGCTCGCGCTCGGAGGCGACGGATTTCATGCGCTTCTGCAGATTGTCGCCCTCGAGGAAGGGGGCTGCCAGCGTGTAGATCGTGGCCATGACGGCGATGGAGACGAGGACCGCCACGATGGTCGCCGGGGTGAGGAAGTCCATCATGAGGCCGAATCCCTACATATCGAAGTTGATCATCTGCCGCATGACGAAGATGCCCATGCCCATCCAGATGGCGGAAATTCCCATGATCATGTGACCGCGCGGATCGGTGAACAGGACCATGATGTAATCGGGCGAGCTGAGATAGACGAGCAGCGTGACGATGAAGGGCAATGCCCCGATGATGCAGGCCGAGGCCTTGGCTTCCATCGACAGGGCCTGGACCTTCGCCTTCATCTTGCGGCGCTCGCGCAGCACCTTGGCCAGGTTGCTCAAGGCCTCCGACAGATTGCCGCCGGCCTGCGACTGGATGGTGATGACGACCGAGAAGAAATTGACCTCCTGCAGCGGCACCGTCTGGATCATCCGCGTGCAGGCCTCCGGCACGGTCATGCCCACGCCCTGCGCATCGATGACCCGGCGGAACTCGGTCTTGACCGGCTCCTGCCCGTCGCTGGCGATGAGGCGGATGGCGTCGCTGAGCGGCAGGCCCGACTTGATGGAGCGCACCATGACCTCGAGCGAATTGGGAAATTCCTCGATGAATTTCTTGCAGCGCCGATTGACCAGAAAGCCGACGATCCAGCGCGGCAGACCGAGCGAGGTGAAGATCATGATGCCTGCGGCGATGAGGAACGACCCGCCGACGAGCAGCGCCACGAGGAACGCGAACAGCCCGAGAATGCCGCTGAAGACGTAGAACTGCGTGATCGAGATCGACAGGCCGGCCTGGGTGAGACGCAGCTTGATGGGGGGCTTTGCCCGCGCCGATTTTTCCTTCTGCTTCTTCTGCAGGTCCTTCAGCGAGTCCTGGACCGACTTCCGGCGCTTGGACAGTTCGTTCATGCGGTCGCGGGCGGCCTTGATGTTGACCCGGTCCGTCTCGGCGGCCTTGATCTTGCGGAAGCGCACATTCGCCTTCTTCTCGTCCTGGATGCGCGAGAACAGGAAGCCGTAGCCGAGGCCGGCCGTCGAGACGGCGGCGAGAACGGCGATGGCGACGATCAAGGGATCGAGACCGAACATGCCCTATTCCTTGTTCATGGTGTCGAGCGTGGCGGCGAGACGCTTGTCCTCGTTGAAATAGCGGGCGCGATCCCAGAAATGCGGCCGGCCGATGCCCGAACCCTTGTGGCGGCCGACGATCTTGCCGACGGCATCCTCGCCCTCGATCTCGTAGCGCATCAGGTCCTGCGTGATGATGACGTCGCCTTCCATGCCGACCACTTCGGTGATGTGGGTGATGCGGCGCGAGCCGTCGCGCAGGCGGGCGGCCTGGATGATGACGTCGATCGATCCCGCGATGATCTCGCGCACCGTGCGGGCCGGCAGCGTGTAGCCGCCCATGGCGATCATCGATTCCATGCGGGCGAGGCACTCGCGCGGCGTGTTGGCGTGGATCGTGCCCATGGAGCCGTCATGGCCGGTGTTCATGGCCTGCAGGAGGTCGAACACTTCGGCGCCGCGCACTTCGCCGACGATGATGCGTTCGGGCCGCATACGCAGGCAGTTCTTGATGAGATCGCGCATGGTGATCTCGCCTTCGCCCTCGATATTGGGCGGCCGGGTTTCCAGACGCACCACATGCGGTTGCTGCAGCTGGAGTTCGGCGGTGTCTTCGCAGGTGATGACGCGCTCGTCGGCATCGATATAGGCGGTGAGGCAATTGAGGAGCGTCGTCTTGCCGGAGCCCGTGCCGCCGGAGATGACGACGTTGCAGCGAACCCGGCCGATGATCTGGAGCAGGACGGCGCCTTCCGGCGTGACCGCCCCGAAGCGCACGAGCTGGTCGAGCTTCAGCTTGTCCTTCTTGAACTTGCGGATCGTCAGCGCCGCGCCATCGATGGCGAGCGGCGGCGCAATGACGTTGACACGCGAGCCGTCGGGCAGGCGCGCATCGCAGATCGGCGAGCTTTCGTCGACACGGCGGCCAACCTGGGACACGATGCGCTGGCAGATCGACAGGAGCTGGGCATTGTCGCGGAAGCGGACGTCGCTTTCGATCGTCTTGCCGTTGACTTCGATGAAGGTCTGGCCGGCGCCGTTGACCATGATGTCGGCGATGTCGTCGCGGGCCAGCAGCGGCTCCAGCGGGCCGTAGCCGAGAACGTCATTGCAGATATCCTCGAGCAGCTCCTCCTGCTCGGAGATCGACATGGCGAAGTTCTTGATCGTGATGATATCGTTGACGATATCGCGGATTTCTTCGCGCGCGCTTTCCCCATCGAGCTTGGCGAGCTGCGACAGGTCGATCGTATCGATCAGCGCCGAGAAGACCTGCGCCTTGGTGTCGTAATAGTCTTCCGTGCGGGGCGCGCGCTTGCGCGGTGCCGGAGGTGCCGGCTGGCGCACGAGCGCGGCCGCCTCGCGGGCCGTTTCCGCCAGCACGGGGGCGGCGGGCCGCTCCATCACGGCAACGGCCGGCGGGGCCATGGCAGGCGGCGGACTGGCGATCCGGCCGGTGCTGTCGTTTCCGCGTTTACCAAACATGGCTGTCCACCTGATTGCGTCTCATCGTCGCGTTTCCTTCCCGGCTCAGCTGCGGCCGAGAAGGCCGAGCACCATGCCGAGACCCGCCTTCTTCGGCTTCTTCGCCGTGACCCGGCCCGTGAGCAGATGCGCCAGCTGCGAGAAGATCTCGGCCGTCGGAGCCTTCTTGTCGGTCTCGCCGATCATGCGCCCGCTGTTTGCCGCCGTGCCGAACAGCGCGGCATCGAAGGGAATGATCGCCGCCGCCTCGATTTCCAGCGACTCGCAGAAGTCGGCGACGGAAATTTCGGGCCGCTTGGGCATGCCCACCTGGTTGAGGACCAGATGCGGCGCCTTGTCGTTCGGGCGCAGCTTGCGGATGCTGTCGAAGAGGTTCTTGGCATTGCGGAGATTGGCAAGGTCGGGAACGGCGGTGATGACGAGCTCGTCCGCTTCGCCGACGATGTTGCGCGTCCACTCGTTCCAAGTGTGCGGCACGTCGAGCACGGAGACCGGGGCATTGCGCTGGAGGATTTCGGCCAGCGCCTGAAAGGCGTTTCCGTCGAAATCATAGGCGCGGTCGAGCATGGAGGGGGCCGCCAGCAGCGAGAGATGCTCGGAGCATTTCGTCAGAAGCCGGTCGAGGAAGACCTCGTCGAGGCGTTCCGGCGAGAAGACGGCCTCGGCCACGCCCTGCGGCGGGTCCTGGTCGAAATTGATGTTGGCCGTGCCGTAGGGCAGATCGAGATCGGCCAGGACGGTTTCGGTGGAGAAGAGATGGGAGATGCCCCAGGCGCAGTTGTGCGCCAGCGTGGAGGACCCCACGCCGCCCTTGGCGCCGATGAAGGCGATGTTGCGGCCGAGCGGCTCGGCCTCGGGATCGACGAAGATCGCGGAGATCGCGCCCATCAGGTCGGACATGGCGACGGGCGCCACCATATATTCGGAGATGCCGTTGCGGATCAGCTCGCGGTAGAGGCCGATATCGTTGTAGCGGCCGATGAGAATGACCTTGGTGCTGGGATCGCAGACCTGCGCGAGCGGCGCGAGCTCCTGCATGAGGATGCCGGGCTCCGACGAGGTCTCGAGAATGATGAGGTTCGGCGTCGGCATGGTGGCGAACATATTGGCGGCCGTCGCCACGTTGCCGCTGTTGATGCGGAAGCCGACCTTCGCCATGCGCCGGTCCTGCCCGCAGCGCTCCAGGGCGCGCTGAACGGCATCCGTCTCGCAGAAGGCGTGGATGGAGATGCGGGGCAGCGGACGCAGGTGCTCGATGTCCTGCGGCAGGACGACGTCGGCCTGGGCCGGCGCCTCGCCGCTCAGGCTCTCGATCTTGTAATCAATGGCGCTCATGTGGTGCCCCGCGACGCGTCAGCTGCGTCAGTTGTTCGTGATGGAAATCGTGGTGTCCGGCGGAGCTGTGCTGAGCCCCCTATAGTCCTCGATGACCTGGCCGCGCCGGGCGGCATCGATCGGCGATTGCGCCTGCGGCCCGAGCAGATCCGTGGGATTGGCGATCTGGGCTGCGAGGTTGGACTGGCTGGCGCAGCCGAAATTGCTCCAGTTGCGGTTTTGGGTCGTGTTGCTGACGAGGTCTTCCGGCCAGGCGCCGCAGGGGCCCGTCGAGGCGGTGATGGCGGTGAAGCTCAGGCGCACGGGCGCGGCATCGCCGCTGCCGGCCGCGTCGTAGCGGGTTTCCAGAAGCCGGTTTGCCGGAACGCCGGTCTGGACGAGGATCGCCCGGATATCCCGGCGCACGGAATCGACCGCGGCGCCATTGCGCGAGCCGCTCGGCAGCATGATCTGGACGACGCCGTTGGCCGAGCCGCGATAGGTCTGGGCAAAGCCCTTGATGACCTCGCGCGTGCCGACGGGAAGCCGGCGGTCGCTGGAGGCGATGGGAATGTCGATCGCCCGTTCGCTTTCGCCCACGACGATCGGATGCCGGGTGCGGTAATCGTCGGGAATGGCGCCCGTCGACAGGTCGTCGCGCCGGGCACAGGCGGCAAGGCTTGCCGCGATGCCGAGGCCGAGCAGAGCGATACGGGCCATGCGGGAGGGGGCGATGCGGGATGGAGACGGCATGGCCGAACGCCTTTCGAACGGGGGGAGCGCACTCACTGATGTCATGTCCGTTCCCGCCTATTTGTAAATGAAGCCGACATTGCCGTGGTACTGCCCGACCGGCTGGGCGCCACGGTTGCCGTAGATGCGATTGACTTCGCCCAGGAAGAAGCCCGGAAGATCGGCGGACGGGTTGAAATTGTCGTCCGGCCGGGAGATCTGGTTGCGGGCGACGGGGCGCACGAGATAGGGCGTGGCGATGATGACCAGTTCGGTCTCGTTGCGCTGGAAATCCCGGGAGCGGAACAGCGTTCCGAAGATCGGGATCTTGGCAAAGCCCGGGACACCGGAAATGGCCTGGCGGATGTTGTCCTGAACGAGACCGCCGATGACGATCGAGCCGCCGGAGGGAAGCTCGACGCTGGTGGAGGCCTCGCGCTTGCGGATCGACATGTAGTTCTGGCCGGGAATTCTCTGAAAGCTGCCGCTGACGACACTGCCTTCGAAGGTCGGTTCGGACACGTTCGTCTCGATGTCGAGCGCAATACGTCCGGGTCCGAGAACGACCGGCTTGAAATTCAGCTCGACGCCGTATTCGACGGTTTCGACCTTTCGTTCCAGCACGGGTTCCATCTGCCCGGTCACTTCGTTCTTTTTCGTCGTCACCTCCTGACCGGCCGGAAGACGGTAGTCTCCGCCGACGAAGAACTTGGCGCTCTTGCCCGAGATGGCCGTCAGACTGGGTTCAGCCAGCGTTCGCATGACGCCCGCCTGCTCCATCGCGTTGATGGAACTGGCAAGGCCAATGGCTCCGCCGGCAATGCTTCCTCTGACGATGGACGATGCGGGATTGATGGCATTGCCCAGATTGGCGGGGTTTTGGAACGTGATCTCCGCGTTCTTGCCTGCAACGTCCCCCGAAAAGCCAAGCTGCTTGAGGATCTGACGCGAAACTTCCGCGACCGTCACCTTCAACATTACCTGATCTTCGCCATCAATGGTCAGGAGATTGACAATTTGAGACTGCTGGCGGTCTTCTGCGTAGATGTCGGCATCGCCATTGGTGCCCTGCGCAGTGATGTTGCGGGTCGTCGCCTCGCCGCCCTGGAGGAAAGCTTTGGCAAGTCTTTCGGCTTGGCTCGAATCGATCGGCGTGCGGACGGAGCCGGTGAGCACGATGTTGTCCGAGACGATCTCGACGTTGATATCGGAGTCCGGCAGGTAGCGACGAAGATTGGACTGGAGCGTGGAGACGTCGCGCTCGATTTCCAGATCGAGGCTGACGATTTCCTCGCCGCCCGCGCCGAAGATGAAGATGTTGGTCTGACCGACGGACTTGCCGAAGAGATAGATACGGCGGGACGTGCGCGTGACGGCATCGGCAAGCGACGGATCGGCGACGAGGATGTCATGGGCATCCGTCGGCAAATCGATGACGACGGCCTTGTTGAGACCGAGCTTGATGGTCTTCTTGACGCCGGGGCCACTGTCGACGATACGCACGAGCGCACTGTCGGCGGCCTGTGCGACACCGGCAAAGCCCGGCAGAACCGGGACGGCCGTCACGGCCAGCGCCACGGCGAGAACGCCGGCAAGCGGTGCGCTGAGCTTTTTGCCGAACGTCATGGGGCTCTTTCCTCGGCTGTCCATCATTGCATCGCTCCCGTCTTGGTCTCGCCGTCGGAGGAGACGATGGAGCCGGATTTGATCAGCTGGACGGCCGGACGGCTGCCGCCGGAGAGCAGGTAGTCGGCCGCGATCGTGTCGGGTTCCTGCGCGTCGGCGATCGAGCGCAGGGCGAGCGACAGGCGATCGGCCATCTGCTGGGCGACGGCGAGGACCTTGGCCTGATCGGGCGTCAGTTCCAGCGTCGCGGTGGTCCCGAGCACGGTTTTGGAGCCATCGTCCTTCTCCTCGATCTGCTGATCGACGGCGAGGATGCGAACGTTGCTGAGCACGGTTTCCGTGTTGAAGGTCTTGCCCTCGCCCTTGCGGACCATGATGACGTCGACGCGGTCGTTCGGCAGGATGAAGCCGCCGGCGCCGGTGGCAACCGTGATTTCGGTCGAAACCGCGCGTTTGCCGGCCGGCAGGATGGAGGAGAGGATCTGGCCGGAGGCATCGGCGATCTTTTCGGAGCGAACCGGCTCGCCATTGAGAAGCGGCAGGCGAACGACGGACCCCTGCAGTTGCGTGGCCGCATCCGGGCGGGCCTCATCCGTGATGAAGCCATCGACGATTCCGGCCTTCGGCCAGGCCATCCACCGGATGGCATCCGCGCTGAGGCGCGCGCCGACCGGCAGGCTCTTGGCCATGACGAGGACGTTGACGGTCGGCTCGCGCTCGATGACCGGCTCTGCCGTCTCGACGACGGTCGGCCCGGTAATGCTCATCGCCAGCAAGCCGGCAAGGCCGGCCGAAACGACCGCAACCGCCAAAATAAAAACGCGCGCCGGCTTCATCTGATGGACCGAACCCTTCCTTGATCACGCTGGGATCACATGGGAAAAGGCTACGGCGTAAAGGTATAATTAAGGTTAACGAAACCGAATCGATCATGCTTAACGGAGGGTTAAGGCGGACGACCGGGTTGCGCGTCAGCGGATGTGGGCCAGCGCCAGCTGCATGAGGGGGGATTCCGGAAAGGTCAGGAAAGCACCGCAGCCGATGGCGACGCCATAGGGCACCTTGGAGCCATGAAAGAGCTGGGCGGGGACCGGAATGCGGTAGGCGAGGATAAAGTTTTCTTCTTTCCGCAAAAGAAGGATCGCCAGCACGAGAACGCCACCGAGGAAGGAGACGGCCACGAGGAAGGTGAGCAGGCTCATGTTCCAGCCGAACCAGACGGCGCTCGCTGTCAGCAGTTTGGCATCACCGCCGCCCATGACGTTGAAGGCGAAGAGCGCGAAGCACACAGCGAATACCGCAAGGCCGGCCGCGAGATGAAGCCCGATCTGGGTCATGTCGAGCCCGGCCAGCGGGGCGATCAAGACGAAAGCGCCAAGCAGGATCGCGGAGACCCTGTTGGGAATCGTCATCGAGAGAAAGTCGGAACAGGCGGCAAAGGCCAGGCACAGGGGAAAAATGACGAATATGGCAGCCTGAACCATGGGGGACCTTCTTCGAACAAGGCACACTTTAACGATATCCGCCTTAAGGAAGTGCGAAAGCGAAATGCTGCTGTCAGATAAACCGACATAAAAATGGCCGCCTTCCGAAGAAGGCAGCCACGTTAATGCATTGAAGGCACACGCCAGAAATCAAGTCGGCGTTGCGCCTGCGAGCTTCGTCTTGATCGTTGTAAAGGTCGTGTTGATCTGGGTGCCCAGGGCGGTGGCGCCGAGGATCATCGCCAGAGCGATCAGCGATGCGATCAGGCCGTATTCGATGGCGGTCGCGCCGGACTCGTCCTTGAGAAAACGCGCGAAAACTGCGGTCATGTCATTTCTCCTGCTTGAATGTTTCGTGTTCAGCACTCCCTCCGACATGTCTCTGTCGGCCGGTTGCCATGAACTTACAGAGCGCGCATTTCGATCCGCTTAAAAAAGAACGTTAGCGGAAAATGAATGAATCGGCGCAACTTTGAGGGATGTTGCCAATCCTTGCATCTCTCTCTTAAGTCCTTAATCCTTCATTCACCAAAACCACGGATGCTGTGTCATCGGCATCACCGGATCCTGCAGCCTCATGGCCCTTCTCTCGTCTTCCCGCGTCTCTTCCCCTGCCCGTCCGCGCTCGCGCGCCATGCTGTGCGTGGCGCTGTGCCTGGCTGCGGGTGCCGTGGCGCCGGGTTCGGCGATCGCGCAGGATGCCGCGCTGATGAACGTCTATCTCAACCATGCCCGGGTTCTCAAACTCGACCGCAGCGTCAGCCGGGTGATCATCGGCAGCGCCGAGATCGCCGATGCCACCGTTGCCGATGCGCAGACCATCGTTCTCACCGGCAAGGCCGTGGGCACGACGAACATCGTCATTCTCGACGAGAACGACAATCCGATCGTCGATCAGCGCATCCTCGTCTCGACGGACGAAGGCAACACGCTGCGCGTCTATCGCTCGACGGCTCGCGCGGTTCTCACCTGCACGCCGAGCTGCGAAGAGCACTCGAAGAAGTAGGCGTCGCCCGGCACGTCCGTCTCTTCGCTATCCCCGCGTTACGAAGTAGAAACGCTTTCTTGGTAAGCTGGCGTTCACGCGGGATATGGCGGGTACGATGGCGCTGACGAGACGGAACGACGGACAGGATTGCGGGGAAGGCCGGACGGTTGTCGGCCGCTTCGCGCGCGATCGCAAGGGCGCGGCCGCCATCGAATTCGCCATTCTCGTCATTCCCTTCCTCATGGTCATTTTCGCCTCGATCGAGACCTTCGTCGCCTTTACCGGCGAACAGATCCTTGCCAATGCCACCCAGACCATGGCCCGCAAGATCCGCACCGGCCTGCTGCCGGCGACGATGAACCAGAGCGAGTTCCGCGCCGCCTTCTGCAACGAGCTGACGGCCATGCTGAGCTGCTCGACCGGCGAGGTAGGAACACCATCCAAACTGCTGATCGACGTTCGCAGCTATGCAAGCTTCAGCGATATTCCGATCGCCATTCCGCGCAAGGGCGGCGACCTTGACGTCACCGGCTTCAAATACGCGCCCGGCGGTCCCGGATCGATCAACCTGATCCGCGCCTATTACCGCTGGACAGTCGTGACCGATCTCGTGCGTCCCTACATCACCAATCTGCGCCCAGCAGGCAGCTCCATGCCGAACGACTATCTGATGGCGACGACGGCCGCCTTCATGAACGAGAAATTCTGAGATGACCGGCGCAAACCGCACCACCCGCCCGCGTTTCCGTTTCGCTGCCCGGCTCCGCCGCCTGGCGCGCGACCGGCGGGGAACAAGCGGCATCGAATTCGCGCTGATCGCACCGATCCTCCTGATGATCTATCTCGGCGCGTTCGAGCTGTCTGTCGGTTTCAACATGTCGCAGAAGGTATCGCAGGCCACCGGCACGGTCGCCGACATCCTCAGCCAGAAGACCGAGGTGACGCCGAGCGAACTCGACGGCATGAAGAACGTGGCTCTGAGCATCATGGCGCCTTTCTCGATCAGCAAGTACACGCTGAAGGTCTCGGGCATTCGCGTCACCGCGCCGGGCGTCGGGGTCGTCGCCTGGTCGCGCGACGAAAAGGGCGGCACGCCCTATGCCGTCAATGCCGTCGTGTCCGTTCCCTCCGATCTCACCGTGCTCAACACCTTCGTCGTGCGCTCGGAATTCTCCGTTCCCTATGAACTCATGCTGTTCACGCCGCCCGGGATGAAGGAAAATTCGCTGGAGGTCATGAACCTCGCGGAGAACTACTATTACCGACAGCGCGTCGGCCTCGGGATCAGCTGCGCGCTCTGCAAGTAGGAACTGCCGCGCGCCAGGCCGCACGCCCGGTTTGCAAAACGGCAAGGTGCAGCGTATCTCTTGCCGAAGATGATCGGACCCGGTGCCGGGCATCGATATCGGTGGCCGATCCGTCAGGAGAGTGTGGAACGTGCGGGCTTTTCTCTTCGTTCTCGACTCCCTCGGCATCGGCGGCGCGCCGGATGCCGGCGCCTTCGGCGACGAGGGTGCCGACACGCTCGGTCATATCGCCGAATTCTGCGCAGCCGGTGCGGCCGACCGCGCGGGACTGCGCGCCGGGCCGCTGGCCCTTCCCAACATGGCCGCGCGCGGGCTGTTCCATGCCGCCCGCCTGTCGAGCGGCACCCTGCCCGCCGGCGTCACCCTTCCCGAGACCATCGACGGCGTCTATGGCGCGGCCGAGGAGGTTTCGCGGGGCAAGGACACGCCGTCCGGGCACTGGGAGATCGCGGGAACGCCGGTGCGCTTCGACTGGGGATATTTTCCCGCGACGGGCGACGCCTTTCCGGAGGCTCTGGTCGCCCGCATCTGCGACGAGGGTGGTGTTCCCGGCATTCTCGGCAATTGCCACGCCTCCGGCACCGACATCATCGCGCGGCTCGGCGAGGCCCACCTACAGACCGGCCGGCCGATCTGCTACACCTCCTCGGATTCCGTCTTTCAGATCGCCGCGCATGAGCAGAGCTTCGGACTTGAGCGCCTCTTGGACCTCTGCCAGACCGTTCGCCGCCTGCTCGACCCCTATAATATCGGGCGGGTGATCGCCCGTCCTTTCCTCGGGCAAACCGCGCAGGATTTCGTGCGGACCGGAAACCGGCGCGACTATTCGGTGCTGCCGCCCGAGCCGACGCTGCTCGACCGGTTGACCGAGGCGGGCCGCACCGTGCACGCCGTCGGCAAGATCGCCGATATCTTCGCCCATCAGGGCATCGGCCGCACCATCAAGGCGAACGGCAACGAAGCGCTCTTCGACGCCAGCCTGACGGCGATCGAGGAGGCCGGCGACGGCGATCTCGTCTTCACCAATTTCGTCGATTTCGACATGCTCTACGGCCATCGCCGGGACGTGGCGGGCTATGCCGCGGCGCTGGAAGCCTTCGACCGGCGGCTGCCGGAGCTCTACGCCGTGCTTGCTCCGGGCGACATCGTCATCCTGACCGGCGACCATGGCTGCGACCCGACCTGGCGGGGCACCGACCATACGCGCGAGCGGGTTCCCGTGCTGCTCTTCGGCCCCGGCATCGCCAGCCGCCCGATCGGCATCGTCCCCGGCTTTGCCGGGATCGGCGAGACGGTGGCCCGGCATCTCGGCATCGCGCCCGGCCCCCATGGAAGGAGTTTCCTGTGACGCTGCATCTCAAGAAGGCGGAACTGCACTGCCATATCGAGGGTGCCGCGCCGCCGGCGCTTGCCCTTGCGCAGGCGGACAAATACGGCGTGGACGTCTCCGGCCTCATCGAGGACGGATCCTATGTCTGGACCGACTTCAGCGAATTCATCGTCTGCTACGACCGCGTCGCTTCGCTGTTTCGCACCGAGGAGGACTATGCGACGCTCGCGGAAACCTACCTGACGGAGCTGAGCGCGGCGGGCACGATCTACAGCGAGATCATCGTTTCGCCCGACCATGGCAACACGATCGGCATCGGTGCCGATGCCTATCTCCGCGGGCTTGCCGCGGGCATCGAGGCGGCGAAGGCTGCAACCGGCATCGAGGGCCGGATGATCATCACCATCATCCGGCATCTCGGTGGGGAACCGGCCGAGCGCACCGCGTTCTATGCCGCCCGGCGGGATCATCCGCTCGTGACCGGCTTCAACCTCGCCGGCGAGGAGCGCATGTACCGGGTCGCGGATTTCGCGCGCGCCTACGACATCGCGCGCGATGCGGGGCTCGGCCTCACCATCCATGCCGGCGAGATGGCGGGCGCCGACAGCGTGCGCGATGCACTCGATATCGTCAGGCCGTCGCGCATCAGCCATGGCGTGCGCGCCATCGAGGATGCCGACCTCGTCCGGCGGATCGCGGCGGAAGGCGTGGTGCTGGAAACCTGCCCCGGCTCCAACATCGCGCTCGGCGTCTTTCCCGGCTTCCATGCCCACCCGCTGCGGGCGCTGCGCGATGCGGGATGCCGGGTCACGCTGAATGCGGACGATCCGCCGTTCTTCCACACGTCGCTCGCCCAGGAATACGACATCGCCTCCGAGGTGATGGGGTTCGCCGACGCGGAGATCGATGCCATGACCCGCACCGCCATCGAGGCCGCCTTCGTCGACGAGGATACGCGGGCCATGCTGCTTTCGAAGCTCTGACCTTCGGCAGACGCCTGATGGCTGGGGACGGCGCCGCGGCGGACTTGCGGCGGCGGGTCTTTCCGTGGAAAAGGAAAGGGTTCCATCCGTCGCGGCAAGAGGCTTCCAGCATGACCAGCGTTACCGTCATCGACCACCCGCTCGTCCAGCACAAGCTGACGATCATGCGCAAGAAGGAAACCTCGACCGCGGGCTTCCGCCGGCTGCTGCGCGAGATCTCCACGCTGCTCTGCTACGAGGTGACGCGCGATCTGGAGCTGACGATGGAGACCATCGAGACGCCCATGCAGCAGATCCAGGCACCGGTGCTCGAGGGCAAGAAGCTGGTGTTCGCCTCGATCCTGCGGGCCGGCAACGGCCTTCTCGAAGGCATGCTGGAACTGGTGCCCTCCGCGCGCGTCTCGCATGTCGGCGTCTATCGCGACCATGAAACGCTCGAAGCGGTCGAGTATTACTTCAAGGCGCCGGAGAACATGGCGGAGCGGCTGGTGATCGTCGTCGATCCGATGCTGGCGACCGGCAATTCCTCGATCGCCGCCATCGACAAGCTGAAAGAGCGCGGCGCCGTGAACCTGCGGTTCCTCTGCCTGCTCGCGGCCCCCGAAGGCATTGCCAATTTCCACGCCGTCCACCCCGACGTGCCGATCTTCACCGCCGCCATCGACAGCCATCTCAACGAGAAGGGCTACATCATGCCCGGTCTCGGCGACGCCGGCGACCGGATGTACGGAACGAAGTAAGATCCGTTAACCCTCAAACCCTGAGGGAACGGGACGGCCGCGCCGTGTTGGCGTCTTCTTAAAGACCCTGCGCGATAGAAAGGGACGAACGTCCTTTCGCTGCGGAGTTGCGGGCAATGATGAGCCGCGTGCTGATGATCGCAGGCCTTGCCGGTCTCTGCGCCTACACCCTGCCGACCCTCACCGGCCGGTATCTCGACCGGACGCCCGCACGGACCTCGGCCCTGCCGGCCAAACCGGCTGCTGCCGATCCGGCGATGCGGGCGGCCGCGGGCGCGCGTGAGGTGGTGCTGCCGGCCGGACCGGGCGGGCATTTTAGCACGACGCTCGACATCAACGGCCGCAGCGTTCGCGGCTTGATCGACACGGGCGCGACCGTGGTCGCGCTGAACGAGAGCACCGCACGACGGATCGGCCTCTCGCTCTCCACGCTCGACTATTCCATCTCCGTTTCCACCGCGAACGGCCTGGCGAAGGCGGCCTCCGTGACGTTGAAGCGGATCAAGGTCGGCAACATCGCCGTCGAGAATGTCGCGGCCATGGTGCTGCCGGATACGGCCCTGTCCGACACGCTGGTCGGCATGAGCTTCCTCAACCGTCTCTCATCCTTTGCCGTCGAAGACGGAGCCTTGCGCCTCAGGCGCTAAGCCCCCGGCGCTGACCTCAGGCGGTGAGGCGCGACAGGATGATGGGCCGCGTGGCAGGCGCGCCCTCCTCGATCGTGTAGGCTGGGATGAACGCCTTCGCCGCGTCTTCTGCAGCGGCGTCATTTGCGGCGTGGACGCGGGCAAGGGCCTGTCCGGCCTCCACACGCGTGCCGAGCGGCAGAATATCGGAAAAGCCGACGCTGTGATCGATCGACTGATCGGCGCGGGTGCGTCCGCCACCAAGCGCGATAACCGAGAGGCCGATGGCACGGGCGTCGCATGTGCCGAGAACGCCCGCACGGTCGGCCGCAATCGGCCGGATGACCGGTGCTGCGGCCAGATAGGCGTCCGGACGCTCCACGAAATCCACAGGCCCGCCCAGCGCCGAGACCATGCGGCCGAAGATGTCGAGGGCCGCGCCGCTTTCCAGCGCCCGCCGCGCCGCATCCTGGCTTTCGACCGGGCCCGAGGTGACGCCGGCCACCAGCAGCATTTCGGACGCCAGCGCCATGACGACCTGTTCCAGGCGCGTGCCCTGTTTCTCGCCGCGCAGGAAAGCGAGGCAATTGAGGATTTCCAGCGCATTGCCGACGGCATCGGCCAGCGGCTCGCTCATGTCGGTGATGAGAGCCGTGGTGCGCAGCCCCGCGCCGTTGGCGACATCCACCAGCGAGCGGGCGAGGATCTCGGCCTCCGACAGGGAGGCCATGAAGGCGCCGCTGCCGACCTTGACGTCGAGCACGAGGGAGCCGAGGCCGGCCGCGAGCTTCTTGGACAGGATGGAGGCCGTGATCAACGGCACGGAATCCACGGTCGCGGTGATGTCGCGGATCGCGTAGAGCCTGCGGTCGGCCGGTGCGAGATCCGCGGTCTGCCCGATGATGGCGCAACCCACGTTTTCCACGACGCGGCCCAGGGTCTCGGCGGACGGCGCGATATGATAGCCGGGAATGGATTCGAGCTTGTCGAGCGTGCCGCCGGTATGCCCGAGGCCGCGGCCGGAAATCATGGGGACGACGAGGCCGCAGGCGGCCAGGATCGGCGCGAGCATGAGCGAGACATTGTCGCCCACACCGCCGGTCGAATGCTTGTCGGCGACCGGGCGGCCGAGCGCGTGATAGTCGAGCACCGTGCCGCTGTCGCGCATGGCAACCGTCAGCGCCACCGTCTCGGCGCTGGTCATACCGGAAAACCATGTCGCCATGGCGAAGGCCGCCACCTGTGCGTCGCCAATGGAGCCGTCGGCCATGCCGGCGACGAAATCGGCGATCTCGCTCGGCGCAAGGGCGAGGCGATCGCGTTTGCGGCGGATGATTTCTTGCGGGATCATCGCCTCAATACGCCGCTGGTGCGGCAAGGGACTCACGCCCCTCGATGACCGACAGGATATCGCCGAGCAGGCCCGACGCCCCGAAGCGGAAGGTCGAGGGCATCAGCCAGTCGGGCCCGTGAATGGTGGCGGCGAGCGTCAGATAAAGCCGGGCGTCCGCCACGGTCCTGACGCCGCCGGCCGGCTTGAAGCCCACCCGGCGGCCCATCTCGCGGATGGCGGTCAGCATGATGTCGGCCGCTTCCAGCGTCGCGTTGACGGCGACCTTGCCGGTGGAGGTCTTGATGAAATCGGCACCCTCCTGAATGGCGAGGTGCGAGGCGTTGCGGATCAGCCCGCGCTCCCTCAGCTCGCCCGTCTCCAGAATCGTCTTGAGAACCACAGTTTCCCCGCAGGCCGCGCGGACGGCGCGGATCATCTCGCGCACCGCCTCTTCGTCGCCGGCCATCAAGGCGCGATAGGGAATGACGAGGTCGATCTCGTCGGCCCCGTCGGCGATCGCGCCGGTGGTCTCGGCCACAACGTCATCCACCGGCAGGTCGCCCGAGGGAAAATTGACGACGGTTGCGATGCGCACCGGGCTCGACGCCCCGAGAATGCCGCGGGCCTGTGCCACGAAGCGCGGCCAGATGCAGATGGCGGCAACGGGCCCATGCGGCGTGCGCGCCCGGGCGCACAGCGCCTCGATGGCCTCAGGCGTGCAGTCGTCACTCAGATCGGTCAGGTCGAGCAGGGACAGCGCGAGAGAGGCGAGCTGCCGGTTGCTGGCTTCCAGTGTCATAGGTGCCTCCCTTGGGCGGGTTCGGTCCTGATGCGGTAGAGGTTTTGGTGCCGTTTGGCAAAGCCAATCGCGGCCTCGCAAGCCGTGAGAGACTTGGGAACCTCGGAGAGGACGCTCAGCCGATGGTGTCGGTGGCGAAGGAATGCGGCAGGAGGTCCGACAGGGTCACCGTCTTCCTCACCCCGGTCTCGTCGCAGAGATAGATCGGCGTGCCGGCTTCGGCAAATTCCGACAGGCGCTGACGGCAGCCGCCGCAGGGCGGGCAGAGCGGCAGCTTTTCGGCGATGACGGCGACTTCTCGGATTTTGCGGGCGCCGCCCATGATCATGTGGCTGATCGCCGTGGTTTCGGCACACCAGCCCTCGGGAAAAGAGAGGTTCTCGATATTGGCGCCGGCATAGATCGTGCCGTCCTCGGCGCGGATGGCCGCGCCGACGGGGAACTTGGAATAGGGTGCATGGGCGAGCGCCATGGCCTTGCGGGCAGCTTCGAAGAGATCGGTCGCCATGGGATCAGCGCTCCTTGACATAGGGGACACCGCCGGCCTTGGGCGGCACGGCCTTGCCGATGAAGCCCGCGAGCAGGATGACGGTGAGAATATAGGGCAGCGCCTGCATGAGCTGCACCGGGACCTGGCCGATGAGCGGCAGCGGATTGCCCTGCAGGCGGATGGCCAGCGCATCGAGGAAGCCGAAGAGCAGGCAGGCGAGCATGACGTTGAGCGGCTTCCATTTGGCGAAGATCAGCGCGGCGAGCGCGATATAGCCCTTGCCGGCCGTCATGCCCTTGACGAAGCCGGCGGTCATGGCGAGCGACAGGTAGGCGCCGCCGAGGCCCGCGAGAATGCCGCAGCAGATGACGGCGCGATAGCGCATCCAGACGACCGAGATGCCGGCCGTATCCACCGCGCCCGGATTTTCGCCGACGGCGCGCAGGCGCAGGCCGAAGCGGGTGCGGTAGAGGATCCACCAGGTGATCGGCACCATGGCGAAGGCGAGGTAGGTGAGGAAGAAGTGGCCGGAGATGAGATCGGCATAGATCGGCCCGATGACGGGAACCGGGCGGATCTCCTCGGCGAAGGGGAAGGTGATGGTCGCGAACCGGGCGTCTCCGGCCAGCGCCGGGGTGCGGCCGCCCTGGCGGAACCAGGCTTCGCCCAGAATGACGGTGGAGCCGAAGACGATGAAGTTGATCGCCACGCCCGAGACGATCTGGCTGCCGCGCTGGGTGATGGAGGCATAGCCGTGCACGAGCGACAGGAGGACCGAGATGAGGATGGCGGCGAGAAGCCCGGCCCAGACCGAGCCGCTGACGGCCGCGACCGCACCGGCGGCGAAGGCGGCGCCCAGCATCTTGCCCTCGAGCCCGATGTCGAAGACACCGGCGCGCTCGGTGAAGAGGCCGCCGAGGGCTGCGAAGATCAGGGGTACGGAGACGCGGATGGTCGATTCCAGCACCGTCACCAGCATGTGAAAGACATCCATGGATCAGGCTCCCTTGGCGGCTGACGATGCAGATCCGCGGCTTGCGACAGAGGCGAAGATGCGGCCGATCGCCGGGCGGAACATGTTTTCGAGCGCACCGGCGAAGAGGATGACGAGGCCCTGGATGATGACGATCATGTCGCGCGAGATGGTGGGCATCTCGAAGGCGATTTCGGCGCCGCCCTGATAGAGCATGCCGAAGAGGATGGCGGCGGGAATGATGCCGGCCGGGTGCGAGCGCCCCATGAGGGCGACCGCGATGCCGACGAAGCCGGCGCCCTGCACGAAATCGAGCTGCATGCGGAACTGCTCGCCCATGATCGGGTTCAGCGCCATCATGCCGCAGAGCCCGCCCGAGATCATCATGGCGATGACGGTGATGCGCGCATCCTTGATGCCGGCATAGCGGGCGGCCGAGGGGCTATGACCCATGACGCGCATTTCGTAGCCGAGCCGGGTGCGCCAGATCAAAAGCCAGCAGCCGAAGGCCGCAAGCAAAGCCAGCAGAAACGAGATGTTGAACGGCGCATTGCCGATATCGAGCCCGAAAAGGCCGAGCAGCCAGTCGAGCTTCGGCAGCTGCCCGCCGGCCTCGAAGGTGCGCGTCTGCGGCGCCATGGAGCCGAGCGGCTTGAGCACCCGCGTCAGCAGATAGACCATCAGGCTCGAGGCGATGAAGTTGAACATGATGGTGGTGATGACGATGTGGCTGCCGCGTTTGGCCTGAAGCCAGCCGGGCAGGAACGCCCACAGCGCGCCGAAGGCGGCCGAACCGAGGATCGCCAGGGGAAAGACGACGTACCAGGGCGTGATGCGGTCGAGCCAGAGGCAGACGAGCGCGACGCCGATGCCGCCGACATAGGCCTGTCCCTCGCCGCCGATGTTGAAGAGGCCGGCATGCGAGGCGACCGCGACCGCAAGGCCGGTGAAGATGAAGGTCGTGGCGTAGTAGAGCGTGAAGCCGATATATTCGCCGCGGCCGAAAGCGCCGTTGATCAGGTGGTAGGCGGCCTCCAGCGGGCTTTCGCCAACGAGGAGCACCACGAGACCGGCCACAAGAAAGGCGACGACGAGATTGACGAGCGGGATGAGACCGTATTCGGCCCAGCCGGGCAGCGTGGCGTAAGGGTTGCTCACCGGGCGGCCTCCATGCGGTTTTCGACGCGGTTTTCGACACCGGCCATCAGCAGGCCGAGGTCGCCCTCGCCGGCGTCGGACGTCCGCTCGCCGACGACGCGGCCGGCGAACATCACGAGGATCCGGTCCGACAAAGCGCGGATCTCGTCGAGCTCGACCGAGACCAGGAGAACGGCCTTGCCCTGGTCGCGCATCTCGATGATCCGCTTGTGAATGAATTCGATGGCGCCGACATCGACGCCGCGGGTGGGCTGGCCGATGATCAGCACATCGGGATTGCGCTCCATCTCGCGCGCCAGCACGATCTTCTGCTGATTGCCGCCGGAAAAATTCGCCGTCTTCAGGCGCGGGTTCGGCGGACGAATATCGTATCTGGCGATATTCGCCTCCGCATCCGCCCGCATCGCGGCGATATCGAGCAGGGCGCCCTTCTTGTAGGCGGGATCGCGGTGATAGCCGAGAATGGCGTTCTCGCTCTCCTCGAACTTCAGCACGAGGCCGACATGATGGCGGTCTTCCGGAACGTGGGCGAGGCCGCGCGTGCGCAGCTCGGCCGGGTCGGCAAGGCCGGTGACATCGACCGTGGAGCCATTGAGTTCCACCGTGCCGCCGGTCGCGCGGCGGATGCCGGCAATGGCCTCGAGAAGCTCGGACTGGCCATTGCCTGCGACGCCGGCAATCCCGACGATCTCGCCGGCCCGGATGTCGAAGGAAACATCGTCGACCATGGTGACGCCGCGGCCGTCGCGAACCGTGAGGTTGCGCACCGAAAGCTTGACGTCGCCGGGGCGGGCCTCACCCTTTTCCACCCGCAGCAGAACGCGCCGTCCGACCATCAGCTCGGCCAGCTCCTCGACCGAGGTCCTGTCCGTCGCGCGCGTGGCGACCATCTCGCCGCGGCGCATGACGGAGACCTCGTCGGTGACGGCCATGATCTCGCGCAGCTTGTGGGTGATCAGGATGATCGTCTTGCCCTCGTTCTTCAGCTGCTCGAGAATGCGGAACAGGTGATCGGCCTCCGGCGGCGTCAGAACGCCCGTGGGCTCATCGAGAATGAGGATATCGGCCTTGCGGTAGAGGGCTTTGAGGATCTCGACGCGCTGCTGCAGGCCGACCGGCAGCTCCTCGATGATGGCATCGGGATTGACCTCCAGCGCATATTCCTTCTCCAGCCGCTTCAGCTCGATGCGGGCCTTGGAGATCGAGGCGTTGAGCACCGGGCTGTCCTCGGCACCGAGCATGACGTTTTCCAGCACGGTGAAGTTCTCGACCAGCATGAAATGCTGGTGCACCATGCCGATGCCGCTCGCGATCGCCGCGTTCGGGTCCCTGATCGTCAGCACCTTGCCATCGACGAGGATATCGCCGCGATCGGCCTGATAGAAGCCGTAGAGAATCGACATCAGGGTCGATTTCCCGGCACCGTTCTCGCCGATGATCCCGTGGATCGTGCCCTTCTTGACGACGAGGTTGATATTTTTGTTGGCGTGGACAGGGCCGAAGCTCTTGTCGATGCCCCGAAGCTCAATCGCGATATCGCTCATGGCAGCCGCATCCCGTTCCCGGCACCCGTTGTCGGCAGGCCGTGCCGCCGGGTGCTTGCTTGATTGTCCGACCGCCCGCTTTAAGGAAAGCGGGAAGCCTAAGGCTAACATCGATCATGGCGATCGGAAGCGCTAAATCAGCGGATCGGCTGTTTCGCGTTTGACCTTCCGCCGGGCGGACCCTCTATAGCGAGAGCAGACGATCCGCCAGTGACAAAGAGAGGATGACGATCATGACGAGCGACGAGACACGGATGACGGCCATCGAGGAAACGATCGCGCATCAGGCCCGCGTGATCGAGGACCTGTCGCAGCAGCTTGCCGAACAGTGGAAGATCGTGGACCAGGTCCGCTCGAAACTGGACCGGCTGACCGAACGGTTCCTGACACTGGAGGAGACCTCGCTCGAAGCCCCGGCCATCACGCGGCCGCCCCATTACTAGGACGCCATCAACGGGAACGGCGCTGCCGGCCGCACGGACCGACAGCGTTCCCCGTCTCGCGGATCGCCTCAATAGGCGCAGGCTTCGTCCGTCATGTAGTCATGGACCTGGAGCGTGCCGGCGATGATGTCAGCCTTCGCCTTGTCGACGGCCGCCTGCATCTCGGGCGTGATCAGCGCCTTGTTGTTGTCGTCGACGGCATAGCCGACGCCGTCTTCCTTGAGGCCGAGATTGGAGATGCCGGCCTTGAACGTGTCGTTCTTGACGCTCATGAAGCTGTCGTAGACGGCGACGTCGACGCGCTTGATCATGGAGGTCAGGACCTTGCCGGGCTGCATGGCGTTCTGGTTCGAGTCGACGCCGATCCCGAGCTTGCCGGCATCGGCTGCCGCCTGCAGGACGCCGACACCGGTGCCGCCAGCCGCGTGGTAGACGACGTCCGAACCCTGGTCGAACTGCGATTTGGCAATCTCGCCGCCCTTGACCGGGTCGTTCCAGGCTTCCGGCGTCGTGCCGGTATAGGCTTCAAGAACCTTGACGTCGGCGCCGGTGGACTTGGCACCGCCGATATAGCCGCAGGCGAACTTGTGGATCAGCGGAATGTCCATGCCGCCGACGAAGGAAACGGTCTTCGACTTGGAGGCGAGGCCGGCGAGGATGCCGACGAGATAGGACCCTTCCTGCTCCTTGAAGACCACGGACTTCACGTTCGGCTTGTCCACGACCATGTCGATGACGGCGAACTTGGTGTCGGGATATTCGGCGGCGACCTTTTCGAGCGCGGCGGCCCAGGAGAAGCCGGCCATGACGATGGGGCTGTTGCCGTCGCCGGCGAAGCGGCGAAGCGCCTGCTCGCGCTGCGCGTCATTGGCGATTTCGAACTCGCGATAGGCGATGCCGGTTTCGGCCTTGAACTTCTCGGCGCCGTTGAAGGCGGATTCGTTGAAGGATTTGTCGAACTTGCCGCCGAGGTCGTAGATGACCGCGGGCTTGATGTCGGCAGCCAGCGCCGTGGCCGACATCATCGAGAGAGCAAGGAGACCGAGGAGGGTTTTCTTCATTGTGCAGCCCTGTTTGTTACCATGTGTTTTCTGGGTCCTCCCGCACGCTTCTCTTGTATCGGAAGCATGTCTGCGGAACCGGCCGCGCTGTGTGGCGGGCTTGGTTGAGGTATATCCTTGCACGGGCTTTGGGAAAATACACCCGAAATTTTTCAACTGGTAAAACTTTCATCCTCCGATCCGCGAACGACGAGAACCGCGGCGATTCCTCTCCGGATGCGCCACGGTTCCTGTCGTTCACGGGTGATACGAGCCTTCGCAGGCGGGGATCAGAACGCCTTGCTGAGCTTCAGCGTGATCGTGCGGCCGGCCCCATAGCCGCAGGTGGAAACGCCCTGGCAGCTCTTGACGTAGTCCTTGTCGAAGAGGTTGGCGACGTTGAGGGCGGCACCCCAACCATCCTTCTCGTAGCGGATGGCGGCGTCGGCGAGCAGCGCATCCGGCACCTCTCGGGTGTTCTCGTTGTCGGCGAACGACGTGCCCTGATAGCGCAGGCCGCCGCCGATGCTCATGCCGTCCAGCGCGCCTTCGGTCAGCGTGTAATCGACCCAGACGGCCGCCTGGCTCTTCGGCACGAGATAGGGACGGTTGCCGACGAGGGCCGGATTGAGGTCCTCGGTGATCTCGAGATCCGTATAGGAATAGGAGCCGAGCAGCGACCAGTGCGCGTCGAGATTGACCTTGGCTTCCAGCTCGATGCCGGTGGAGGTCACCTCGCCCAGCTGCTCCTGCAGGAAGTCCGGCCGGGTCAGCGCCACGTTTTCCTTGACGATCTGGAACACCGACACCGTGAAGAGACCATCGATGGCGGTGGGCACGTATTTCAGCCCGGCTTCGACCTGGTACCCTTCTTCCGGCTTCAGCGCGCCGCCGAGATAGGAGGTGCCGATCAGCGGGTTGAAGAAGGTGGCGGCGCTGACATAGGGCGTCATGCCGTTGTCGAATTCGTAGGCAAGGCCGGCGCGACCGCTGAGCGCGCTGTCATGGTTGCGGTAGCTCGTGCCGATCCGCGCGTCGGACTGCGTGTCCACATAGTCGTAGCGGCCGTTGAGCGTGACGAGGAAGCCGTCGCCGAAACGCATCTGGTCCTGCGCATAGAGGCCCACCTGCTGCAGGGTGAGAACCTGATCGAGGTAGACGCCGCTCAGGCCCGGCTGCGGCAGGCCGTAGATCGGATCGACGGGATCGATCGGCGTGGCCGCCGCCGGCCATGCCGGGACGGCCTGGACCTGATCGAGGCGGTAATGCTTGTAGTCGAGGCCGGCGAGCAGGGTGTGCTCGACCGGGCCGGTGTCGAGCTTGATCTCGGCGCGGTTGTCGACGGCGAAGCTGTCCACCTTGCTCGTGTGCTCGAAGCCGACGCGGTAGAGGTCGTAATAGTTGGGCGCCGCGGGATCCGTCGTGTTGACGTAGCCGAACGGGTAGAACAGCACTTCGTGCTTGTCGAGATGGCTGTAGCGCAGGTTCTGCGAGAGCTTCAGCCCGTTGTCGAATGTGTGCTCGGCCTCGTAGCCGATCATCTGCTGGTCGTAGCGGCCGGTGTCGAGATCGGGCTCCGAGAAGAACGCGTCGCGGTCGATCTTGCCGAAGGGCGCGTTCACCACCGTGCCTTCGTAGGGCAGGAAGCCGTTGCCGGTGTGGCGCTGGTCGAGGCCGGAGAGCGTCGCATAGACGGTCAGGCTGGTCGCGTCGTCCGGCTGATAGCGGATCTGCGGCATGAGGACGCCGCGCAGGTCATGGGCGTAGTCGCTCTCCTCCTCGCCGCCCGCCACCTTGCCGGTGACGCGGTAGGTCACGGCATCGCTGACCTTCTGGTTGACGTCGAAGCCGAGGAAAGCATTGCCGAAATTGTTGATGCCGACCTCGACCTCGCGAACGGCCTCGTCCTGCGGGCGCTTGCGGATGAGATCGACGATGCCGCCGGGGGTCGCGCCGCCATAGAGCACCGATGCCGGGCCCTTCAGCACATCGACGCGCTCCAGCATGTAGGCATCCGTCTGGAAGCCGCCGAAGCCGTAGGAATAGAGATTGAGGCCATCGAGAAAGACGCCGGACTGCGTCGCGTCGAAGCCGCGGATGTAGAACCAGTCCGTATCCGGATCGGCGCCGAAGGGCTCGGTGGTGACGCCGGCGGTGTAGCGCAGCGCTTCGTCGATCTTGGTGACGACGCCGCGGTCGTCCAGTTCCTTGCGGCCGATGACGGAGACCGACTGCGGAACGGCGGTCACCGGCAGCGCCGATTTCGAGCCCGCCGTCGTGTCGCGCGCGACGTAACCTTCGACCGGGCCGGTTGCCGATCCCTCTGCCGCCTGCCCGCCGCGCACGACGATGGCTTCGAGCTGCGTCGGCTGCTGGGTCTGGCCCTGCGGCTCCTGCGCGAAGGATGCCGATGCGCCGGCCGCACAGGCTATGGCTGCGGCCCCGGCGCGCCAGGCCGCCTTGCGGTTCTTGTTTCGTGTCCCCGTCATATCGTCACCCCATCTCGGCCACCCGGGGGAACAGCCCCGACACCTGTTCCCTCCGGCCCTGTCGCCCCAAGAAGATGAGGCGTTTTCTCATGTTTCGCATAGCGCAAGGACGCGCGATCGGATTGATCCGTTTTGCGGATTTTGAACGATTCCGAGGCGATATTCTCGCCAGCCTCCTCTCCGGCGGGACTGCGGCAAATCCGCCACGCGGCAGAGGCGCTCCCACATCAGCGGCTGCGCAGCCACCGGCCCGGCGTGGTGCCCGACATCTTGCGGAAAGCCCGGGTGAAATGCGCCTGATCGGCAAAGCCGGTGACGGCGGCGACCTCGCTGAGGCTCGCCTTGCGGGCGGACAGCAGCGATTTTGCCTGCTCAATGCGCGCCTTCATCTGCCACTGGTGCGGCGGCATGCCGGTCGAGGCCTTGAAGGCCTGACTGAAATGCGACTGGGAAAGGCCGGTGAGGCCGGCTAGCTCCTCCAGTCTTATCCCGCGCAGGCAGTGCGCCTCGATGAACTCGGTGGCCCGCCGCAGCTGCCAGGGCGCGAGCGCGCCGCGCAAGCGCCGGCTGGGCGGGGGAAGACGCATCAGGGCGATGAAGAGGCCGAGGGCCAAGCCATCGCCATAGAGGTCGTGCAGCGGATCGGGATTGGCGCATTCGGCCGCCAGAAGGTCGGCCAGGGCGATGAGGCGGGGATCGGCAAACATCAGACGCGGCTGCTCGAGAACGAGGGGATCGAGCTCGCCGCCGATGCGCTGGCCGAGTGCGGCCATGTCGAAATGCAGATCGAGATGGCGGATCGCGCTGATGCCCTGAAGCTCGGCGCGCAGCTCCATGCCGGCGGGAATATAGGACAGGCGCCGGCAGGGCGCGCCGGGCAGGCCGTGGTCCTTGGCGCAGGCCGTGCCCGTCGACATCGGCGCCATGGACAGGCGCCGCGCAGGGTCTCCCAGCGTTTCGAGCACCACGAAAAGCCGGGGCGCGTCCGCCACGTAAAGCCCGCCCGCCAGCCGGGCGCACTGCACGTCCCAGAGGTCCGCAACGACGCCGGCATAGGTGCGCCGGTTCCAAGTTCCGATCACGTCGAAACCGGAAATCCTGTTGTTCATCCTGGGCTGGAAGGTCATCGGCGCTGTCGCGGCGTCCCGGCGGTTAAAACATGAAAGTGAATGTCATGTATTAGCCCGAAACGGTCACGGACGCAATGGCATGGCGATGGCAGGCTCTGCCGCCATCGCCTGGAGAAAGGCTTCCAGATGTCGTGCCTCAGAGGGCCGGAACCGGGCAGCTCACGCCCGTGCCCCGCAGGCCGCAATAGCCATTGGGGTTCTTGGCCAGATACTGCTGGTGCTCTGCTTCTGCGAAATAGAACGTGCCGGCCATCGCGATTTCCGTGGTAATCGGCTCGCGGTGGCCCGCCTTCTTCAGCTGGGCCTGATAGGCATCGCGGGCGGTCTTGGCTTCGGCAAGCTGCGCCTCGTCTTCGACATAGATGGCCGACCTGTAGGTCGTGCCCACATCGTTGCCCTGGCGCATGCCCTGGGTCGGGTCATGCTCCTCGAAGAAGACCTTGAGGATCTCGCCGAACCCGACAACCTTGGGGTCGTAGACCACGAGAACGACCTCCGTATGCCCGGTCTGCCCCGTCGTCGTTTCCTGATAGGTCGGGTTCTTGGTGTAGCCGCCGGCATAGCCGACCGCTGTGACGTAGACGCCGGGCAGCTGCCACATCAGGCGCTCGGCGCCCCAGAAGCAGCCCATGCCGAGCAGCACGGTCTTCATGCCCTCGGGATACGGGCCCTTGAGCGGCTGCCGGTTGACCGTGTGGTGCGTCGCGGTCGGCAAGGGCGCCTCGCGCCCGGGAAGCGCATTCTGCGGCTCGGGCATGGTGGTCTTCTTGCTGAAAAGCTCGGTCAGAAACATGTGATTCGTCTCCATTCCAGAATGGGTTGTTTACGTCGAAATACGTGTCGTCGGCGGAACGGCGGCGAAGACCGTGGGGATTGCGCCCTGCCGTCCCGCCGGCCTTCACAAAAGGCATCTGGCAAACGGCAGCCGATAAAACGGTTTCAGGCCAGTCGCCGCCTGCGCGCCGGGCGGTACCCGGCCATCCAGAACAACAGCGCCACGACCAGAAAGACTGCAAAGGCCGGCTGCTGCAGACACCAGCGCACGATGGGCTGCAACACGGCGAAACTGCCGCCCGGACGCTCCAGCGCCTCGATCATCTCGAGCCCGGAGATCATCTCGAGCCCGGACGCGCTGATCGAGGCGACCGCAATCCCGAGCGGCGTCATGACCACGGCCGTTTCGGACACCGAGCGCACGGCATCCACCGTACCGGCCAGAAGCGCTGCGAGAAGCGCGAGAACGCTGACGAGCCTGAAGAGAATTGCCATCACCCGCCCCCAGTCCCTGGTGCCCTCGGTACTCTTGCGGCCGTTGCCGGCGCCGGTTTTTCTCGGCACGCGGTGCCGACATTAAAGGATAAGATAGGTTGTCCGCGCCCAAGCGCAATGGCACCCCGGCGCAAGCCCTCCGCGGCATGAAGGGAAAGGCGTGTCGCCCCGTCGAAAAAACTGTCAGATTTCGGTTGATCGCTTTGAGATCATCGGTATATATCGCGCCGTTCGCAGGATTTTCCCGTCATAGGATTTTCGGCGAACCGTTGCACCCGATCGCGATCCCTCGCCATCCACGCAACAATCTCACCGCCCAAACCAGCGGTGACGAGATCTAAGGACAGGTGGCCGAGTGGTTTAAGGCGCACGCCTGGAACGCGTGTGTACGTGAAAGCGTACCGAGGGTTCGAATCCCTCCCTGTCCGCCATCCTTGTCCGGAATGCCCAATCTTGACCTGTTTGGTGCCGAACGGCGCCGATCGCTCTTCCTAGACCGATCCGAGCGTGCGAGATGCCTGCTGCCCGCCGTCCAGACACGGCAGAAGCCCGTTGACGATCGCATGGCATCGTCGCCGTTTACCTGCCTCGGCATGCGTTTTCATCTCGCCGGCTGCAACGTCGCGCAAATGCTCATCCGCGTCTCTTGACGCCGTAGGACATTCGACCTAATCAAGTTTAGGTCGAATGTCCTACGGCGTTGTCATGGCTTTTGCCGTCAGCGCCGTGTTCGTGGAGGTCAGATATGAGCGCCAGTGAAACCCGCCAGCGGATCGTGGATGTCGCCGACCAGCTTTTTTACGAACGGGGATTCGAAGCGACGTCCTTTGCGCGGATCGCCACGGATGTCGGCCTCTCGCGCGGCAATTTCTATTACCATTTCAAGACCAAGGACCAGATTCTCGATGCGGTGATCGCGCAGCGCATGGAACAGACGCGCGCCATGCTGGCGGCCTGGGAGCAGGACGCGGCGTCTCCCACGGACTGCATCCGCAACTTCGTCCACATCCTCATTACGAACCGGGCCGAGATCATGGCCTATGGCTGCCCGGTCGGTACGCTCTGCGACGAGCTGGCGAAGCTCGATCATCTGGCGAAAGACGATGCGACCGGTCTGTTCTCCCTGTTCCGCGACTGGCTTCGTCGCCAGTTCACCAGGCTCGGGCGCGAAGCGGATGCCGATGCGCTGGCCCTTCACGTTCTGATGCGCAGCCAGGGCGTCGCGACGCTTGCCACCGCCTTCCGCGACGAGGTGTTTATCCGCCGCGAAATCGCAAGCATCGAGGCGTGGCTGCTTGCCCAATGCCCGGTCGGATCCCCTGTCCATGTCTACCAACCTGCCTGATGGAGAGACCATGTTCGTCATCACCCTTCGCTTTGCTGACAAGACCAAAGCGCCACTGTTCATGGACGGGCACAATGCCTGGATCCAACGCGGCTTCGACGACGGCGTTTTCCTGCTGACCGGCAGCCTTCAACCGAGCGCAGGCGGCGCCATCCTCGCCCACAATGCGTCTTTCGAGGCGATCGAGGCGCGTGTGCAGGACGACCCCTTCGTCGCCGAGGGTGTCGTCAGCGTCGAAATTCTCTCCATCGCGCCCGGTCGGACAGACGAGAGGCTCGCCTTTCTGAAAGGCTGATCGATGACCGCGACCACCCTTGGTCGGGCTTGAGCCAGCGCCTTATTCTTGCGGAGCGAAAGAACTTCCGCACTGCCTTGTGCGGCCTCGAGGTCAAGCGCGTCGCAGATTCCACCGATATCGATCGAGAAGGTGGATGGATGCCGGCCATTCCCTTCGTCTCACCTCGCCCGCGACCAGACTTGCGACAGCATCCGCTTTATCGGGCAGGGGAGATCTGCGGCCCACGAGAGGGCCGCAGACTGTCGTTTCAAGCGTTAGGAAACAGATGCCTGAAGCATTACCGGTGAACGCGGGTTCACCGGTAATGCTGTCGTCCATTCTCCGTGCCGCATTACCCCGTGTCGAAGCGACTCCGCTTAGACGGGACATGTGCTAGCGCGACTTCTTGTAGAGTTTCTGGGCGATCTCGAACATTTCTTCGGGGGCGTAATCCGGGGTGAATGCCGAGGGGACGCCGACGAGCTGGTGGATCTTGCCGCCTTCCGGCATACCGTCGACGACTTCGAGTTCGCCTGGCGGGTCGGCCGGAAGGGCCATTTCGCCATTGCCCCAGATGCCCGCCATTTCCTTGTAGTCCTTTGGGCTGAACGTGTAGAGGCGGCGGTGGGAGCCTTCGTCCAGATATTTCTGGCATTCCGGGATCTTGCTCAGCGGAATGTTCGGCGTCGGCAGGAAGTCCTTGATCTTCACGCCGGTGATCTTTTCCAGCGCCAGGGCATAGGCATGCGCGTGGACGGAGCCGCGCACGAGGAGATAGCCGCAGACCTCGCGGCCGGTCGGATCCGTCAGGGTTTCATAGACGCGCAGCTTGTGCAGACGCGCGCCGCATTCCAGATGGAAATTGTGCAGGAGATCGACCACCACATTGCCGGTCGTCGTGATGAAGTCGTTGTTCCAGGATGCACCATTGCTGTTGACCGGCATGGCACCGCCGCCGCCCGACAGGAACGCGGCTGCAAGCCGGATATCCTTCATGTCCTCCCACGGCGCGCCGGAAATGTCGCCGCCATCGCCCGCGTCGCCATCCTTCTTGTCCGGACCGTTGGCGAGCATGGCGACGCCGTTGCTGACGAGCTCGACATGGCCGAGCTCCTCGGCCGTGATGCTGGCGACGAGGCTGTAGAAGGGCCGCAGCTTTTCCTTCGAGCGGAAGTTGAAGCTCTGGAACATATAGTTCCCCAGCGTCGACATCTCGCCGTATTTCCCGCCCAGCAGCTCCTGCAGGGCGGCCGCGGCATTCGGATCCGCCCGCTTGGGCGCAGGCAGTTCTGCCTGCAGTTGATCGACGCGCATGAACATTTCGGTCACCTTTCATTGGGAATGACACCTCCGCAACTGAACGCGTGCTTCTCCGTTCCGTCCGCCGCGGGATGTTCTTCCGAATGTCGGGCCTCATGTCGTCCGGGACCGCCGATCGACATCCGCAGTCTGCAGTTTGGCGATTCTCCAAATCGTGATATCCGACCGGCTTCGTGACAGAAGGGACAGATATCGTGAGCGAACAGACCGTGGCCGAGGTAACCGAGAAGATCTATGCATCGCTCCAGTCGGACAATGCCGACATCGACGACCATATTGCGAGCCTCAAGGCGGCGCTTGCCCGGGAAGGTGCGGCAGAGGCCGTGTTCGATCCCGCCAAGCTCGCGCAGAACAACCGTTCGGGCCGCAAGATGATGCAGGCCTATTTCCGCCAGCGCGGCGTGCGGGTCAGCTTCTCGGCCTGACGGGCGGCGGCGCGTCGCGCCCAACGGAACCGTGTCCCGGCATTGCGCCGGAAACAAGAGGACCGTTGCCGGCATGCGGCGTCAACCGCCGGGCCCATCGCCCGGCTGCCGCGCTCCCTGCGGCTTGAACTCCACGAGGATCGACTTCAGTTCGATTTCGCGCACCCGGCGGGCGGCCTCGTCGGGGGTGACCCAGGCGAGCACGCGCTCGCCGCGCTCCTTGAAATCGTTGCTGACGCTCTGCACCTCGATCTGGAAGAGATCGACGATGCAGGGTGCGACGTCGCCGTCGTCGAGCCATTTGAGATAGGTATAGCGGCCGATCGGCTTCTTGCGCGTGCGGCCGCGGACGCCGGCTTCCTGCCAGGCCTCAAGCGCGGCGGCGCGATAAGGTTTCTTCTTTTTCATCGGCCAGCCCTTGGGTATGGCCCAGCGCCGGCTTTCCCGCGTCGTGATCACCAGGATCTCGATCGCATTGCCGCTCCCGACATAACGAAAGCAGACGGCGCCATATTGCTGGCGAAACGTGCCCTGGAACAGCTTTGCCGGCATGGTTGCCAGCTGCTGCAACAGATGACCCGCCTGGTTCGTCTGCTTCTTCGTAACCTTTTTGCGAAGTTTCATGCCGTGACGTCGACGCTCTGCGTTGCTAGACGGTGCCGATACCATTTATGACAGTTTTGTGACACTTACATAATGGTGCAGGCCGACTGACATGATGAGCTTATTCCGAAAGCTGATGCCCCGTGAAGACCGGTTCTTCGATATGTTCGCCGCGCATTCGCGGCTCGTCGTGGAGGCCGCCGGGGCGCTGAACGACCTGCTCAACGGCATCGACCGCGAGAGGAACGGCGCGCGCATCATCGCGCTCGAGGACCAGGCGGATGCGATCACCCGCGAGGTGCTTCTCGCCGTGCGCCGCAGCTTCATCACCCCGTTCGATCGCAGCGATATCCAGGACCTGATCCAGTCGATGGACGATGCCATCGACATGATGCACAAGACGGTCAAGACCATCCGGCTGTTCGAGCAGACGGAATTCGACCCGGTGATGCGCGAGATGGGCGGCGAGATCGTCAAGGCGGCCAACCTGATCGCAGAGGCCATCCCGCTGCTCGACAAGGTCGGGGCCAATGCGCAGCGGCTGAGCACCATTGCCGAGGACGTGACCCGGGTGGAGGGACGCTCCGACGAACTGCACGAGATGGGCCTCAAGGACCTCTTCCGGCGCCATGGCGCGTCCGGCAATGCCATGGCCTATCTGGTCGGGGCCGAGATCTACGGCGAGCTGGAAAAGGTGGTCGACCGGTTCGAGGACGTGGCCGACGAGATCAGCGGCATCGTGATCGAGAACGTCTGATGGACGCGTCTCTGGCTTTTCCGCTGCTGGTCGGCCTCATAGCGATCGCCCTGTTCTTCGATTTCCTGAACGGGCTTCACGATGCCGCCAATTCGATTGCGACGATCGTCTCGACGCGCGTGCTGCGGCCGCAATATGCGGTCCTCTGGGCGGCCTTCTTCAATTTCATCGCCTTCCTGTTCTTCGGCCTGCATGTCGCGGAAACGCTCGGCACCGGCATCATCGATCCCGGCATCGTCTCGCCTCTGGTGATCTTCGCCGCGCTGATGGGAGCCATCGTCTGGAACATCGTCACCTGGATCTTCGGCATTCCCTCGAGTTCCTCGCATGCGCTGGTCGGCGGGCTGGTCGGGGCGGGGCTGAGCAAGGTCGGCTTCTCGTCGATCGTCTGGAGCGGGCTCGGAAAGACGGTCGGCGCCATCTTCCTTTCGCCGGCCATCGGGTTCTTTCTGGCGCTGGTGCTTGTTCTCGCAGTCTCCTGGATTTTCGTTCGCCAGACGCCGTTTGCCGTCGATCGCAGCTTTCGCGTCCTGCAGTTCATCTCCGCCTCGCTCTACTCGCTCGGTCACGGCGGCAACGACGCGCAGAAGACCATGGGCATCATCGCCGTCCTGCTTTTCAGCCAGGGCTATCTGGGATCGACCTTCTACGTGCCGTTCTGGGTGGTCATCACCTGCCAGTCGGCCATGGCCCTCGGCACGCTGTTCGGAGGCTGGCGCATCGTGCACACCATGGGCTCGAAGATCACGCGGCTGAACCCCATGCAGGGTTTCTGCGCGGAAACGGGCGGGGCGCTGACCTTGTTCGGGGCGACATGGCTCGGCATTCCCGTCTCCACCACGCACACCATCACGGGCGCGATCATCGGCGTCGGCGCCGCCCGCCGGGTCTCGGCGGTCCGCTGGGGCCTTGCCGGCAACATCGTGATCGCCTGGATCGTCACCATGCCGGCGGCAGCCCTCATCTCGGCGGCGTTCTACCATCTGGGCCTGTTGTTTGCATGAGGCCGACGACGTCGGTCGGGGGCGTCAGCTGCCGGCCGATCCGCTGGTCCGGTGGCCGTCGATATCGATGCCGATCTGGTCGCGGCCGCGCATCTTGGCGGCATAGAGGGCGAGATCGGCGCGCCGATAGAGATCGGCCGGATCGTCGCCTGCCCGGGCGCTGGCAAGCCCGGCGGAGAAGGTGTAGCGGAAGCTGACCTGCTCGCGCACCGGGCGGGACTGCCGCACCTCCACCAGCATGCGGCCGATGATCGCCTCCGCCTCCCATGTCGTGGTGTTCGGCAGGACGAGAACGAACTCTTCGCCGCCGACCCGCCCGAGAACGTCCGTCTTGCGCACGAGGCGCTGGATGGTCGCGGCAAAATCCATGAGCACGGCATCGCCGATGCTGTGGCCGAAGCGATCGTTGATATACTTGAAATTGTCGATGTCGAGAACGGCGACGCATCCGACCGCGGCCGTCTGACCGGCCGGCAGCGAAGCCTCGGCCGGCGCCGTCTTCACGAGGGCCTCGAGCTTCGACATGACGAAGCGCCGGCTGGCGATGCCGGTCAGCTCGTCGGTCTCGGCGGCTTTGATCGCCATGTCGCGGGCCTGGCGCAGCTCGCGCTCGTCCGGCCGGAGCGAGGTGATGTCGGATGCCACGCAGAGCATCCAGCCATCCGGCTGCATGGTTTCCGTCATCCAGAGCCAGCGGCCGTCGTGAAGATCGGTTTCGAAGGCACGGAAGCCGGTCTTGCCCCGCCGTCCGAGAACCGAGCGCAGCCAGGCATCGAAATCCTCGGCCGAAATGATCGTGCCGCGCCCGGCGGCGAAATTCCGGCGCATGAGGTCGGACCAGAGGGGACGCTCGCCGTCCTCAAGATGCCAGGCCGCACGAAAGGCGGAATTGGCAAAGCGCAACCGGTCGTCCTGATCATAGACGGCAACCATGACATCGGTGGCATCCATGAGCTGCGACAGATGCAGCGTTGCTTCTTTTTCGACCAAGGCTTTCGATCCTCACCAAAGGGAGACGACCGTGATTACAGGGCGCTCGTGAACAAAAGATCAAGCGCCTTTGCGATCCCGCGGGAATATGGCCGCATACTGATGGAGGAGGCCGACGATCGTTTCCGTGGAGCGACGGCATTTCGCCGGGAACTTTCGACGGCATCCCCGGTTGCGAGCCTATCGGCGACAGGCCGTTGGGAGTCCGCATTCGCATGGCAAGATACTACTTTCAGATCGTCGAGCGGAATGCGGTCCTGGACGATCTGGAGGGTGCCGAACTCCTATCGCTTCAGGATGCGAAGCGGGAAGCCGAGCGGGCGATCAGAGAGATCGCGGCCGAACATCTGCAGACCGAAAGCAAGCTCGAACTGACCTCGATCCAGATCCGGGACGAGACCGGGGAAATTCTGGCATCCGTGACCTATGACGAGGCGATGGAGGATATCTTGCCGTAATGCGCAGGCCGAAACGGGCTCCTTCCGCACGCTCCCTGCGGCTTCCGACCCACCACCGCATGTGGTCATCGACCGCCGCAGTTTCGGCTCCCGCCGTCCCCCATCATGCGCTGACCGACACTCTTATTTCAGAGCACCGCCCATCTTCATGAAGAACGGCCTTCTCGCGTCCCTTTCTCCGCCCGATCTCGACATCCTGCTCGCAGACCTCGAGCCGATCGACCTTGCGCATGGGCAGATCCTGCACCAGCCTTTCGAGACAATCTCCCACGCCTATTTCTTTCTTGGCGGTCTTTCCTCGGAGGTCATCCGGGATTCCGGCGGACAGCGGGTCGAAATCGGCTGCATCGGTCGGGAAGGCCTGTCGGGCCTGCCGCTGCTGCTGGGCGTCGGCGAGGCGCCGCACCAGGCCTTCATGCAAATCGGCGGGCCGGCACTGCGCATCCGCGCGGAGGCGTTCGAACGCATCCTGCAGGATCATCCCGCGATCCGCAGCGCCCTCCTGAAGTTCGTCCATACATTTATGATGCAAGTGGCCTCAACGGCGCTTGCGGATGCGCGCTATACGATCAACGAGCGGCTGGCACGCTGGATCCTGATGGCACATGATCGCACCGGCGACGACGACCTGCCGCTCACGCACGACTTCCTCGCCCTGATGCTCGGCGTTCGCCGGCCGAGCGTGACGACAGCGCTGCATATCCTGGAAGGCAAGGCGCTGATCCGCTCCAGCCGCGGCACGGTGACGCTTCGCGACCGCCAGGGTCTCGAGCGTCTTGCAGGCGGCTCCTACGGCTTTGCCGAGGCCGAGTACAGGCGCGTCATCGGCTGACGCGCCGGCGTCATCGGCTGACGCGCCTCCCGACGGTCAGTGCGGGACGGCCATCGGCCCGAGCGCCGGCTGGGCCAGAGCCTCGAAGCTCGGGCGCGCGAAGAAATAGCCCTGCATCAGGCGCACGCCGAGATCTTCGAGTGTCCGGGCCTCGCCCTCGGTCTCGATGCCTTCGCACAGCGGGGTGACGCCCAGATCGTGCAGCATGGAGACGGTGTGGCGCACGATCGTCCGGCGCACCTTGTCCGTGTCGATATCGCGGATGAGATCCATGTCGAGCTTGGCGATATCGGGCTGGAACTTCGCCAGCAGCGCCAGCCCCGCATGGCCGGCGCCGAAATCGTCGATCGCGGTGCGAAAGCCCATTTCGCGATAGGTCTTCAGAATGTTGAGAAGATGGGCCGTGTCGAGGATCTCGCCCTCGGTGAACTCGAAGATGATGTTCTTCGGCGGAAACTTCGTTCGCGCGGCGGCGGCCAGCGTCAGGCGGATACAGGCGCGCGGCTCGTAGACGGCATTGGGCAGGAAGTTGATCGACAGACCGACGTCGCTCTGCGCGCCGTAGAGCTGCGCGGCAAGCTCGATGGCCTTGACCCGGCACTGCTGGTCGAAGGCATAGCGGTTCTGGTCATCGACCGCCGACAGGACCGTGCCGGCGCCCTCGCCGGCGGTGCCGCGCACCAGCGCCTCATGCGCGAAGGTGGTCTTCGACACGACATCGACGATCGGCTGGAACGCCATGGAAAAGGGAATGTGGAAGTCGGCGCCGTCGCGACATCCCTGGCAGCTTGCTGGCATCGAACTCTCCAACTGTCTCTGCGCTGGATAAGACGCTACCCGTGTGAACGCGACCTTAAGATGTGCCCGCAAAGGGCGGATATCTGCCGGTCGGTCCGATTCCGGACGAAGCGTCGCGGCGGAAACCGGCCTTGCCCGGGAACCCTCCCGCCCTTTCGCGGGTTTGGCCTCCACCCCACAGGAGACGGACGACATCATGGCAGAACGACAGGCACCGGCCCTCAAGAAGATGATCACCTTCGTCATCACCATCCTGATCGCCGGGGCGGTGCTCGCCGGCGTCTATCTGTTCGTGTCCAGCCCGGGCGAAGTGCGCGACCAGCCGCCGGCCGGGGCGGCGACGGGTCAGCAGACGCCGTGAGGCGTCCGCGCTGACCGCTCAGACGATGCCGCCACCGCCGGCGCGGGCCGCAGGGCGCTCGGCGCCGATCCGCTTGCGGTAGCCGCTCGCACGATAGGCGCCGATCGGATCGATGGCGCCGCCGTCGCGCCGGCGGGCTTCGGCGAGGATTGTCTCGACATCGGTGCGGAAGGCCCGCTTCAGCGTGTCGGAGGCCATCAGCGCATCGTTGTCGTCCTGATAGCCGTCCAGAGCCTCGCGATCGACAAGCAGGGCCTGCGCGTAGGCGCGACGGATCTCGTTGGCGCTGGAGATCAGGCTCTCGATCGGGTCGGTGACATTGTGCGACTGGTCGATCATGTGGGCCGGATCGAAATCCTTGATGCCGTGGTGCTCGGCATCCACCAGTTCGTTGAAGACGAGGAAGAGCCGGTAGGGATCGACAGAGCCCGCATCGAGGTCGTCGTCGCCATATTTCGAATCGTTGAAGTGGAAGCCGCCGAGCTTGCCGAACTGGGTGAGCCGGGCGACGATCATCTCGATGTTGACGTTGGGCGCGTGGTGGCCGAGATCGACGAGGCACTGGGCCTTGGGCCCGAGCGTCGAGGCGATGAGGTAGCTCGTGCCCCAGTCCTGCACCACCGTGGAATAGAAGGCCGGCTCGTACATCTTGTGTTCGGAGAACAGTCGCCAGTCGTCCGGCAGGGCGGCGTAGATGTCGCCCATCGAGGCGAGGTAGCGCTCGAAGCTGCGGGTGAAATGGCTCTGGCCGGGGAAATTCGAGCCGTCGCCGACCCAGACCGTCAGCGCCTTCGAGCCAATGGCGTGGCCGATCTCGATGCAGTCGAGATTATGCTCCACCGCCTGCGCCCGCGTTCCCGCATCGGCATGGCTGAGCGAGCCGAACTTGTAGGAGAGCGCCTGCCCTTCCGCATCCGAAAAGGTGTTGGAGTTCATGGCGTCGAAATGCAGGCCATAGGCTTCCGCTGCTGCCAGAAGCTCGGCCGGGTCGGCCTTGTCCCAGGGAATGTGCAGGGAGACGCCGGGGGTGGCGCGCGTCAGCTCGTTGATGACGGCGCAGTCCGCCAGCTTGTCGAAGATGCCGCGCGGTTCGCCGATGCCCGGAAACCGGGCAAAGCGCGTGCCGCCGGTGCCGACCCCCCAGGAGGGAACGGCGACATGAAAGGCCGAGACCTTCCGCGTCACCGTTTCGATGTCGATGCCCCGGCGCGACAGGTGCTCGCCGAGGGCCTGATAATCCGCCGCCTGCGACGCGGCGCGGCTTTGATTGTGCGCGGCGACGAGGTCGGGCGCGATACGATGATCGGTCATGATGGTCTCCTCCCTCCTCAACTCTAGCGCGGAAAGCTCTGCGCGTTGCCGCCATCGACATTGATGATGTTGCCGGTGGATTTGGCCGACAGGTCGGAGGCGAGGAAGTAGATGGCTTCGGCCACGTCCTCGGGCAGGATGTTGACCTTCAGCAGGGAGCGCTTGCGGTAATGTTCTTCCAGATCGCTGACCTCGATCTTGGAGGACGCCGCGCGCTGCTCGCGCCACTCGCCGTCCCAGATCTTGGAGCCGCGCAGCACCGCATCGGGATTGACCGTGTTGACGCGGATGCCGCCTTCCGCGCCTTCGAGCGCCAGGCATCGGGCGAGATGGATCTCGGCGGCCTTGGCGGTGCAATAGGCGGACGCATTGGGCGAGGACGCAAGGCCGTTCTTGGAGGCGACGAAGACGATGTTGCCGCCGAGCTTCTGGCGACGGAACAGGCGAAAGGCCTCCCGCGAGACGAGGAAATAGCCGGTCGCGAGGATGTCGATGTTGCGGTTCCACATCGCGAGGTCCGTCTCCTCGACCGGTGCGGAGGATGCGATGCCGGCATTGGAGACGAGGATATCGATCCCGCCGAACGCGACCAGACCTTGCGTGAAGGCCTCGGCCACCTGCTGCTCATCGGTGACGTCGAGCTTGACGCTGCGCACCGCATCCGCACCGAAGCGCTTGGCGAAGTCGGCCTGCGCGCCATCGAGCGCGGCCTGATCGATATCGGCGAGCACGACGCACGCGCCCTCCGCGATCAGGCGGGTCGCGGTGGCCCGGCCGATGCCGCCGGCGCCGCCGGTGACGAAAGCGACGCGGCCGGCCAAGCTCTTCGGCTTCGGCATGCGCTGGAGCTTGGCCTCCTCGAGCAGCCAGTATTCGATGTCGAAGGCCTCCTGTTCGGGCAGGCCCTGATAGTCCGACACGGTGGAGGCGCCGCGCATGACGTTGATGGCGTTGACGTAGAACTCGCCGGCAATGCGGGCCGTCGCCTTGTCGCGCGCAAAGGAGAGCATGCCGACGCCGGGAATGAGGAAGATCACCGGATTGGGATCGCGCATATCCGGCGAATTGTCGTGGCGGCAGGCCTCGTAATAGCGGGCGTAGTCGGCGCGGTAGGCGTCGAGCGCCGCATCGAGACCGGCGACGACCGCGTCGAGGCTGCCGTCGGCGGCAGGGTCGAAATCGAGAATCAGCGGGCGGATCTTGGTGCGCAGGAAATGATCCGGGCACGAGGTGCCGAGCGCGCCGAGGCGCTTGAGATCGGCCGAATTGACGAATTCGAGCACGGCGACCTGATCGTCGAAATGACCGAGCTTGCGCTCCTCCCGGCCGATGCGGCCGCGGATTTCCGGCATGAGGCGCGCGGCGATCGCATGGCGTTGCGCGTCTTCCAGGCTGGTCGCGACCGCGCCGCCGAAGACGGTCTTCCCCTCGGTCTTCGGCGCGAGCCAGTCAATGGCGCGGTTGATGATGTCGAGCGTCAGCTCGTAGCAGGCCTTGGCATCGTCGCCCCAAGTAAAGAGGCCGTGGCTTTCGAGCACGACGCCCTTGGCGTTCGGGTTGGCGGCGACGAAGGCGGCGAGGTCGAGACCGAGCTGGAAGCCCGGACGGCGCCAGGGGAGCCAGCCGATCTCGTCGCCGAACACCTCTTTCGTCAGTTCACGCGAGTTCTTCGACGCGGCGATGGCGATGATCGCGTCGGGATGCATGTGATCGACATGGGTAAAGGGCACGAAGCCGTGCAACGGCGTGTCGATGGACGCGGCGCGCGGGTTGAGCGCGAAGGTGCAATGCGGCAGGAAGCCGACCATGCGATCCTCGTCCTCGATGCCCCTGTAGATCGTTTTCAGCGCCTCCAGCTTGTCGAGATAGAGCGTGGCGAAACCGTCGATCTTGATCGTGCCGACGTCGCCGCCGGAGCCCTTGACCCAGAGGACGCGCACGGGCGCGCCGGTCAGCGGATCGGTCTCGGTCACCTTGGCGGAGGTGTTGCCGCCGCCGTAATTGGTGATGCGCTTGTCGGCGCCCAACAGGTTGGAGCGATAAAGAAGCTTGCCCGGCTCATCGAGAGCGCTTGCGATCGCATCGTCCCAACGGCTTTCGAGACGGTGGCTCTGTTCCGACATGTCATCCTCCCATGGTATCGGAACCCTTGCGTCGAACGCAGGTCGGCCCCGTCTTGCCGACGATATCGCGCAGACGAACCGATCATGTCAATCATATTCGATCATAAATGTTCATGTTGCAGCGCACTCTTAAAATTTATGATCGTTATTGATTGACAGTCCCTGCTGAATTCGCATAACTCGCTGTCGAGGAGACACCCATGCACGAACGCGAACGTCACCGCATCATCTTGAGCGCCGTCCAGGAAAAGCCTGTGGTGACGGTGCAGGATATTGCGGAATTGACGGATGCTTCGGAGGCGACCATTCGCCGCGACATCGCCTCGCTGCATGTTCAGGGGAAACTCCGCAGGGTGCGCGGCGGGGCCGAAGCCGTGCATCCGCCGCAGATCGGCAATCTCGCAGCACGCCCCTTCAAGGTTTCCGAATCGATCAACTCCGATAAAAAGCGCGCAATCGCCCGCATGGCCGTCGATCTCTGCGAGGAGGGCGATGCCGTCATCATCAACGGGGGGACGACGACCTTCCAGATGGTGCATTTCATGGCGGCCCGGCGGCTGCAGGTCATGACCAATTCGTTCGCGATCGCCGAGCACCTCGTCAAGCATTCCAAATGCACGGTGACGGTGCCCGGCGGCACGATCTATCGCGACCAGAGCCTGATTCTCTCGCCGTTCGAAAACGACGCCATCCGCAATTTTTCCGCGCGCCGCATGTTCGTCGGCGCGCAAGGGGCCAGCGCGCTCGGCATCATGGAGTCCGACGCGCTGGTGATCCAGAGCGAGCAGCGCCTGATGCGACAGGCCGACGAGCTCGTCGTCATGATCGATTCGGGCAAGTTCGCCCGGCGGTCGAGCCTCATCCTCTGCCCGCTCGAAAACGTTTCCACCATCATCACCGACAGCGCCGTGTCTGAGGAGGCCGTGCGCATGGTGGAGGCCGCGGGGGTCAAGCTGATCACGGTTGCCGTGTCGGCGTCGGATACGAAGGATCACACCGCATCGGTCGCATGAGCGGCCGGGCACTTATCGTCAACTGGGAGGAAGACAGCATGAAACTCGCACAAAAGCTTGCCATCGGAGTGGTGTTCGCCATGGCCGCCTTCGGCTCGGCCGCGCACGCCGCCGAGGTCAAGATCGGCCTCGTCGTCAAGTCGCTCGGCAACGGCTTCTTCGAAGCCGCCAACAAGGGCGCGCAGGAAGCGGCCAAGGAACTCGGCGATGTCGAGATCATCTATACCGGCCCGACCTCGACGACGGCCGAAGGCCAGATCGAGGTGATCAACGCGCTGATCGCCCAGGGCGTCAACGCCATCGCCATTTCCGCCAACGACCCCGACGCCGTCGTCCCGGCGCTGAAGAAGGCCGCACAGCGCGGCATCAAGGTCATCTCGTGGGATTCGGGCGTGGCACCGGAAGGCCGCATCCTGCAGCTGAACCCGTCGTCCAACGATCTGATCGGCAAGATGTGCCTGACGCTCGTCAAGGACCATCTCGACGGCGGCAAGGGCGACTTCGCCATTCTTTCGGCCACGACGACTTCCACGAACCAGAACATCTGGATCGAGGAAATGAAGAAGCAGCTGAAGGACTTCCCCGGCCTGAACCTCGTCACCACCGTCTATGGCGACGACCTCTCGGACAAGAGCTACCGCGAAGCCCAGGGCCTCATGACCTCCAACCCGAACGTCAAGGTCATCGTCGCCCCGACCACGGTCGGCGTGCTTGCGGCGTCCCAGGCCGTCAAGGATGCCGGCAAGATCGGCCAGGTCTACGTGACCGGTCTCGGTCTTCCCTCCGAGATGGCCGGCGCCATCAAGTCGGGCGCGACAAAGGAATTCGCGATCTGGAACCCGATCGATCTCGGCTACTCCGCCGCCCAGATCGCCTACCACCTCGTCAAGGGCGACACGGACGGCGCGCCGGGCTCGGAGATCGAGGCTGGCCGCATGGGCAAGATCAAGGTCGGTGACAATGGCGAGGCCGCCATGGCCGATCCCTTCGTCTACAATGCGGAAAACATCGACCAGTTCTCCAAGGTCTTCTGATCTTCCAGACGATCCGGCGGCGCTCGACGAGCGCCGCCGGTCCTCTCTTTCCGACCGGACATGGACATGATGGCCCTTCAACACCCCGTCGCCGAGGATCGCACGCTTGCGCCCGCCATTCTGGAAATGCGCGGCATTTCCCAGATCTTTCCGGGCGTCAAGGCACTCGACGGCGTCGATATCGCGCTCTATCCCGGCACGGTGACCGCGCTGATCGGCGAGAACGGTGCCGGCAAATCGACGCTCGTGAAGATCCTCACCGGCATCTATCGCCCGAGCGAGGGCGAGATCCGGATCGACGGTTCGCCGATCGTCTTTGCCGATGCGCAGGCGGCCATCGACGCCGGCGTCACCGCCATCCACCAGGAAACCGTGCTGTTCGACGAGCTGACGGTCGCCGAAAACATCTTCCTCGGCCATGCGCCGCGCACGCGCTTTCGCACCATCGACTGGGCGACCATGAACCGGCGCGCGGGCGACCTGTTGCGCTCGCTCGAAAGCACGATCGAGCCGACCACCCGGCTGAAGGACCTGTCGATCGCGCAGCGCCATCTGGTCGCGATTTCGCGGGCGCTTTCCATCGAGGCCCGCATCGTCATCATGGACGAGCCGACGGCGGCGCTGTCGCGCAAGGAGATCGACGATCTCTTCCGCATCGTGCGCGACCTCAAGCGCCAGGGCAAAGCCATCCTTTTCATCAGCCACAAGTTCGACGAGGTCTACGAGATCGCCGAGAACTACGTGGTCTTCCGCGACGGCAAGGCCGTCGGGCACGGCGCGCTGGCGGCGACCCCGCAGGACGACATCGTCCGCCTGATGGTCGGGCGCACGGTGGCCGACGCCTTTCCAAAGATCGCGGTGACGCCGGGCGCACCGGTGCTCGAGGTGTCCGGCTACAGCCATCCGACCGAATTCCACGATATCTCGTTCACGCTTCGCCGCGGCGAGATCCTCGGCATCTACGGCCTCATCGGCGCCGGGCGCTCCGAGCTTTGCCAGTCGCTGTTCGGCATCACGGTGCCGACAAGTGGCACCATGCAGATCGAGGGCCGGCCGGTGACGATCCGCTCGCCGCGCGACGCCATCCGCGCCGGTATCGTCTATGTGCCGGAGGAGCGCGGCCGTCACGGGCTGGCGCTGCCGATGCCGATCTTCCAGAACATGACGCTGCCATCGCTCGCCCGGACGTCGCGCGCGGGTTTCCTGCGGCTTGCCGACGAGTTCGCGCTGGCCCGCAAATATGCCGAGCGGCTGGACCTGCGCGCCGCCGCCCTGTCCGTGCCCGTCGGCACGCTGTCGGGCGGCAACCAGCAGAAGGTCGTCATCGGCAAGTGGCTCGCGACCCAGCCGAAGGTGATCCTTCTCGACGAGCCCACCAAAGGCATCGACATCGGCTCCAAGGCCGCCGTCCACGCCTTCATCAGCGAGCTTGCCGCCGAGGGCCTGTCGATCGTGATGATCTCGTCGGAACTGCCGGAGATCCTCGGCATGGCGGACCGGGTCATGGTCATGAAGGAAGGCCTGTCGGCGGGCATCTATCCGCGCACCGGGCTGACGCCGGAAATGCTGGTGCGCGCCGCCACCGGCAACGCGTGAGGAGGAGCCCATGACCTTTCTGAAAAAGCGCGAAACCCTGCTCTTCCTCATCATCGCCCTAATGGTGATCGCGTTCTCGACACGCGCGCCCGGTTTCGGGAATCCGCGCAACCTCGGCGTCATCTTCAACGATACGGCGATCCTGATCATCCTCGCGCTGGCGCAGATGACGGTCATCCTGACGAAGTCGATCGACCTTTCGGTCGCCGCCAACCTCGCGTTCAGCGGCATGGCGGTGGCGATGCTGAACGCGGCCGTGCCGGGCCTGCCGCTCGTCCTCCTCATCCTGCTTGCCATCGGCATCGGGGCGGCTCTTGGCGCCATCAACGGTTTCCTCGTCTGGCGGCTCGAAATGCCGCCGATCGTGGTCACGCTCGGCACGCTCACCATCTATCGCGGCATGGCCTTCGTCCTCTCGGGCGGCGCCTGGGTCAACGCGCACCAGATGACGCCGGACTTTCTCAACGTGCCCCGGCTTGGCATCGCCGGGCTCCCGGTTCTCTCCTGGGTCGCGGTGCTCGTCGTCGTGCTCGTCACTCTCATGGCGCGCTACACGCCCTTCGGCCGCTCGGCCTATGCGGCGGGCGGCAATCCCGTTGCCGCCGTCTATGCGGGGATCGATGTCGGCTATACGCGCTTTCTCGCCTTCACGCTGTCCGGCGCGCTTGCCGGTCTCAGCGGCTATCTCTGGGTGTCACGCTATGCGGTAGCCTATGTCGATATCGCCATCGGCTTCGAACTCGACAGCGTCGCGGCCTGCGTCATCGGCGGCATCTCGATTGCCGGCGGGGTGGGCACCGTCATCGGGACCGTGCTCGGGGCTCTGTTCCTCGGCGTCATCAAGAATGCGCTGCCCGTGATCGGCATCTCGCCCTTCACGCAGATGGCGATCTCCGGCTCGGTCATCATTCTCGCGGTCGTCTTCAATGCGCGGCGCGAGCGCCATCGCGGGCGGATCATCCTGCGCAACCGGGCAGCCGAGGACATCAATCCCGAAAAGACCGGAACCACCGGCAAGGAGGCCCTGGCATGAGCGCGATCCTCTCGACATCTCCCGAACCAGACCCGTCGCAGCCGACGCGACGCGCCATTCCCGACCGGCTCGGCACACCGTTCCGCCGGCTGCTGGCCAGCTGGGAGGTGCTGCTGCTCGGCGTCGCGGTGGCGATCTTCGTGTTCAATTCGCTGGCCTCGCCCTATTTTCTCGATGCCTGGAACCTCTCCGACGCGACCTTCAACTTCACCGAAAAGGCGATGATCGCCTTTGCCATGGCGCTGCTCGTCATCGCCGGGGAGATCGACCTCTCGGTCGCCGCCATCATCGCGCTGGCCTCGACCGCCATGGGCGCGGCCGCCCAGGCGGGCGTGGGCGCGGCCGGGCTGGTGGGCATCGGCCTCTGCGTCGGGCTGGCTTGCGGCACCGTCAACGGCGTCCTCGTCTCCGGCATGAAGCTGCCCTCGATCGTCGTCACCATCGGCACGATGAGCCTGTTTCGCGGCCTTTCCTACATCGTGCTCGGCGACAAGGCCTATGGCGGCTATCCCGCCGACTTCGCCTTCTTCGGGCAGGGCTACGTGGTCTGGGTGTTCTCGTTCGAATTCGTGCTGTTTCTCGTGCTGGCCTGCCTTTTCGCCCTGCTGCTGCATGCGACGAATTTCGGGCGGCAGGTGAAAGTCATCGGCAACAACGAATTTGCCGCGCGCTTTTCCGGCATTCCGGTCGAACGGGTCAAATTCATCCTGTTTCTGCTGACGGGCCTGATGAGCGGGATTGCCGCCATCTGCCTCACCTCGCGCCTCGGCTCGACGCGGCCCTCGATCGCGCAAGGCTGGGAGCTGGAGGTCGTGACCATGGTGGTGCTCGGCGGCGTTTCCATTCTCGGCGGCTCCGGCACGATCGGCGGTGTCGTCATCGCGGCCTTCGTCATGGGTCTCGTCACCTTCGGGCTCGGGCTTCTCAACGTGCCGGGCATCGTCATGTCGATCTTCATCGGCCTGCTTCTCATCATCACCATCGCGCTGCCGATTCTCGCGCGCCGCATCAAGGCGAGGTCCTGATGACATCCGACGCGACGCTAGAACGCCACGCCTTCGTCATGAAACTGCATGCGGGGCAGGAGGCCGAGTATCGCCGCCGTCACGACGCGATCTGGCCGGAGCTCGGCGCGCTGCTCGCTGAGGCCGGTGTCCGCGACTATTCGATCTTTCTCGATCCGGAGACGCTGACCCTCTTCGGCGTGCTCTCGCGCCCGCGCGACCACGGCATGGCCGCCCTGCCGGAGCATCCCGTGATGAAACGCTGGTGGGCGCATATGGCCGATATCATGGAGACCCATCCCGACAACGCGCCGGTGTCGCGCGATCTCGTGCCCGTCTTCCACCTGCCGGCGCAGCCATGAGGCAAGGTGCTGGCAACGTCGCCGTCTTCGACGTCGGCAAGACCAATGCCAAGCTCGTGGTCCTCGATACCGCCAGCGGCCGCGAACTCGTGTCCCACCGGATGACCAACCGCGTGGTGCGCCAGGATCCCTATCCGCATTACGACACCGACGCGCTCTGGGCCTTCCTGATCGCCTCCCTCACGGCCGTGGCCATCACGCCGGGGTTCGATGCGATCTCGGTCACCACCCATGGGGCGGCGGCCGCTCTGCTCGATGGAGACGGGGAACTGGCGCTGCCGGTGCTCGACTACGAGCACGACTATCCGCAGGCGATCAAGGCTGCCTACGACCGCATCCGCCCCGATTTCGCCGAGACGTTCTCGCCGCGACTGTCGATGGGGCTCAATCTGGGCGCCCAGCTGCATTATCAGAAGACGGTCTTTCCCGACGACTTCGCCCGGGTGCGCACCATCGTCACCTATGCGCAGTACTGGTCGGGCCGGCTCAGCGGACAGTTTGTGACGGAGGTGACGTCGCTCGGGTGCCACACGGATCTCTGGAATCCCGCGCTCGGCCGGTTTTCGACGCTGGTCGATACGCTCGATCTTTCCGGGCTCCTGGCGCCCGTGCAGTCCGCCTTCGCGGCGCTGGGACCTTTGCTTGCACCGCTCGCGACGGAGATCGGGATCGAGGCTGGACGGGACATCCCGGTCCATTGCGGCATTCATGACAGCAATGCCTCGCTCCTGCCCCATCTGATCGGGCGGGAGGCGCCGTTCTCGGTGGTCTCCACCGGCACCTGGGTGGTTTCCTTCGGCGTCGGCGGCGATCTCGGGCGGCTCGACCCTGCGCGCGATACGCTTGCGAATGTCGATGCCTATGGCCGGGCGGTGCCGTCCGCGCGCTTCATGGGCGGGCGGGAATATGAGATGCTGACATCCGGTCTGGAGCCTGCGCAAGCCGGGGCCGCAGACGCCGCATGCGTCCGGGCCGTCATCGCGCGCGGCATGATGCTGCTGCCCTCGGCCGTGCCGGGCTGCGGCCCCATTCCGGAAAGGACGGCAGCGTGGGTTTCGGCAGAGGGCGCGTCGGATGCCGAGCGTCACGTGGCGATCTGCCTGTATCTCGCGCTGATGACGCAGGAGAGCCTGCGGCTCCTGAATGCCGGGGGTCCCATATTGGTCGAAGGACCGTTTGCGAGGAACGGGCTCTATCTCTCCGCACTGTCGGCCTTTTCCGGCCGGAGCGTGCGTGCGCTGGAGGGCTCGACGGGAACGAGCCTCGGGGCAGCACGGCTCGCCGGCGGCACCGCGCCGTCGACATCCGCACAGGCCGCGGCCGTGACGCCCCTCGGTGCTGCGGCCGAGACGGAAGCCTATCGAACGCTCTGGCGGGAGCGGATCGCGACCCGCTGAGAGCGTCAGCCGAGCCCTTCGAAGAGCACCGTCGAGAGATACCGCTCGGCGAAAGAGGGGATGATAACGACGATGGTCTTGCCCGCGTTCTCAGGGCGCTGGCCGACCTGAAGGGCCGCTTCGAGGGCCGCGCCGGAGGAGATGCCGACCGGCACGCCTTCCACCCGCGCGACCTCCCGCGCCCGCTCGACCGCCGTGCCTGAGGAGACCGTGACGACCTCGTCATAGATGCCGGTGTCGAGGATGGCAGGCGCGAAGCCCGCGCCGATGCCCTGGATCTTGTGGGAACCCGGCGCACCGCCCGAGAGCACGGGCGACTCCGCCGGCTCGACCGCGACGATGTGCAGGGACGGCTTTCTGTCCTTCAGCACCTGCCCCGCACCGGTGATGGTTCCGCCGGTGCCGATACCGGCAATCAGAATGTCGATCGCGCCTTGCGTGTCGTTCCAGATCTCTTCGGCCGTCGTGCGGCGGTGGATGTCCGGGTTGGCGGCGTTTTCGAACTGCTGCGGCATCACGGCGCCGGGAATGGTCTCCAGAAGCGCGCGCGCCCGGGCGATGGCGCCGCGCATGCCCTGGCCGCCCTCGGTCAGCACCAGTTCCGCGCCCAGAAGCGTCAGCATCTTGCGCCGCTCGACGGACATGGTTTCCGGCATCGTCAGGATCAGCCGATAGCCCTTGGCGGCGGCGACGAAGGCGAGCGCGATGCCCGTATTGCCGGATGTCGGCTCGATCAGCGTGCTGCGCTCGGGCGAGATCCGGCCCTCCGCCTCCAGCGCCTCGATCATCGCGACGCCGATGCGGTCCTTGACCGAGCTGATGGGGTTGAAGAATTCGAGCTTGGCCATGAGATGCGCCGTGACGCCATGAGCGGCGGCCAGCCTGTCGAGGCGGACGATGGGCGTGTCGCCGATGGTCTCGGTGATCGAACCGTAGATGCGCCCGCGCCCGGGCCTGTGCTCACCTGCCATGCGTGTCTCCGCAGATCCTGTTGCGCGCCTTCCGCCTGCCGCAGGCGGTCGGCAGACTTTACAATGCGGCGCTTCCATCAACGAGAACCGCCTTTCAGCGGTTCCCGTGTCCAGGAGCAAAGATCTGCGCGAAACGCGCGTTTTGCAGAAGGATCATGCGGTGCGCAGCGCGATATAGGCGGCCGTGGCGCCCAGCATGCTGGCCGCCGCGCGGTTGAGAACCTTCAGCGCCCTCGGCCGGCGCAGGAACCGGCGGGCCCGCGAGGCAAGCACGATGTAGGGAAGGAGCACCGAGAGCAGGACGGCGAACGTGGTCAGCACCAGAAACAGGTAGTCGCGCGGGCCGATGGCGCCGAGATCGATCAGTGTCGGCACGAGCGCGACGTAGAACAGCATCGTCTTCGGATTGCCGAGCGTGACCAGAAGACCCGAGAGAAAGGCGAGCCCCGGCGCGGTGCGCACCCGGTTTTCCTCCACGTCCTGCGCCATCAGGCCGGACGTCCAGAGCTTCCAGGCGATGAAGCCGAGATAGAGGGCGCCGAGGATCTTGATGACGAGAAAGGCCGTGGTAAAGGTTTGCGCGACATAGGCGAGCCCCAGGACCACGCCCGTGAGGTAGACGAGATCTCCGAGCACGAGGCCGAGGCCCATCAGGAACGTATCGCGAAAACCGGAGCCGAGCGCCCGCGCGACGATCGCCGTCATGCCCGGGCCGGGAATGGCCGCGGCGATGAAGAGGGCGGCGGCATAGGCAAGGAGACTGGCAAGGGTCACGGGAGGAAGGCCTTCGAGCGGGCGAACGGGAAGCCTGACGCTAGCCCTTTTCCGGTGCGTCGCCAAGGGCGAGCGCACGCCGGAGGCTCTGGCCGGCCGCATCGAGACGCTGCTGCGCTACATCGCGGCGGACGCCCGATGCCAGGAGAACGGCGAGCTTGACCGAGCCATCGGCCGCTTCGAGATACCGCTCCGCTGCGGCATGGTCGATCCCGGCGATATCGGCGACCATGCCGGCGGCGCGCTGGCGCAGCTTGATGTTGTCGGGCCGCAGATTGACCATATGCCCGTCATGGACATGACCGAGCCCGATGCCGACCATGGTGGACAGCATGTTGAGCGCGATCTTCTGCGCGGTTCCCGCGCCCATACGGGTCGAGCCGGAGATCACCTCGGGCGGGGTTTCCAGGAGAATGGCGACATCCGCCGTATCGAACAGGCGCGCGCCGGGATTGTTGGCGATCGCCACCACGCCGGCGCCGGCGGCACGCGCCGCGGCCGCGCAGCCGAGCGCATAGGGCGTGGAGCCGCTGGCGGAGACGACCACGATGCAATCGCGAGAACCGAGGCCCGCCTGTTCCACGTCGCGAATGCCAAGATCGCGATCGTCCTCATAGCCGCCGGCCAGGTCGGAAAGGCTGGCTGCGCCGCCGGCGAGGAGAACGACGACCGCATGCGGCGCAAGGCCGTAGGTTCCGGGCAGTTCGAGCGCGTCGACCATCGCCATCAGCCCCGAACTGCCGGCGCCGGCATAGACCAACCGGCCACCGCCCCGCAACGCCTGCGTGGCGCGCCCGGCCGCAGCCGCCAGCGGCCCCAGCGCCCCGTCGACCGCGCGCGCCGCGGCCTGCTGGCTTTCCGCCAGCAGCTTCAGGACCGAGGCCGGATCCCTGACGTCGAGGTCCCGTGCCTGCGCATGGCGCTCTTCCGTCCTGTCCGCCACGCGAACCTCCTCAAAAACAAGTCCAAATAAATACCAATAGAATGGGCAGAACGAAGACGGCACGCGCCGCGACACTGAGAACCATGGATGGACCGGCCTTACCGTTCTGTAAAGACAGAATAAAATCACGTTTCCATATTTTGTTGATTTTCACCTTGGTAAATGGTCCTTTTTTGGTATTATCGCGCCGGAGGTTATCCATGGATCATTATCGTGTCGGAATCGATGGCGGGGGTACGCGGTGCCGGGCGGCAGTGGCCGGCGCGGACGGTCGTATTCTCGGCCGCGGCATCAGCGGCGCTGCCAATATCCTGACCGATCCGGAAACCGCACTGGCCCATATCCGCCTGGCGACGGAGGCTGCCTTTCAAGAGGCGGGCCTTCCCGCGTCCGGGCTTTCCGCGGCCACCGCCGTTCTCGGTCTCGCCGGCAACAATGTGGCGGACGCCGTCTCCTTCATCGCCGCACGCCTGCCCTTTGCCCGAGCGCAGATCGTGTCTGACGTGCTGGTCGCGCTGCAGGGCGCGCTGGGCGACCGCGATGGCGCGGTGGCAAGCCTCGGAACGGGTACCGTCTACAGCATTCGGCAACAGGGCACGGTCTCCATGCTCGGCGGTCACGGCTTCAAGGTGGGTGATCTTGGCAGCGGCGCCCGGCTTGGGCAAGGCCTTCTTCAGGAGGCGCTGCTTGCCCATGACGGCATTCGCCCGACAACGCCGCTGACCGAAGCGGTGCTCGCAGAGTTCGGCCGCTCGCCCGAAGCCATCATCGCCTTTGCCCATACCGCGCACCCCGCCGATTACGGCCGCTACGCCGGCCGCGTCTTTTCGGCGGCCGCCGCCGGCGACGCCGTGGGCGTCCAACTCGTGCGCATGGCCGCAGGGCACATCGACCAGACGCTCGACGCGATCGTCGCCCGCGGGGTTCGCACCCTCTGCCTCGTCGGCGGCCTCGCGCCGCTCTACAGGCCGTGGCTCGCCGACCGGCCCGGCATCGCGATCGCGGAACCGGCCGCCGATGCCCTGACGGGGGCCGTGGCGCTCGCGGTCCAAGCGTCTGCATCCGACCCATTCCCGAACCACAGGGAGGCGGCGCAATGAGCGATCATCTGGCGCATCTGCTGCCGCTCGACGGCCTGCAGGGCGCGGGCGCGGGTCCGCTGTACCTCAAGCTGCGCCAGTCGCTGGAAGAGGCGATCCAGTCGGGCCGTCTCAACCATGGCGACGCGCTGCCGCCGGAGCGCGACCTTGCCGAATATGCCAATATCAGCCGGGTGACCGTACGCAAGGCGGTGGACGATCTCGTGCGCGACGGGCTGCTTGTGCGCCGCCACGGCTCGGGCACCTTCGTCGTCAAGCCGCTGGCGCGCGTGCAGCAATCCCTCTCCCGCCTCACCTCCTTTACCGAGGACATGGCGCGCCGGGGACTGACCACGCGGGCCCAGTGGATCGAGCGGGGCCTGTTCGCCGCCTCGCCGGACGAGATGATGACGCTCGGCCTGCCGGCCGATGCGCTCGTCGCCCGCCTCGGTCGCCTGCGCATCGCCGACGACATGCCGCTGGCCATCGAGCGGGCGAGCATTTCTGCCGAATTCCTGCCGGATCCGATGCGGGTCGCGACGTCGCTCTATGCGGAACTCGACAAGACGCGCGCCCGGCCGGTACGCGCGGTGCAGCGAATCTCGGCCTGCGGGCTGAGGGATTCGGACGCCGCCATGCTGGGCGTGCCCAGCGGATCGGCGAGCCTGTCGATCGAGCGCATCTCCTATCTCGCATCCGGCCGCGTGGTGGAGTTCACCCGCTCGCTCTATCGCGGCGATGCCTATGATTTCGTGGCTGAACTCAGCCTTTCCGACACCTGAAGACGGCCCGGCACAAAGACGGCCTTGAAGGACATGCACGACATGACGACCGACCAGACCCATATGCGCCGCGAGATCAACGAGATCCCGGAAGCGGCCGCCCGGCTTCTCGAGGGGTCGCGCACAGCGCTCGATGCCGCAGGCGCGGCGCTTGCCGCACACGATCCGGCCTTTCTCGTGACGATCGCCCGCGGCTCCTCCGACCACGCCGCGCTGTTTCTGAAATATGCGATCGAGCTGACCACCGGTCGCCCGGTCGCCTCGCTCGGGCCGTCGCTCGCCTCGATCTACGGCGCGAAGATGGCGCTGGCGGGGGCTGGCTCCATCGCCATCTCGCAGTCCGGCAAGAGCCCGGACATCGTTGCCATGGCGGAGGCCGCAACCAGGGCCGGCGCCGTCACCATCGCGCTGACCAACACGCTGCCATCGCCGATCGCCGAGGCAAGCACGCATCCGGTGCACATCATGGCCGGCCCGGAAATTGCCGTTGCCGCGACGAAGTCCTACGTGAACTCGATCATCGCCGGCCTCGCCGTGCTCGCGGCCTGGACGCAGGACGCGGCGCTCGAACGCGCGGTGCGCGACCTGCCCATGCATCTCGCCCGCGCCGTGACGCTCGACTGGAGCGCGCTGTTCGACGGCATCGGAACATCCGACTCGCTCTACGTGCTCGGTCGCGGCCCGGCGCTCGCCATTGCCAGCGAAGCGGCGCTGAAGTTCAAGGAGACATCCGGCCTGCACGCCGAGGCCTATTCCGCAGCCGAGGTGCTGCACGGGCCGGTGGCGCTGGTCGAAAAGCGCTTTCCCGTTCTCGGCCTTGCCGCGCGCGATGCGGCCGAGGCTTCCGTCACCGGCATTCTCGACGATCTCGCAGGCAAGGGCGCCCGCGCGTTCCTGACGGCAGACGCCCATGGACGCGCAGCACCCCTGCCCTTCGTCGCGACCGGCCATCCGCTCACCGACGCGCTCTGCCTGATCCTGCCCTTCTACGGCTTCGTGGAGGCATGGTCGCGCGCCAAGGGCTTCAACCCGGATCAGCCGGCAGCGCTGAAGAAAGTGACGGAAACGCGATGAACGCACAGCGCGACGACACGGCTTTCGCCGTCATCGGTGCCCGGATCTTCGACGGGCAGGACTGGCACGCCGGACAGGCGCTTCTGGTCGGCAGCGGCGTCGTCACCGGCATCGTCGCGCTGGAGGCTCTGCCTGAAGGGATCGAGACGGTGTCTGCCGACGGACACCTGCTCGTGCCCGGTTTCATCGACCTGCAGGTCAATGGCGGCGGCGGCGCGCTGCTGAACGATGCGCCGAGCGCGGAGGCGATCCGCACGATCTGCGCGGCGCATGCGCGCTTCGGCACGACCGCCCTCCTCCCGACGCTGATCACCGACACGCCGGATGTCCGCACGCTTGCCATCACGGCCGCGCGGGAAGCGCGGGCCGAGGGCGTTCCCGGCTTCATCGGCCTGCATCTGGAGGGCCCGCATCTGTCGGTCGCGCGCAAGGGCGTGCACGATCCGGACCTGATCCGGCCGATGGAGGCCGACGATCTCGACGTGATCCTCGCCTGCGCCTCTCTGTTCGATGCGGTCATGGTCACGGTCGCGCCGGAAAATGCGACGCTTGCGCAGGTCGCCGCCATGAGCAAGGCCGGCATTACCGTCAGCCTCGGCCATACCGCGGCCGACTACGAGACGGTGGCGACCTATGCGCTGGCCGGCGCCCGCACCGTCACCCATCTTTTCAACGCCATGAGCCCGCTCGGGCATCGCGAGCCCGGCTGTGTCGGCGCGGCGCTCGATCTCGGCACGCTGCACGCCGGCATCATCGCCGACGGGTTTCACGTCGATCCGGTGTCCATGAGCATTGCGCTGCGCGCAAAAGCCGGACCCGGCCGGATCTTCCTCGTCACCGACGCCATGTCGACCATCGGCTCGGACCAGACGGGATTTCTGCTCAACGGACGCGAAATCTTCCGCCGCGACGGGCGGCTGACGCTTGCCGACGGAACGCTTGCCGGTGCCGACATCGACATGCTGTCCTCCGTGCGCTTCGTCCACCAGACGCTCGATCTGCCGCTCGGCGAGGCGATCCGGATGGCGTCGGCCTATCCGGCGGACGCCATCGGCCTCTCGGCCACCAAGGGCCGGCTTCTGCCGGGGCTCGACGCGGATTTCGTCCTTCTGACGGACGATCTCGACATGGTCGCGACCTATATCGGCGGCCATGCCGTGTTTTCGGCCTGACAGCGATCGCTGCCGCCGATCCCGATCAGAGCGCTGCCTTGAGCGCCCTGACGACAGCGGCGTCCGTGCGGCGCGCCGTTTCGGGCGCAAAGCCCAGTTCCACGAGACGGCGATCGTCCGTCGGGACGGTGACCGAGCACGAGGCGTGAACCTCCGACACGCCGGTGCCCAGCAGCGGCCCCACGGTCGCCAGCGTGACGCCGGAACCCGGCATGATCGAGAGGCGGCTCCCAGCCCTGCGGACGAGATCCGTGATGGCAGCGAGACCTTCAGCTGCCGTCTTCTCTCCACCCGAGGTCAGGATCCGCTCGAAGCCGAGATCGATCGCCGTGTCGAGCGCTGCCGCCTGATCCGGCACGAGGTCGAAGGCGCGGTGGAGCGTTCGGCCCATATGGACGGCGCGGTGCGTAAGACGGGCCAGGCAGGCGGCGTCGAGGCAGCGATCGGCAAGGCTCGCGCCCAGCACGACGCCCGCAAGGCCGGCCTGCCGCGCGGCATCGATCTCCGCCTCCATCATGGCGATCTCGGTGTCGCCGAAGATGAAATCGCCGGCGCGCGGGCGGATCATCGCATAGGCGGGCACGGGCATGCGGCCGGCAAGCTGCATCAGCCCCGCGGTCGGCGTCAGGCCGCCGAGCGACAGGGCGGAGCAAAGCTCGATCCGGTCGGCGCCCCCCTCCACCGCGGCGCGGAGGCCGGCCGCGTCATCGACACAGACTTCGAGCAGGACACGGGTCATCGGTCGTCTCCCGTCAGGGCGAGGAGGGCGGCGCCGATCAGGCCGGGCTCGATGCGGCATTCCCCCGGCACGACCAGCGGCCGGTCGAATTTGCGCAGGATGCGGGCGCGGACCGCCTGATCGATGGCCGCAATCAGCGGCGCGACACCGGACAGGCCGCCGCCGACGGGCACGATGGTCGCGCCGGTGATGTTGATGGCGAGCGCCAGAGGCGAGGATACGAGGTCGACCAGAACCTCGATCGTGCGGGCGGCCCCCGCATCGCCGGCCTGCCAGCGCGCGGTGATCTCGTGGCTCGGCAGCGCTTCGCCGTGCAGCAGCTGGTGAAGGCGCTCCATGCCGCGCGCGGCACCGATCGTATCGACGCAGCCGCTCTGGCCGCAGCCGCAGGGAAAGGCGGGAATGGCGACCGGCGGGCTTCCGGCCGTGGCGGCGACGGCGGGCCCGTGCCCCCACTCTCCGGCAAAGCCGCCATCGCCATTGATCAGTCGCCCGTTGGCGACCAGGCCGCCGCCGACGCCCGTGCCGAGGATGACGCCGAAGACGATGCGGTGTCCGCGTCCGGCGCCAAGACCGGCTTCCGCCAGCGCGAAGCAGTCGGCATCATTGGCGATCAGCACCGGCATGCGGAGGCGGTCGCCGAGATCGCGGGCGAGCGGGCGCTGGTGCAGGCAGGGAATGTTGGCGACGGTAATGGCTTGCGTGTCCGGATCGACCACGCCGGCAATCGACAGGGCGATGCGCTCGGGCCGGACGCCGGCCTCCTCGAAGGCGGCCTCCAGCGTCGCGACGAAGGCATCGAAGTCGTGGAGCGGCGTCGGCCGGCGCGTCAGCGGACGAATATCCTCCAGCGAGGTGGCGACGGCCCCCTTGATGGCGGAGCCGCCGATATCGAAACAGACGATCATGCATCACCCCGGATGACAGGTTCGGCTGCGAGCGCGGCCGACAGCAACCGGCGATCCTCGCCCCGCGGCGCGGAGAGAAGGAAGCCGACCGGCAGGCCGGCATCGCCGGTGCCGCAGGGAATGGAGATGCCGCAACCGTCGAGGAAGTTGCCCACCAGCGTGTTGCGCAGCGTGCGGAAATTGGTGTCCACGAACAGCGCATCATCGGCGAGAAGCGGTGCGATCGGCGGCGCGACATGGGGCAATGTCGGATGAGCCAGCAGTTCGCGCGGGCCGAGCATGGCGGAGAAGGCGGCGATCATCCTGCTGCGGGCGGAGGCCAGTGCGACATAATCGGTCATCGCGGTCTTCTCGCCCATCCGCGTGCGGGTGACGACGCGCGGGTCCATCCGTTCCGCGTCGGGACCGGCAAGCCGTTCGCGATGCAGCGCGAAGGCCTCGGCGGTCACGAGCGCGCCGTGGCGGGCGAAAAGCTCGAAGACCTCGGCAAAGAGCGGCACCGCCCGGCGCTCGATACGGGCTCCGGCATCGGCAAGACGCGAAAGCGCCGCCTCGAAGGCGGCGACGACAGCGGGTTCGGCGCCATCGAACATCACGGTCTGCGGCACGACGAGCGTCAGCCCGTCGATCTCGCCGCGACCGGCTTCGGGCCTGCCGAGGCCGCGCATCGCGGCATCCACCCAGACGGCATCCTGCACCGTCCGGCAGAGGGGCCCGAGCGAATCGAGGCTGGCGGCAAGGTGAAAGACGCCGTCCATGGCGTAGCGGCCGCGCGTCGCCTTGTAGCCGACGATGCCGTTCAGGGCCGTGGGAATGCGGATCGAGCCGCCGGTGTCGGTGCCGATCGCGACCGGCACGAGACCGGCCGCCACGGCGACGGCCGAGCCGGACGAGGAGCCGCCGGGAATGCGCGGCACGTCGGTAGAGGCGGCATTGGCCGGCGTTCCGTAATGCGGATTGATGCCGAGGCCGGAAAAAGCGAACTCGCTCATATTGGTCCGGCCGACCGCCACCATGCCGGCGGCTGCGAGTGCCGCGACGACGGCGGCATCCTTTTTCGCCGGGCCCTCGTCGAGGACGACCGAGCCTGCCCGGGTCACCGCACCCTTGGTATCGAACAGGTCCTTCCAGGCGACGGGAATGCCGTCGAGCAGGCCGAGCGACCGGCCGGCCTTCAGGCGCGCACCGGCGGACGCGGCTTCGCTCAAGGCCCGCGTCTCCAGAACCTCCGTGAAGATCGCCGGATCGGCGGCCGCGATGCCGGCGAGCACCGTTTCCACTAAATCGACCGGGTCGAGGGCGCCATTCTGGAGAAGGACGGCGAGGCTGGCGACGGAAAGGTCCGTCCTGATATCGTTCATGATGCGCTCCGGCGAGGTTGCCGTTCTCTCCTACTGCATTCTCGTGGAAACCAAAATCGGCCCCGGCGATTTCTGCACGGCGGAAACAGACCATCACGTCGCTTTGCCGGCGCCGTCTTGCGGGGATCGGGCGGGCGCTCTACATGAGTTTTCGCACTGCAACACGCACAAGCCCTGGAGCCGCCGGATGATCTTTCACGCTGCCCGCCTGTCGTTTGCCAATCTCTTCGCGCCGGAGACGCGCGCCGCGTTCTGGAAGACGCTCGGCCTGACGATCCTGGCGCTGGTGCTGCTCTGGCTGGCCTTGCGCGAGAGCTTCGTCTACTTCGTCGCCCCGCTCGTCACCGAGATGCTGCCGGGCACGCCGGAATGGGCGGGCTGGTTCACCTTCATCCTCATCATCCTCGCCAGTATCGGTCTGGCGCTCGGGCTTGCCCTGCTGCTTGCGCCCGTGACCGCCTTGATCGCCGGATTCTTTCTCGACGATGTCGCCGAGGTCATCGAGACGCGGGATTATCCGGACGAGCCGGCGGGGCGGGCGCTGCCGTTGGGCGAGGCGATCCGAGGCACGCTGAAATTCCTCGGCATCGTGCTGGTCGGCAACCTGATCGCGCTGTTCCTGCTGCTGGTGCCGGGCATCAACGTGGTCGCCTTCTTCCTCGTCAACGGCTACCTGCTCGGCCGGGAGTTCTTCGAATTCGCCGCCATGCGGTTCCGCTCGCCGGAAGAGGCCCGGGCCTTCCGCTCCAAGCATCGCACGACGATCTTCATGGCGGGCCTTCTGCTCGCCGCCTTCCTGGCCGTCCCGATCGTCAACCTTCTGACGCCGCTGTTTGCGGCCGGGCTGATGGTGCATCTGCACAAGGCGCTCTCGGCGCGCGACCCGGAATTCGGCTATCCCCGCATCCGCCCCTCGGCGCGGCCACCGCTGCAGAACGCGCCTCTCTGACCGAGGAAACCGGCGACGGGTCTCTGCCCTGGGGCACGCCGACAGCGCAGCGACAGACCGTATCGCTTCCTTGAAGGACAGCACGACAATCTCGCCGGCTTTCCCGGCGGGGGTCGACCGCGCTCGTAGGTAAGTCCCGACGAAGTTTCGTCTTTCGCCGATTGCGGCAAGCTAAACGTTTTCTCGCACATGCAAAACAACCAAAAATAGTGTTGCTTACTTTTGCGCCTTTCTACGATGCCGCGCCTTTTTACAGTGTTGGACAGTAGAAACACGATATTTGTGTATCCGGCTTAGTGATGTCTTAAAAACCTAAGCCTATAAAGCAGGGTGGTTCCTGGCTGCAGGCGGGGGGTAGGACAAGCGGTCGCCGACGTGCGGACGCCTGTCGGTGGACGCAGGGAGGCAACGGGGAACGACATCATGGTGAAGCGTATCGAGAGGGATGAGGTCCGGGTTGGCATGTTCATCGAGTCGCTCGAGGGTGCCTGGCAGGACAATCCCTTCGGCCAGCGCCGTTTCCTGTTGCGGTCGGAGACGGAGGTCGACCTCATCAGGAACAGCCGGATCACGGGCATCTATATCAACCTTGCCAAAGGCGTCGATGTCGACGGGTCGAGCGGCCGTTTCGCCACCCCGACGCCCCCGCGCCGCAATCCTTCCCGAGAGGCGGTGGTGGACGAACGCCGCGCGACGGTCAGGGTCGTCCAGGCCTCGGTCAAGCGGCTGGAAACCGCTTTCAACCAGAGCCGCAGCGGCGAGCCGATCAACATCGAGAGCGTGTCCGAGATCGTGGGCGACATCTCGGCCCAGATCGGCGACAGTCCGGCCATCCTGCTCGATATCACCCGGCTGAAATCCAAGGACAAGGTGACCTTCGTCCATTCCGTCGCCGTGTCGGCCCTGCTCGTGCATTTCGCCCGTCACATGCAGTTCGAGGAGCCGCTGGTGCACGTGCTGGGCTTTGCAGGGCTGGTGCACGATATCGGCAAGCTGGCGATTCCCACCACCATCCTCAACAAGTCCAGCGCCCTGACCGCAGACGAACGCGATATCGTCATGCAGCATCCGGCCGTCGGCCACGATATTCTCAAGCGGCAGGCCAACCTGCCGGGTGTCGTGCTGGACATCTGCCGGCATCACCATGAGCGCATGAACGGCAAGGGCTATCCGGACGGTCTCCCCGCCGGGGACCTCTCGCTCTATGTGCGCATGAGCACGATCTGCGACGTCTACGAGGCGGTGACCTCGGTGCGCCCCTACAAGAAGCCGTGGTCGTCCGCGACCGCCCTGTCGTGGATGCTGCAGCATGGCGACCATTTCGATATCCCGCTGCTCTGGAAGTTCATTCTCAGCCTCGATTCGGAGCTGACCAGGGGCGTGGCCTGAGACGCAAAGCTTGGGTTTCCCGAAGAAACCTCTCTCTTTCCCCGTCAGTCCGCTTTATGGTGTCGCGTCACAATCAGGACGGATACCAGCGAGCCGATGAAGAATATGCGTCTTTTTTCCAGTATGGGCGGCCTGCCGGGCCAGAGCGAACTGCTGTCGAGCAAAGCGGTGTTCACAACCGCCTATGCGGTCATTCCCGGCAGCGTCATGCGCGACATCGTCACCAGCGTGCTGCCGCACTGGACGGGCACGCGCGCCTGGATCATCTCGCGGCCGCTGACCGGCTTTTCCGAGACCTTCTCGCAATACATCATGGAGGTGGCACCGGGCGGCGGCAGCGACAGGCCGGAACCCGATGCACGCGCCTCCGCCGCGATCTTCGTGGTCGATGGCGACATGGTCGTGACCTTCGAGGGCGAAGAGAAGGCCTTGCGGAGCGGGTCCTTCGCCTATCTCCCCGCCGGCCGGTACTGGACGCTGAAGAACACGGGCGACGGGCCCGTAAAATTCCACTGGGTCCGCAAGGCCTTCGAGGTTGTCGACGGGCTGGAGGCTCCGCCCGCCGTCTTTACCCATGAAGACGACTGCGAGATCAGCGCCATGCCCGATACGGACGGTCGCTGGGCGACGACGCGGTTTCTCGATCCGGACGACGTGCGCTACGACATGCATCTCAACATCGTCACCTTCGAGCCGGGCGCGGTCATTCCGTTTCTCGAGACGCATGTGATGGAGCATGGGCTCTACGTGCTGGAAGGCCGTGCCGTCTACCGGCTGAACGAGGACTGGGTGGAGGTGGAGGCCGGCGACTATATGTGGCTGCGCGCCTTCTGCCCGCAGGCCTGCTATGCCGGCGGACCCGGCCGCTTCCGCTATCTGCTCTACAAGGACGTCAACCGTCACACCAAGCTCTGGTAGACGCACGCGCATTGGCCTCGCGGCCCTGCCCAGCGAACGCATCGGCGCCCTGTACCGCAACCGGCACGACAACCCGAAAGGGCTGGCCCTGCGGACCGGCGGCCGGTATAGGACAGTGGGCGTGTGCTGCGTGCGCCCTCGGCTGCCCGAAAACCTACGGAGACTGTGTCCAACCTTTTCGAGGTGCCAAACACCATGACCGAACGCCACGCATCGTCCGCCAAATCCCAGGGCCGTATCCACTCGACCGTCCGCGCGTTTCTGGACAATGAAACATCGAGCGGCCTCCTGCTGATGGGCGTGGCGCTGCTTGCCATTCTGACCGCGAACTCGCCTCTGGCGGACAGCTATTTCGGTGCGCTGCACATTCATATCGGACCTTTGAGCCTGCAGCACTGGATCAACGACCTGCTGATGGCCGCCTTCTTTCTGGTCGTGGGGCTCGAAATCAAGCGCGAGCTTCTCGACGGGCAGCTCTCCACCTGGAGCCGGCGTATCCTTCCGGGGGCGGCGGCCGCCGGCGGCATGGCCGTTCCGGCGCTGATCTACATCGCCTTCAACTATCGCGATCCGGTCGCGGTGCATGGCTGGGCCGTGCCGTCCGCAACGGACATCGCCTTCGCGCTCGGCGTCCTCTCGCTGCTCGGGCCGCGCGTGCCGGCCTCGCTGAAGATCTTTCTTGCAGCACTTGCCATCATCGACGATCTCGGCGCCGTTGTGATCATCGCGCTCTTCTACACGTCCGACATGAACCTTCTGGCGCTGGGCGGCGCAGCGGTGGTGATCGGCGCGCTGGTGGCGCTCAACCGCTCCGGCGTGCAGCGCCTGCTGCCCTATCTCGCGCTCGGTGCGGTGCTCTGGGTGCTTGTCTTTTCCTCCGGCGTGCACGCCACGCTTGCGGGCGTCATTCTGGCGCTCACCATCCCGATCCGCCGCACGCCCGGCACGCCGGAGGCAACGCCCGAGACCTCGCCTCTGCACCGGCTGGAGCATGCCCTCCACAAGCCGGTCGCCTTCGTCATCGTGCCGATCTTCGGTTTTGCCAATGCCGGCGTGTCGTTCGCGCATGTCAGCCTGGCCGCCCTGGTGGAGCCGGTGACGCTCGGCGTCGCCACGGGGCTGGTGCTCGGCAAGTGCATCGGGGTGTTCGGCACCGTTCTGATCCTCGTCAAGACGGGCCTTGCGGACCTGCCGGCACGCGCGAGCTGGGGCCAGACCTTCGGCGTCTCGCTCGTCTGCGGCATCGGCTTCACGATGAGCCTGTTCATCGGCCTCCTCGCCTTTTCCGATCCCGACATGCAGGACCGCGTCAAGGTGGGCATCCTGATCGGCTCGCTGGTGGCAGGCCTGCTCGGCTACACCGTTCTGCGCCTCACGAACCGCCGGGCACCGGTGTCGGCCGGTCGCAAGGGCGCCTGACCGCCGTCGACCGGTAGAGGCCTATGCCGCTTACGGCGTCGTGCCGGAACCTTCGAGGTCCGGCATCAGCTCCGTCTCACCGTCCGGCCTGTCGCCTTCCGGCCCCTTCTCGGACGGCTTGAAGGTCGGCAAACGCATCGTCTCCCCGTCACTCTCGAGCACCATTGCCTGACCATCGACCGAGACGACGGACCAGCCGCGAAAGCTGTCTCCCGCGCGCAGCACATGCCGGGTGTCGTCGCTTTCGTCGCGCACGAGAGCGCTCACGCCATCCGGCGAGCCGATGACGCCGAGGAGTTGCAGGGTCACCGGTTCCGGCGGCTGTTCGGCCGGCGGCTCCACCACGTCGGGTGCGGGTTCGGTCACCGGATCGGGCGGCCGGGTCCGGCTCGGCGAGAACAGGGGCCGGTCGCGAAACCCGGTCAGGGATGCGGGATCGATCGCCGACAGCGGATTGGGATTGGGGCTTCCAGCCGCTTCGGATGCCGGCATCTCCTGTGCTGCCGCAAAGCCTGCCCATCCCATGACGAGAGCCGTGCGAAACGCCGCTGCAAGAACGGGCGAAACGGCGGGCAGACGAAGGCGGCGTCGCACGAGGGGGATCGGCCTGCGCGGAGACATCATGATCCGGTCTCCACAGGGGCTTCCGGCGCCGTCTCCAGCGTCCAGTGCGTCCCGATCGACATCTCCACCCGCAGCCGGATCTGCCCGTCATCCCCCGGACTTGCCCCGTCTGCAGGGGCAAGACGGCGGATCGAGAGGCTTTCGACCGTCATCAGCGGCACGCCGCTTTCCAGCCGGTAGAGCAGGCGAAGAAGGCCGTCATTGTCGATATCAAAGGTCGTGGTGACGGCGATCGCGTCGCTTTCCTCGCCGGCCGCCACCTCGCCTTCGCTCGCGGACGTCTCGATGATCCGGCCGGGAGCGGCCGTGATGGCGTCGAGGATCGCCTGTTGCAGTCCTGCGATGGCGGCCGTGCGCGAGGCACGTCGAAGGGTGAGGCTCGGCGTGGCGTCTGCGACCAAAGCCGGGGCACTCGCAAGACGGCGCTCCAGCATCGCGGCCTGCCGGGTCGCGTCCGCCACCGAAAGGCGCCCCTCGGCGATCTGGAGAGCATTGAGCACAGCCAGCGTCACGAAGAGCGCGGGCAGGCCGATGAAGACGAGGATGGCCGAGAGGCGCAGCGCCTGCCAGCGTGGCGGAGACGCGGTCATGGCGGCGGCGCTCCCTCCGCACCCGCGCGGATGACCGAAATGTCGAAACGATCGCGCCCGTCTTCCTGCCGCGTCACGGGCGCTGCAAAGCTGGCCCTGGAGAGGGCGGGTTCCGCCTCGAGGATCGAGACGAGCGACGATGCCTCGGTGGAGGTACCGGCAAGCCGCAGGCTCTGCGGCAGGATGTCGAGCTCGTCGAGGTAGGTTGTCTCGGGGAGAATGGTCGCGAGCCGGTCGATCAGCACGAAGCTCGTGCGCTCCGGGGTCTTGCCCTCCAGCATCGCTGCCTCGCGCTCGCGAAGGCCGCTGCCCGACGCTCCCACCATCTTGCGGCGGGTCGCATCCAGCGCGGCCTGCGCCTCCGTCACGTCGCTCGCGCTCATCGACAGCGCGACCGTCGAGGCGAGAAAGCCTGCAAAGGTCAGGACGAGGACGGCAAGCGTGGCCGCGGCGATACGGCTGCGGCGGGTTTTGCGCAACGTATCGTTCTCGCCTCGGAGGAGATCGATGCGCAGGCGCTCCTCGACCGGCTGGCCGGCCGACCCGACGCGCGCGGGCACCAGGCCGAAGGCGGCGAGCCGGGCGATGCCGGCCGCCACGATCTCGCGCGCGGTCGCGACGACATCGACCGTGACCTGACCGTCGCCGCCCGGTTTCGCGGCGACATGAAAGCCGTGCAGCAGCTTTTCCGGCTGCCAGGGCGTCAGCCTGTCGAGGCGACTGGCCACGATCTCGGCGGCAAAGCCGGACGCCTCCGCCGGCACGATCAACCGGGTCGTCACGACGCGATCCGCCCGAAGACGCAGCTCCGCCTCCGCCGGTCTGCGGCTTTGCACATCACGGCGCACAGCGTCGGACAGGCTGCTGCCATGGCCGAGAAACACCGTGCCGCGCCGCGAGACGCGGTAGAAGGCCAGATCGTCGGGCGATGGCGGCGCGTTCCCTGTTTCGGCACCCATCGGCGGATCGCCGGGCTCGCCCGAGACCTCGACGACCACCCATCGCTGGCCCGGCGAAATCGCCATGACGACGGGCTCCACGGCATCCACGAAGGCGGAGAGCAGCGGCCTTGCCGGCCGGAGGAGGCGGGAGAGGACGCCGCTCATGCGCGCGCCGCCTTCGGGTGGGACAGGACCGCGTGGCTCATCCGGTCGCCCTGATCACTTCGTCGAGGGTGGTGACGCCCTCGGCACATTTCGCCAGCCCGTCCTCCAGCATCGAGGTCATGCCCCGTTCCTCGGCCCGGCGGGCGATCGCGGCGGGATCGGGATCTTTCCGAATGGCGGCGCGGATGTCATCATCGACCGGGAGGACCTCGAAAATACCGATCCGGCCGCGATAGCCGCTCTGGCCGCAGGCCTCGCATCCCACGGCGCGGTGAACGTCCAGCGCGGCGGGCAGACGGATGCCGCGCCGGGCGGCAAGCGTCACGAGGCCGTCCCGCGCGCCGTCGTCCCCCACCTTGCAGCGGTCACAGAGCCGGCGCACGAGGCGCTGCCCGAGGACCCCGCGCAGGCTTGCGCCCAGCAGGTAGGGCTCGACGCCCATATCGATCAGGCGCACGACCGCATCGGAGGCGGAATTGGTGTGCAGGGTCGTCAGCACCAGATGCCCCGTCAGCGCAGCCTGGATGCCGATGCCGGCCGTCTCGCGGTCGCGCATTTCGCCGATCATGATGACGTCGGGATCGTGACGCAGGAACGCGCGGAGCGCGGAGGCAAAGGTCAGCCCGATCGACGGCTTGATCTGCGTCTGGTGGATGCCGGGGATCTGGTACTCGACCGGATCCTCCACCGTGACGATCTTGCGACCGGGATCGTTGAGCATCGAGATGGCGGTTGCCAGCGTCGTCGTCTTACCGCTGCCGGTGGGGCCAGTGACGACGACGACGCCGTGCGGCTCGGCAAGCAGCGTTTCGAACATGCGCTGGTCGCGCGTGCTCATGCCGATACGGCCGAGATCGAGCAGCCGGCTATCGCGCAAGAGAATGCGCAGCACCGCGGTTTCGCCATGCAGCGTCGGCATAACGGCGACGCGCAGATCGGCTTCGGCCGTGCCGATGCGGATATTGGCGCGCCCGTCCTGCGGCAGGCGGCGATCGGCAATATCGAGACCGGCGAGGATCTTGATGCGCGAGAGGACGGCGGGCGCAAGGCCGAGCGGCAGCCGCTGGTCACGCCGCAGGAAGCCATCGACCCGAAGCCGCACCCGCAGGTGATCCCGCTCGGTCTCCAGATGAATATCGGTCGCACCGACGCCGACGGCGCGCTCCAGAATCTCGTCGATCAGCCGCACGACAGGGGCGCCCCGCGCCAGATCCTGGATCGCCTGAAGGCTGTCGCCGGTCTCCTGCGGCATTTCGATCGCGGCAACGCCGGTCTCAGGCACCGTCTCCTCCGACGCCCGCTCGAACAGAAGCGCGATGTCCTCGAAGGAGACGACGCGGAGCGCCGGCCTTGCGCCGAGGGCCAGCTGCACGGCCCGCACGGCATCGTCGCGGGCGGGATCGGCCAGCGCCAGCATGGGCGCGCCGGCCTCCTCATAGGGAAAGAGATAGGCCTCGCGCAGATATCGCCGCGACAGATCGTTCATCAGATGCGGGCATCGGGCGATCGCCTCCAGCCGCCCGCGCGGCAAGGCGTGAAATGCGGCGAGCGCATCGGCGATCTCGCTCGCCGTCGCCCGTCCGCCGCGCCACATCTCCTCGGGCGAAAGCGGCTTTGCGCCCTTCGGCAGAGAAGGTTGGAGCCCGCCGGCGCGCGCGGCCATGAAGGTCTCGAAGGCCTCGACGGATTGCGCCGCCGACGTCCCCTGGGACGGCGCACCCTTGGATGACGCGCCCGGGACAGATGCGTCAGTCTGCTGCTGCATGGCACACCCTCCTCTTCACGCTTGCGATCCTTGCATCCGACTTTCTCTCTTTTGAGCACCGCACACGGTCCGGTTCAAGAACCGATTGACGGCTGCGGTGCACCATCGGAAAAACAAGGCGGCCGGATGGAGGTATCCCGGCAAAGAAACAGCCCGCACGGAGGCGGGCTGCCTGTCCTTGTCGGAGATTCGTCTCCGATCAGGCGATGTTGCCGTTCAGCTTCCGCGGGAAGAAGCTCGCCTCGCTGGCGCCGGAGCCGAGATAGACGATGTTGAGGACCTGCTGCGGCGTGCGGCTGAAGGCCAGACCATTGGCGTCGGTCGGCACGATGTTGACGCTCTTCTCGCTGCCGATGCCCATGTCGAGATCGGTTGTGCCGTCGAGCGAGTCCCGCGCGTCGGAGATCGCGTTCGCCTGTGCGAAGAGGCCGCGCGACGCCAGCAGCGTGCGGATTTCGCCGGCGTGATAGGCCTCGACGGCGAGAAGCCCGGCTGCCGCCTCCAGAAAGTCCTTGTTCTGGATGAAGCGGGCAGCGCCCTTATAGGCGGTGACGCCGACATCCTCGAAGATGAAGGCTGCAAGCAGGAAGTTGTTTTCGTTGGCAAAGGCGTCGAACGTTTCCTTCGCGCCGACAAGGCCTGCGGCACGCGCCGCCGCCGTGAAGCTGGTCGCCAGATTGATGCCCGGCCGAGCGACCTTGGCATCGCCGAGCGCCTTGCGCAGGAAGCGGACATGGGCCTGCTCGTCGCGCGCGATCTCTTCCGCGTAGCTGCGCACGAGCGCCGACTTGAACGGGACCTTGCGGCCACCGAGAACGCCGCCCAGACGGCCGTTTCCGGTCGTGTCGCCATCCAGAAGTCGCCGGCCGAAGGCGGCGATGAGGTAGAACTCCGCTTCGAGATATTCGAGGTTCAGCGCGAAGTTCAGGATGGTCGCGTCGTCCAGTTCCTGGGCCTCGGCCTGCTGCGGCAGGCCGGTGAGGCCGAGGGTCGCAGCCCCTGCGGCCATCAGGCCCGCGGAGCGCAGGAAAGCTCTGCGGCCGGCCTGAAGATCGATCGTCCGTGCGGGCACAAGGCCCTCGTCTTGCATCTGTGTCATATGCTCGTCCCTTCCCCATTCGCTCGAAAGCGCGCACCGGCACATGATCACCGGCACACACACGACGAAACCGGAGCGCAGGAAGTTTCACCGCCGGGATCTCTCGTTTTCGACGCCTGTCAAAGATGTGAAACTTCGCGCCCCTATTCCTCGTCTCTTCGGACAGGGCAACCGACGAGCCTGCGTAAGACAGGCGGCTCTAACGAAAGATCTGTGGTGTACCTGCGCCCGGCCGGTTTGGTGCTTGCGCAGGCAGGTGTTTTCGTTTGAGGTGATACGATGGCGAGCGGGGCTCGTTTTTCTCTTGGGGGTGTGGAGAGCGTGCCGGCATTCATGCAATTTGGCCGCACTGTTTTGTGTTGCGTTCTTGTTTGTCTCGCCGGAGGGTCTCTCACCGGGTGCCAGACCAGCGACGGCGACGGGGAATCCGCATTCGCAGGCGGCGTCTTCAGCGATCTTCAGGCACGCAACCCGCGCGAACATCCCGACCCGACCTCGACATCGCCCGCACGACGCACCGGCAGCACGCAGACCTTCGGTCCGGACCGGGGCCTGACGCCGGTCGGCTCATCGGATACGAGCTCTGCCGGACAGTACACGCTGAATTTCGACCGGACCGACATCAAGGACGTGGCCCGCGCGATCCTCAACGACGCGCTGCATCTGAACTACTCGATCAGCGGCGACCTGTCCGGCCCGGTCACGCTGTCCTCCGCCCGCCCCGTCACGCGCGAGCAGCTTCTGGCAACGCTCGAAACCTCGCTCTCCTCCTTCGGCTTCTCGCTCATCCGCTCGGGCGGCGCGTATCGCATCGCCGCCAGCGGCCTGTCCGGCGGCACGGTGGATTTCGGCAGCCGCACGCGGGCGGGCTTCGGCGTTTCGGTCATTCCTCTCAGCTTCGTCTCGGCCTCCACCATGATGGAGCTTCTCTCCGGCTTCGTCGCCGAGGCCGACGGATTGCGGGTCAACGCCGCCGGCAACAGCATCATCGTGCGCGGCTCGGGCCCGCAGCGCGCCGAAGTCGCAGAGGCCGTGATCTCGTTCGATTCCGATTTCATGCAGAACCAGTCGGTCTCGATCTTCCGCCTGGCCGAGGCGCGGCCGGAGCAGATCGTTCCGGAACTGGAGCGCATCTTCAACAGCCAGGGACAGAGCGGTGCCATCCAGTTTCGCGCGGTCAACCGGCTGAAGGGCGTCATGGCGATCTCGCGCAACGCCGGGCTTCTGAAACGCGCGGAGAGCTGGGTCCGGCGGCTCGACCAGCAGGACGGGCAATCCGGCCAGAACGTCGTCGTCTACAAGGCGCGCTACCGCAAGGCCGCCGAACTCGCCGCCGTCATGAACAATCTCTTCGGCGGATCGAGCGGCGCCGTTTCCTCCCCGGCCCAGCAGCCCATGCCGACGCAGCCCGAAGAGGAGCCGCGATCGTCCGGCAATCCGGCCCTGTCGGAAACCGAGGGATCGGGCCTTGCAACCCAGGCCAATGCCCGCATCGCCTCCGCCTTTGCCACGACATCGGACGAGAACAACGGCATGGCGATGGGCGGCGTGCCCAATGTCGTCGATCTCACCTCGGGCGCACAGGAGACACAGGCGCCGATCCGCATCAGTGCCGATCCGTCCAACAATTCGGTCGTCATTTACGGCGATTCCGAGCGGGCCGACCAGATCATCCAGACGCTGAAGCGTCTCGACGCGACCCCGGTGCAGGTCGCCATCAACGTGACGATCGCCGAGGTGCGGCTGACGAAGGAGCTGAAATACGGCGTCCAGTATTTCATCAACAGCAAGAATCTCGGCCTCGGCACCAATAACGGCTCCGTCAGCCTCGTCGATCAGGCAAGCAATGTCCTGAAAAAGCAGATCCCGGGCCTCAATTTCGTGATCGGCGCCAATGCCGATCCCGACGTCATCATCTCCGCGCTCGATGTGATCGGCGATGTCGAGGTGCTCTCCTCACCCTCGCTCGTCGTGCTGGAAAACCAGACCGCGACGCTGCAGGTGGGCGACGAGGTGCCGATCACCACGCGCCAGTCGCAGAGTCTCGAAAACGCGGTCGCGCCCGTCATCAACCAGGTCGAATTCAAGAACACCGGCATCATCCTCAACGTCACGCCGCGCATCAGCCAGAACGACGCCGTGACGATGCAGATCGAGCAGGAGATCTCCAACGTTTCCAGCGGCGCGAACACGCTGACGCCGACAATCTCCAAGCGACGCATCGAAAGCCAGATCTCCGTCAACGACCAGCAGACCGTGCTGCTCGGCGGCCTGATCAGCACCGGTACCAACAACGGCAAGAGCGGCATTCCCGGTGCCAATCGCATGCCCGGCATCGGCGGGCTTTTCGGCCAGACGCAGAAGAGCGCCAACCGCACCGAACTGATCGTCCTCATTCGCCCCGTCATCATCCGCGATGCACAGGACGCCGCCAATGTGGCGGAAAGCCTGCGCGCGCAGATGTCCGTCATCGGCGGACGCGGCGGCGGGCGCCTGAAATGAGCCGCGTCATGGGCCGCGCCGATCTTCTTGCCCTGACGGCCGGCGTCGTCGTGGCCACGGCCGTCGCAGCCTTGCCGATGCACAGCGTTTCCACACAGACCGCGGTCGTTCTTCTCGTCTCCGCCATGATCGCCTGGATCGCCTGGCAGGATCTTCGCACCTTCACGATTCCCGATGGACCGCTCGTCGCCTTGGCGCTTGCGGGCGCCGCGCTCCGCCTGTCCCAGACATTCGACCTGCCCGGCGAAGCTCTGGCGCTCGCGATCGATGCCGTTCTCTGCGGCGGCGCTCTTCTTGCCATTCGCGAGGGCTATTACCGCTGGACCGGCGTGGACGGTCTCGGCTTCGGCGATGTCAAGCTGGCGGCGGCCTGCGGCGTGCTGATCGGCGTGACCGGCTTTGCGCATGCGCTTCTCGCCGCAAGCGCGCTCGGCATTGCGGTCGTGCTGGCGCTGTCCCTGCGGCGAAAGGCGGCGGTCATCGACCGGTTGCCGTTCGGCGCCTTGCTGGCACCGGCCTGCGGCCTTGTCTGGATCCTCTCGTCGCTGGCTTGAGCGCATGCTACAGCGCCGTCTCGCGCGACAGGTAAAAACGGGAGCCCTATGCAGGATGTGTGAACCCGTCATGATCCATTTTCTTCTGGTGTGAAGGGCGTCGTCCATTGACCGTGTTTTCCTACCGGGCGCTCGGCGCCAGCGGAAAGATGATCGTCGGCACGATGGAGGCTTCCACGCGCGCGGAGGTCATCGACCAGCTCGACCGCGCCAATGCCACACCCGTCACGATCGAGGAGACGACCGGGGAAGAGCGCCGCAGCTGGCGCGATCGCCTGACGATCGAGCCCGCGAGGGAGGATATCACCGGTTTCACGGTCGATCTCGCCATGCTGCTCAAGGGCGGTGTGACGCTGAACGACGCTCTTCTCATCCTCACGCAAATGGAGACGCGGCGCTGGCTCGTGAAGCTGATCGAGCGACTGCATGCGGACCTGTCCGGCGGCAAGAGCTTCTCCGTGGTTCTCGCGCAGCATCCCCGCCTCTTCCCGCCGCTCTATGTGAAGATGATCGAGGTGGCCGAAGTCTCCGGCCGGCTGGAGCAGGCGCTGACGAGCATCGCCGCCGAGCGGCAGAGATCCGAGCGTCTGCGCAAACGGCTGATCGCGGCGCTTGCCTATCCCGCCTTTCTGGCCGTCGCAGCGCTCGGCGTGCTGGCCTTCGTGCTGCTCTACATCATTCCCCAGTTCGAAGGCGCGATCGCCGGCTTTCGCGACCGCATCTCGCCCTCTGCGCTCTTCGTCTTCCGCCTGTCGGAGTGGTTTCGCGGCAATGTGGATCTCGTTCTGATCGCGATCGCCACTCTTCTTCTCGGCTTCATGCTGGTGAAACGGCTGGGGCAGCGCCGGTCGTTGTTTCTCGAAATCCTCGCCGTCCTGCCCATGACATCGCGCATCGTCACCTATCATCTGACGCTGACCTTCTGCCGAACCCTCGAGATCCTCCTGGAAAACGGCGTCGATATCTCGACCGCGCTCCGGCTGATCCGCGGGATCCACCCGCTGCCGAGCACGGTTGAGAAGGTGGACGGCGTGATTGCCGACGTGCGCGGCGGAAAGCGGCTGACGCAGGCGCTGGCCACGCAGAACCTGCTGCCGGTCCATGTCGTGCAGATGCTGCGCGTCGGCGAGGAATCCGGCCATCTCGCCGACAGTGCCGGGCGGATTGCCGGCTTCTACGAAACGAAACTCGACGCCGCGCTCGCACGTCTTACAGCTGTGGCCGGCCCCTTGCTGATGATGGGCGTCAGCATGCTGATCGGCTGGCTTATTCTGTCCATCATGAGCGCGCTTATGAGCATCAACGACCTTCTCGTATAAACGAGCCTTATCGTCTAAAACACCGGCCACTCTTACATCGGACGTTCCCATGATACCCACACGCACGCAACACAGGCGCCCCGCGCGGCGGGACCGGTCCGGAGGCTTCACGCTGGTGGAGCTCCTCGTCGTCCTCGTCATCCTCGGCCTCGTCATGGGTCTCGTCGGGCCGCGCGTTCTGAACTATCTCACCAGCTCGCGCACGCGCGCGGCGGCCCTGCAGCTGAGTTCGTTCAAATCCTCGCTCGATCTCTTCTATCTCGACATGGGCCGCTATCCCTCCAGAAGCGAGGGCCTCTCCGCCCTCGTGGTGCGGCCGGGCGCCGCCCAGGGGTGGAACGGTCCCTATCTGCAGCAACAGACCGTGCCCTCCGACCCCTGGGGCAATGCCTATCAATATTCCGTTCCGGGCGACAAGGCGCCGTACCGGATCCTCTCGTATGGCGCCGACGGCGTGGCGGGAGGGAGCGGCGCCGATGCCGACATCGTCAGCCAATAGGCGCCGTCTTTCGCCTGGGTATCGCCCTGGCCTTCGCGACCGGCGCGGGGGCTTTGCGATGATCGATGTCGTTCTCGCCCTCGTCCTGCTCGGTCTTCTCGCCGCGCTGGGATTGCCACTCGTGCGCACGCAGACCGGCGCGACGGCACTGCGCTCCAAGGCGTTCGACATCGTCGCGCTGCTGCGCATGGAGCGCAATGCCGCCATCGCCTCCGGACGTCCCACCACCGTCCTTGTCGATGCCGGACGCATCCGATCCGCGCGCACGACACGCGAGATCGCCTTGCCCGCAACCATGGCGCTCACCCTTTCGCCCGCGAGGTCGGCGGGTATCCAGTTTCTCCCGGACGGGCGGGCGACCGCGAGCACGCTGATCTTGACCGCCGGCGGCAACGGCATGCGCATCGCCATTTCCGGACCGACCGCCATGATCCGTCTCGTGGAGGCCTACAGTGCGGCGCGCTAAAGCTTTCCCGCGTTGCCTCGCATCGCGAAATCCCTTCATCGCGTGGTTTCCTCGCTCTCTCTTTCGCAAGATCGCTGCGCATTTTCGACGAGATCGCCTCCGAGCAGCCTCCGTCATACGGACAGGACGAGGCCAGGACGGCTTCACCCTGATCGAGGTGCTGGTGGCGTTTCTCGTGCTCGCCTTCGGCACGCTGGCGATCCAACATGCGGTGATGGCCTCGGTCGATGGCACGCGGCGCGCCGGGGATCGTCTGCGGGCGGAACGGGTGGCGCGTTCGCTGATCACAGCGCCGATCCCGCTTGGTCCCGGAAGCATGGCGGGGTCCGACCAAGCCTCCCAAAGCGGTGTCATGGAGGGGTTCGCATGGTCGATCCGGTACGAACCCCTTCGCCTGCCGTTCCCGACCGGGGCCGACGCCTCGGGCAAGCCTGTCGATTGGGTGCCGCGCCGGATGATCGTGACCGTGCGCCTCTTGCCGCGTAGCCGCTCGTTCCTCGGCGCCGGTCGGGATCCGGTGGTGAACCTCGAGACCATCCGCCTCGTTCGGGTCTCGGCCAGCGACAGCGCCCGACCGGAAGAGGGTCCGCCGTGACGCGCTCCTCCTCATCAGGGCCGGTGCGCGCGGGCACATCGACCGCCGGCTTCCTGCTCGTCGAGGCGCTGACGGCGATGGCCATCGGCGCGCTGCTGCTCGTGGCTCTGGGATCGCTGGTCTCGCTCGTCCTGCGCGCCTCTGACCGAACGGCCTCGACATCGCAGGAGATCGAGGAGACGAGCCGCATCTTTTCCGCCCTCAGCGACAGGATCGAGACCATCACGCCGCAGCGCTGGGCGGGCGCCCGGGCCGGCTTCGTCTTCGAGGGAACGGAAACCACTCTGCTCTTCGCGCGCGTCCCGAAGACATCCGAAGCCGGGACGGGCAGCCGCCTCGTGATCCTGGCCGGCGATGGCCCGAATCTGCGGGAAGAGGAGCGTCCGCTCCCCCCGGATGCGGCCGGTCTCGCAGACGTCATGGGCCGCGAGACCGGCGCACGCGCGCCGCTTCTCGAGCAGGGCTACAGCGTGCGCTTTGCCTATTTCTCTCGCCTACCCGACGGACAGGAGGCCCTGACCGACCGCTGGTCCGGGCGCAGCAAGATGCCGGTTGCGATCCGCGTCACCCTGACGGATGCGCGCGGCAGAGGTCTGGGCAGCCTGCGCGTGCCCCTTCGCGTCGATGCTGAACCGGGATGCGCGGCGCCCGGGCAGGGCGTCTGCAGCTTGGTTCCCGACGCGCCGTCCACGCCCGGAGATCCGGCGACGGAGAGCGGGCCGATCGATCCCGATGACAGCCGGGGATGGGAGCGCTACGTTCGACCATGAGACCTCCATCGCGCCTTTGCGGAGATTCCGGCTATATCCTCATCTCGGTGCTCGCCGTCATCGCCCTGCTGTCGGGCCTCGTCGCCGCACTTCTTCTGCTCGGACGCGCGGCGACGGACAGCGCGCATCTGGCAAGCCGCGATCTTCGGCAGGACACGCTGCTCCAGTCCGCCGCGGCGCTCGCCGGCTATCAACTCTTCATCCTGAAACGCCCGCTGGAGACGATCGACGGTCAGCAATTGCGCCTCGATGCCGGCGTCGTCACATTCCGGGTGACCTCCGATGCCGGAAAGGTCGATCTTAACGGCTCCGGCAAGGCGCTGCTGGCCGCGGCCTACCAGGCCTCGGGATCGACCACCATGCGCCCGGAGGTGTTCGCGGCGCGGATCATCGCGTGGCGAGAGCCCGGGAACATGCGGCCAACAGGCCGCGCCGACACGGACGGCAACAGCTCCCCCGGACAGCAGGCACGACATGGACCGTTTCGCACGCTTGACGATCTGGCCTTCGTCCCGGGCCTAGCGGCAGACGATATCGCCCGGCTGCGCCCCTTCCTCACCGTCTTCAACCCGACCGGCCGCCTCTCGGCCTTTTTCGCGCCGGAGACGCTCATGGCGGCCATTGCGGGTATCGGCAAGACCACGTCTCGGGAGATCGTCACACGTCGGGGCAAGAGAACGGCCGAGACCGAGCAGGCCATCGCGAACCTGGTGCTTGTCGCAGCCTCCCAGATCGACACCAAACCGCCGCGAACCTATCGTGTCGTCATCGAATGTCCGCCGGACGGGAAAGGCTCCGCAACCGGTGTTACCACCGTCCTGTCCGCAGGCGCCGAGTCCACATCGCCGTATCAGGTGCTCGCCTGGGATGATGATGTTGCCCGGAGGTGAAGACCTACAGGCACGGACCGTAAAGAGCTGGTCGCGCCAACGCCGTGCGACAGTTTCTTCGCATCACATCGTCGCTCTTTGCAGCATTCCGCACTGAGCTCATCCGCTCGCTGACAACCCCGTGGAAACACCAAAACCCCCGCACGCTGCCGCGTCGGGGTTTTCTTGCAAGGCTGTGAGGTCTGTTTGTGTTTGTTTGGTTGCGGGGGCAGGATTTGAACCTGCGGCCTTCAGGTTATGAGCCTGACGAGCTACCGGGCTGCTCCACCCCGCGGAAGGGAATAGGACTGAGTGTGATTGAGAAGATGATGTGTTTGTTTGCGCTTAGCAGACCTGGCAGCGACCGACTCTCCCGCGTCTTAAGACGAAGTACCATAGGCGCTGGGGCGTTTCACGGCCGTGTTCGGAATGGGAACGGGTGCGGCCACCCCGCCAGA
>NZ_JAJOZR010000009.1:0-248613 GCF_021168455.1 Rhizobium quercicola
AGACGCTGACGGCCGATCGCGACAACCGGTATCTGATGATCGATAGTACGATCGTTCGTGCCCATCAGCAGGCCGCAACGGGAAAAGGGGGGCCAAGGATCAGGCGCTGGGGCGTTCCCGAGGCGGACTGACCACCAAGATCCACATGCTGGCCGATGCACTGGGCCGGCCGCTGCGGTTCATCGTGACGGCAGGCCAGATCGGCGACATCACCCAGGCTCCGGCGCTTCTGGAAGGACAGACGGGCGATGCCGTTCTGGCGGACAAAGCCTATGATAGCAATGCCTTGCGTGAAGCGATCGCTGGCATGGGAGCCGAGGCGGTGATCCCGTCAAACCGCTCGCGAAAGATCATCATTCCGCACGATGACGTCGCCTACATCCATCGCAATCGCATCGAGCGGTGCTTCAACCGAATGAAACACTTCCGCCGCTTCGCCACCCGCTATGACCGCAGAACCATTCACTTCGAAGGCTTCATCTGCCTCGCCGCAGCAATGATCTGGCTGCGATGAATGTCGATCCGGCCTAAGGCGGATGGTTATAGATCTCACCATCTCGTGTTTGATTACAAGGGGCCAAGAGAGAATACTTCCTACGATGGCCTAAAAATTGAGGTTCAGGTTAGGACTCGTCTGCAGCATGCTTGGGCCACTGCCGTCGAAGCAGTTGGAATTTTCACAAAGCAAGCGCTCAAATCAAATCAGGGTGATGAAGACTGGCTGCGATTTTTCGCACTAATGGGTTCGGCCATCGCTGCAATTGAGAAATGTAATCCGATACCAAATACACCGCTTGATAAGCAAAATTTGATCAATGAAATCAAGATCCTTTCTGACTCTCTGCATGTGGGCGAAATGTTAATGGTGTATAACACCACTATCCAAGCTGTCGGAGCCGCAAAAGACGCTAAATATTTCTTGCTTATCTTGGATCCCGATGCTGCCAAAATCACAGTCCGTCGATATAAAGCTAAAGAATCAGAGAAGGCAAACAGAGACTATACAAAACTTGAAAGTGAAATTGTGGAAAATTCTGCTACTCAAGTCGTTCTTGTTTCCGTTGAAAACATTAATGCGTTGAAGCGCGCGTACCCCAATTATTTCCTTGATACAAATACATTCTCGGATGTCGTCAAGCAGGTTTTAAATGGAAAGTTTCCTGATCCTATAAAATAAAAATTTAATCTCTATTTATTTGTCGGATTAACAAATTTCTACAAAAATTAAGAGACTCAAGTTTTTTGATTACTTTCCCGGCCGCCCGGTCTTCCCCTTCGTCCGGCCCTTCTGCCGCTTCACATCCCCCGCATCCTCATAGCTGCCGACGCCGGCCTTCGCCCGCACCAGCGGGCGGGGGTCGTCGGTGGCGCGTTCCGGCTGGCCTTCGGTCAGCGGGGAGAAGCGTTTCGTGGCCTTGGCGGCGTCGGGTTTGACCGGGAGGGCGCCGGGGACGGGTTTTTCGGTGCGGCCGACGGTCATTTCGTCGAGGTCGTTGCGGCGGAAGAGGGGGCGTTCGGTGTCGGTGCCGGGGCCCATATTGTCGAGGCTGTTCTGGCGGAAGAGGGAGGGTGCGGGTTGGGGCTGCCCCTCATCCGCCCTTTGGGCACCTTCTCCCCGCGTGCGGGGAGAAGGGAGGGCGCCCGTGGCGCTGTCTGCGTCCTCGTCGGCGGTCGTATCTGCATTTCGCGCGGTTTTGGATTTACCGGTGGCGACTTCCTGCCCTTTTGCCGCGTCTCTTGCCTTGGCAGTCTTCTGGTCGGCCTTGCTGACGAAGCCTTCCTGAGCCTTCGCCGGGTTTCCGGCCTTCCCGGTCGCGCCTTCGGCGCTCCTCGCCTCTTGCCGGGCCATCGGGTCGTCCATCGTGGCCAGCTCGCTGGCCTTGAGGCGCTTGATTTCGTCGCGCAGGCGGGCGGCGGTTTCGAAGTCGAGGTCGGTGGCGGCGTTGCGCATCTGTTTTTCGAGCGCTTCGAGATGGGCGGCGAGGTTGTTGCCGACCATGTGGCCGCCGCTGGCAAAGCCCTTGCCCGAGGCGCCGGCGATGTCGGCGCGGACATGGTCGCGCTCGTAGACCGAGTCGAGAATGTCGGAGATCTTCGCCTTTACCGATTCCGGGGTGATGCCGTGGGCCTCGTTATAGGCCATCTGCTTCTCGCGGCGGCGGGAGGTCTCGTCCATCGCGCGCTGCATGGAGCCGGTGACCTTGTCGGCATAGAGCACGACCTTGCCGTCGACATTGCGCGCCGCGCGGCCGATGGTCTGGACGAGGGAGGTTTCCGAGCGGAGGAACCCTTCCTTGTCGGCATCGAGGATGGCGACGAAGCCGCATTCGGGAATGTCGAGACCCTCGCGCAGCAGGTTGATGCCGACCAGCACGTCGAAGGCGCCGAGCCGCAGGTCGCGGATGATCTCGATGCGCTCCAGCGTGTCGATGTCGGAGTGCATGTAGCGGACGCGGATGCCCTGCTCGTGCAGATATTCGGTGAGATCCTCGGCCATGCGCTTGGTCAGCACGGTGCAGAGCGTGCGATAGCCCCTGGCGGCGGTGTCGCGGATCTCGCCCAGCACGTCGTCCACCTGGCTCTTGGCCGGGCGGACCTCGACCGGGGGATCGATGAGGCCCGTGGGGCGGATGACCTGCTCGGCGAAGACGCCGCCGGACTGGTCCATCTCCCAGGCGCCCGGCGTGGCGGAGACGGCGATGGTGTTGGGGCGCATGGCGTCCCATTCCTCGAAGCGCAGCGGCCGGTTGTCCATGCAGGAGGGCAGGCGGAAGCCGTATTCGGCCAGGGTTGCCTTTCGTCTGAAGTCGCCCCGGTACATGCCGCCGATCTGGCTGACGGAGACGTGGCTTTCGTCGATGAAGAGGAGGGCGTTGTCGGGGATGTATTCGAACAAAGTCGGCGGCGGCTCGCCGGGGCGGCGGCCGGTGAGATAGCGCGAATAGTTCTCGATGCCGGCACAGGAGCCGGTGGCCTCCAGCATCTCGATGTCGTAGCGCGTGCGCTGCTCCAGCCGCTGGGCTTCCAGCAGGCGGCCGGCCTTTTCCAGCTCGGCCAGGCGCAGCTTCAGCTCCTCCTTGATCGACTTGATGGCGGCGTTCAGCGTCGGGCGCGGGGTGACGTAGTGGCTGTTGGCGTAGATCTTGACCGACCGGAGGTCGCCGGTCTTGGTGCCGGTCAGCGGGTCGAACTCGGTGATGGCGTCGATCTCGTCGCCGAACATGGAGATGCGCCAGGCCGCGTCTTCCAGGTGGGCGGGGAACAGCTCGATCGTATCGCCCCGCACCCGGAAACTGCCGCGCTGGAAATCCATGTCGCGGCGCTTGTACTGCTGGGCGACGAGGTCGGCCAGCAGCTGGCGCTGGTCGAGCCGGTCGCCGACCGACATCTGGAACGCCATGGCCGTATAGGTTTCCACCGAGCCGATACCGTAGATGCAGGAGACCGAGGCGACGATGATGACGTCGTCGCGCTCGAGCAGCGAGCGGGTGGCGGAGTGGCGCATGCGGTCGATCTGCTCGTTGATCGAGCTTTCCTTCTCGATGAAGGTATCCGAGCGCGGCACATAGGCTTCCGGCTGGTAGTAGTCGTAATAGGAGACGAAATACTCCACCGCATTGTTGGGGAAGAAGTTCTTGAACTCGGAATAGAGCTGCGCCGCCAGCGTCTTGTTGGGCGCGAGGATGACGGCGGGGCGCTGCGTCGCCTCGATCACCTTGGCCATGGTGAAGGTCTTGCCGGAACCGGTGACGCCGAGCAGGACCTGGCTGCGCTCGCCGCTGTTGAGGCCTTCCACAAGATCCTTGATGGCGGTCGGCTGGTCGCCGGCCGGCTGGTATTCGCTGACCATCTCGATGCTGATGCCGCCTTCGGACTTCGACGGGCGGGCCGGCCGGTGCGGCGTCCACATCTTGCCGTCCTTGAACAGCGGATTGCCGCTCTCGATCAGGCTCGCCAGCGCATCCACCGTGGCGGTGACGGCGCCGGGGGCGAGCGTGGCGGAGTCCTCCAGCGAGATATCCATGCCGGAGACGGCGGGCAGGCCGGCGGCGGCGCGGCTCTTCGGATCGCTGGCGCCGCCCATGGAGGTGCCGCGCGCGGACTTCGACGTCTTGATAGCGGGCTCGACCGGCTTCGCCTTCGCCTTCGCGGCGGCGATCTCGACCTGCTTGCGGTGCTTGCCGGCCTTCGAGGCGACGTCGCGGCGGGTCTCGTGGGAGGTCGCCTCGGCCTCCGCTTCGAGCTGTTTCACCCAGTCGGAGACCGAACCGGATATGGGGGCGCCTTCGAACGGCGCCTGCGGGGCTTCCTCGAACCCGGATGTCTCACGCGGGGAAGCAGCTGTTTTCTTCGGGGATCTGGCCATGCCGGAAATATGGAGAGAGTCTGGCCGAAAGGGAAGAGGAGAAGAACACATCGTGTACGCCTGTCGTCAGGAGCGTTTCCGACGGCGCGCCGCGCGTCCTGCGTGCAACTTTGGGGCGTGTCATCATACATTAGAAAGGTTTTGGTGAGCATCTTTTGCGTCTGACACGTTGGGGGACTGGGGACCATGAAGCATTTTCGAATTTCCACGCGGCTCTACGGGCTGGTTGCCATGGCGCTGCTGATCATGGCGGGGGCGATGACGTTCTCGCTGTTTCAGGCGCATGACCGGCTGGTGGACGAGCGCAAGGCCATGCTGGCGGCGATGGACCAGAGCGCCATCGGCATCTTCACCTATTACAACGGCCTGGAGACGGCCGGCACGATGACGCAGGCGGCGGCGCAGGCGGCCGCGATCGACGCGGTCAAGGCGATGCGGTTCCAGAACTCCGGCTATCTCTGGATCAACGACATGGACGCGCGGATGGTCATGCATCCGATCAAGCCGGAGCTGAACGGCAAGGACCAGAGCGGCAATGTCGATCCGAACGGCAAGCACCTGTTCGTGGAATTCGTCAAGGTGGTGAAGGCCTCGGGGCAGGGCGCGGTGGACTACTACTGGCCGAAGCCCGGCATCGACGCGCCGGTGCTGAAATATTCCTACGTCATCGGCTTCAAGCCCTGGGGCTGGGTGGTCGGCACCGGCGTCTATGCCGACGATCTCGCGGCGATGTTCCGGCAGGGTCTGCTGCAGCTGTCCGCAATCTCGGCCGTGGCCGGTCTCCTGATCCTCGGCGTCGCGCTCGCCGTCGTGCGCAGCGTGGTCCGCCCGGTGGAGCGGCTGAAGGCCTCCATGCTGGCGATCTCGCGCGAGGACGTCTCGTCGCCGGTGCCGGAGACGGACCGCGGCGACGAGATCGGCCAGATGGCGAGCGCGCTGGGCGTGCTGCGCGACAGCGTGTCCGAGCGGATCGCCCTGCGCGGCCGCGAGGCGGCGCAGCAAGGCGAGATCGAAACCGAGCGCCGCAGCAACGAGGCGCGCACCCAGCGCCATGCCGAGGCGCAGGCCGACGCCATGGCCACCATCGGCACGGCGCTGGAAGCGCTGGCGCGCGGCGACCTGACGGCGCATATCGACCATATCTCGCCGGAATATGCCAAGCTGCGCGACGACTTCAACCAGGCGGTCGCCGCGCTGGCGGGTGCCGTGCGGTCCATCGCGCAGTCCACCGACGTCGTGCACGAGAATGCCGGCGACATTTCCGAGGCGGCCGGCAACCTGTCGCGGCGCACGGAGCAGCAGGCGGCGGCGCTGGAGGAAACGGCCGCGGCGCTCGACCAGATCACCTCCACGGTGCGCAACGCCTCCGAGCGGGCCGGCGAGGCGCGCAACATGGTGGCGGAAACCAAATCGAGCGCGGCGAAATCCGGCGAGATCGTGCGCAGCGCCATCGCGGCCATGAGCCGGATCGAGGGCTCCTCGGCGCGCATCGGCCAGATCATCGGCGTGATCGACGAGATCGCCTTCCAGACCAACCTGCTCGCTCTCAACGCCGGCGTCGAGGCGGCGCGGGCCGGCGAGGCGGGCCGCGGCTTCGCCGTCGTGGCGCAGGAGGTGCGCGAACTGGCCCAGCGCTCCGCGCAGGCGGCCAAGGAGATCAAGGAGCTGATCCGCAGCTCGACCGGCGAGGTGGAAAGCGGCGTCGCCCTCGTCCGCTCGACCGGCGACGCGTTGATGGAGATCGAAACCCTTGTTAACCGCGTCAACGACCACGTCGCCTCCATCGCCACCGCCGCCCGCGAGCAGGCGACCGGCCTGCAGGAGGTCAATGTCGCCGTCAACAGCATGGACCAGATGACCCAGCAGAACGCGGCCATGGTGGAGGAAACCACCGCGGCGAGCCAGACGTTGGCGCAGGAAAGCCGGACGCTGAAGGATCTGCTGCAGACGTTCCGCCTGGGCGGCGCCGGGGAGCGATCGGTGCGGCGGGCGGCCTGAGGCGGGCGAAAGCCGGGGCAGCCGAGAGCTTGGGCGGGAAGGGCGTTGCGGGAGCGGCGCCCTTTTTGCGTTGGGGGGTGGCGGTCGGGAGTTGGCAGTCGGCAGTCGGCAGTTGACGGGCGGTTGTGGTTTGGTTTCAGGGCCGTGAGCCGTGAGCCGTGAGCCGTGAGCCGTGAGCCGTGAGCCGTGAGCCGTGAGCCGTAAGCCGTGAGCGGTGGGGCATGCGCTGTAAGCCGTAGGCGACGGGGCCGTAAACGGTGGGCCGTGGGCCGTATGTCGTCAGCCGGAAGCCGCGAGCCGTGGTGATGAGGATCGGGTCCCCGGCGGAGCCGGTGGTCGTGAAAGGGCGGCAGGCGGTTGGTCTCAGGTCGTGAGCCGTCCGTCGTAAGCCGGGGGTGATGAGGATCGGGGCCTTGGCGGGATCGGTGGTGGTGATGGGGCGGCGGGGCTGAGGGGGATTCGGGCGTCAGCGTTCGGCGGGGACGGGGGTGGGGTGGCCTTCGGCGTCGAGGGCGACCATGACGAAGGTGGCGTCGGTGACCTTTTCCATGCGGTCGGCGAGGTAGCGCTGGGCCCAGACTTCGACCTTGAGCGTGATCGAGGTGCGGCCGACGGCGGCGATGTCGGTGTAGACGCAGAGCGTGTCGCCGATCTTGACCGGCAGAGCGAAGGCCATTTCGCGCACCGCCGCGGTGACGACGCGGCCGCGGGCGCGCTCGGCGGCGCGGATGCCGCAGGACAGATCCATCTGCGCCATGACCCAGCCGCCGAAGATATCGCCGGCCGCATTGGCATCGGCCGGCATGGCCAGGGTCCGCAAGGTCAGTTCGCCGCTCGGCGTCGCCATGGCTCTCTCCGTCTGCTTCGGCATGTGTGCGCCGGGACTGGGGCAGTCCGGGGGCGTGCCACGGACGGGTTTGCATGGTCCCGTGCGTATCGCGGTTGCGGGCGTTCGTCATCCCCTGATGTTGGAAAGTGGCGATGGTTTTGGTGTGAGATGAGGGTGGTCTTTGCACACCGCGTCCGGGGATTCGCGCGCTGTCGTTGCGCGGTGGTGCGCGGGATGAGGATGCTTGGGACGCTCTGCGGGTGGGGTTTGCCCCTCACCCTAGCCCTCTCCCCGCTTGCGGGGCGAGGGGACGTGCCCTGCCTGGCGTTTTCGATTGCGGCAGTTCGGTGCCACGGGTCCCTTCGCCCCGCGTGCGGGGAGACGGTCGCAGCAGCGGGATGAGGGGCGGTCTCTGCGCTCTGTTTTTGGGATTGAAGAAGAAAGGCCCTCTCGGCCCTGCCGGGCATCTCCCCCACAAGGGGGGAGAAGACTCGGGGCGGACCGCTCGTTTTAAACAAGCGTTCAAGATTGTCGCGAAGGTCGCGCCACACGTTTTCTCCCCCCTTGTGGGGGAGATGGCCGGCAGGCCAGAGAGGGATTTTCCTTTTTCGACCGGGAAGGCGGACCGTGGCGCGCGCGGCCTCAGGCGGTTCCGGATGACGGGTCGGGGAGGGTGGGGAGCCCGAGGCGGAGGCGTTGGCCGCGGGCGTAGCTGAGGGCCCAGTCGTGCTGGACGAAGGACTGGCGGCGCTCGATGCCGTTCTCGATGATGACGACGTTCCACTCGTCGCGGTCGGCGACGACGGCGACGGCCATGGCCGTCAGCGCATCGGGGCCGGCAAGGGCGTCGGCCGCGACGGTGGCTGTGATCTGCTGCATGTGGTCCATGGCCGGCCCTCTCCTCCCGCAGGCCGCATGTCCGGTGACCGCGCGGTCCCCGACAGGCGTCGTCTCTCAGTGCTTTGTCGTCCCAGATGCAGTCCCCGGAACGATCCCGCGTCGGCCGGATCGTTCCCATGCGGGCATGGAACCGCGCGCGCTCCGTCGCGCCGCCGCCCTGCCTTGCCGTCTCCTGCTGCTCCGTCCCGAGCCCCCTCGGGATGGGGATGTCCGCTGCCCGGATCAGGTGCCGGGCCGGCGCTGCGCGAAGGCCCGCCGATGGGCTCACGATAGCGGGTTTGCGGGCCGGAGTAAACGGCGGCGGGTGGTCCGATACGGCAAGCGCGTAACCCTTCATTTACCATGATGACCTAGAATCGCGCGATCGGCCCGCGCATGCGCCGCGTGCCCGGAAATGACCGAAGAGCGGCGGCAGTGTTTGCGCCTGCAGCGTTGCCCGCGCCGAGATCGGTCCGGGATGCTGCGGCGGATCGAGAGCGCCCGAGCGCTCCTATCTGGTCCTGCCCGGCGCGCCGGGGCTTTTCCGGGAAACCGGCTCCGTTCGAAAGGCGATATCCGGCATGGCGAACCTTCCAGAATCTTCCCGACGTCTTCTCCGCCGGCCGTTCGCCTCGCTCGGTCTGATGCTGGCGCTGGCGGCGTGCTCCACGGATGTGCTGGAGCCGCCCGAGCGCATGAGCGGCCTGCGCCCCGTGACGGCGGCGCGGCAGGAGCGGGTGGCGAGCTATCCCGTGCGCGAGGCCTCGTCGCCGGAGGGGACGTCGCCGATCCCCGCGAGCGGAATCGACATCGACGCCATGGTGACGGCCGCGCCCGTGGTGGGGCTGGCGGAGGAGCAGAGCCGCGACATTCATGGGGGTCCGGCGGCGCAGAGCGCGCCTTCGGGACCGGTGCTGGTGGACGGGATCGGCACGAGCAGCGTGCATGTGCTTTCCGTGCCCCCGCGCCAGATGGCGGCCGCCCCGCTTTCCGTGCCGGACGACACCGCATCGGTCGCGACGGCGGGTAGCGATCCGGACCTGCCGCCGCTGACGCCCGAGCGGATGGAGATGGAGGCGCGGCGCAAGGCGCAGTTTCTGGAGCAGGAACAGCGGGTGATGATGCAGCGGCGCGACAAGGCGCGCGAGGAACAGGTGGCCTTTCTGCCGCGGGCCGGCAATCCGGTCGATGCGCTGTCCCAACCGGATGCCAGCGGGCAGATGCCGGCCTCCGAGATCGCCTGCCGCAAGCGGCTGACGGCGCTGGGCGTGCGCTTTACCGACGTGCCGCGCATTTCCAACGGGCCGTCCTGCGGCATCGACCATCCGATCCAGCTGTCGGGTCTCTCCGGCGATATCGCCGTCAAGCCGGCGGTGAAGCTGAACTGCGCGGTGACCGAAGCCTTCGCGCTGTGGGTGAAGAACGAACTCGCGCCATCGGCCCGCTATCGCTATCTCAGCGGCATCGGCACCATCAAGCCGCTCGGCGGCTATTCCTGCCGGACGATGAACTCGCGGCGCGGCGCGGCCATGTCGGAGCATGCGCATGGCAACGCCATCGACGTGGGCAAGTTCGTGCTGAAGAACGGCAAGGAGATCGACGTGCGCAAGCCCGGCTTCTTCGCCTTCCGGGAGAAGGGCCTGCTGAAAGCGGTCCGGCAGGACAGCTGCAAATATTTCAACACCGTCCTCGGGCCGGGCAGCGATCCGTTTCACAAGGATCATTTCCACTTCGACCTGCGCTCACGCGCCTCCGGCTACCGGCATTGCGACTGAACGGTGGCACGGACGGCGGGCGCCGAAAAAGAAGGCCGGCCTTCTGTTTTCAGACAGAAGCCGGCCCCAAGAAACCGGGCGGAGGGGACTGCCAGCCGATCGGTGCAAACCACGAGAGCGGAGCGACGAGGCCCGGCCCGAGTGCCCGGCGACCGTGATCGATTCTGGCGAAGGATTGATGACAGACGGCGAGAGATCGATGCGCGGACGCCGGATGACTTTTGGCGCAGGGATGCCATATAAGGCATCCCGTCCCCCGCAGTCCGGATCATCGCCATGGCGCCCATCGTCTCCGTTTCCAACCTCGTCAAGATCTACGGGTCCGGGTTCCAGGCGCTCAAGGGCGTCAGTCTCGACATCGAAGAGGGGGAAATCCTGGCGCTGCTCGGGCCGAACGGCGCGGGCAAGACGACGCTGATCTCCATCATCTGCGGCATCGTCAATCCGAGTTCCGGCACGGTGCAGGTCAACGGCCACGATGTGGTAAAGGATTTCCGGGCGACGCGGGCGATCATCGGGCTGGTGCCGCAAGAGCTGACGACCGACCAGTTCGAGACGGTGTGGAACACCGTGTCGTTCTCGCGCGGGCTGCACGGGAAGAAGGCCAACCCGGCCCATATCGAGAAGGTGCTGCGCGACCTGTCGCTGTGGGACAAGAAGGACAACATGCTGCGCGAGCTGTCGGGCGGCATGAAGCGGCGGGTTCTGATCGCCAAGGCGCTCTCCCACGAGCCGCGCATCCTGTTTCTCGACGAGCCGACGGCCGGCGTGGATGTCAACCTTCGCAAGGACATGTGGAAGGTGGTTCAGACGCTGCGCGAGGGCGGCGTGACCATCATCCTGACGACGCACTACATCGAGGAGGCCGAGGAGATCGCCGACCGGGTGGGCGTGATCAATGGCGGCGAGATCCTGCTGATCGAGGAGAAGAGCGCGCTGATGAAGACGCTTGGCCGCAAGCAGCTGCGCATCGAGCTGGCCGAGCCGGTGACGGTGCTGCCGAGCGGGCTGGAGCCCTATCATCTGAAGCTTGAGGATGACGGCGGGCGGCTGATCTACGACTACGACGCGTCTGGCGGGCGAACCGGCATCACGACGCTGTTGGCCGCCATCGCGGAAGCGGGGTTGCGGATCAAGGACATCTCGACGCGGCAGAGCACGCTCGAGGACATCTTCGTGGAACTGGTGGAGAAGCGGGCATGAATGTCGAAGCTGTCAAGGCGATCTACCTGTTCGAGATGGCCCGCACGCGGCGCACGCTGCTGCAGAGCGTGGTCTCTCCCGTCATTTCCACCTCGCTCTATTTCATCGTCTTCGGGGCGGCGGTGGGCTCGCGCATCCAGGAAATCGAGGGCGTCTCCTACGGCGCCTTCATCACGCCGGGGCTGATCATGCTGACCCTGCTGACGCAGTGCATCGGCAATGGCTCCTTCGGCATCTACTTCCCGAAGTTCACCGGCACGATCTACGAGATCCTGTCCTCGCCGATCTCCATGACCGAAATCGTGCTCGGCTATGTCGGGGCGGCGGCGACGAAGGGGATGCTGGTGGGGCTGATCATCCTTGCCACCGCGTCGCTGTTCGTGGACCTCTCCATCGCCCATCCCTTCGTCATGCTGGTGTTCTTCGTGCTGACCGCCGTGACCTTCTCGCTGTTCGGCTTCCTCATCGGCATCTGGGCCAAGGATTTCGAGCAGCTGAACCTTATCCCCATGCTGGTCATTCCGCCGCTCGTCTTCCTCGGCGGCAGCTTCTATTCCGTCTCGATGCTGCCGCCCTTCTGGCAGGCCGTCAGCCACGCCAATCCGGTGCTCTACCTCATTTCCGGCTTCCGCTGGTCTTTCTTCGAGATCTCGGAAGTAAACCCCCTCCTGAGCTTCGCCATCATCATCGGATTTCTGGCCGTGCTGATGGGGCTGCTGGTGTGGATTTTCAGGACGGGGTATCGGTTGCGGAATTAGGGGCGGCGCCATCGCCTGGCTGGCAGACTTGCCGACCTTCTCGGGGTGCTATATATGTAGCACATTACAGGGGGTGAACGGATGTCCAACACAGCGAAAATCCGTCGTCAGGGCGGCGCCACGGTCTTCAGCATTCCGCCTGCGCTTCTGAAGATGCTGGGCGCGGACGTCGGTACGGAGCTGGCTCTGGTCGTCGACAATGGTGCGCTCGTCGCGACTCCGGTGAAGACGAGGAAGCGATACACGCTTGCCGAGCTTCTGGAAGGCGCCGACGAGATGGTGGCCCTGAACAAGCAGGCAGCGGCGTGGGAGACCGGCGCCCCGGTCGGGAACGAAGTGCTCTGATGGTGCGAAGCAACGTTCCCAAACGGGGTGACGTCTTCGTCGTCGATCTGAACCCCGTCGTCGGGCATGAGATGAAGGACGACCATCGCTGCGTCGTCATCTCGCCCCGCGAGATCAACGCCTTGGGGATGTGCATGACGGTGGCTGTGACAACGGGTGGGGCTTTTGCCCGAAAAGCCGGCATGGCCGTCAATATCACCGGACATGCGACGAACGGCGTGGCTCTGTGCAATCAGGTCCGAAGCCTGGATATCGTGGAGCGTGTCAGACAGAAGACCGCTCGCTATACCGATACGCTGGATGCCGCGACGGTCGACGATATCGTCGCCCGGGTGGTCAGCATCATCGACGTCGCCTAATTCTCACTCAATCCCTCAACCGCAACTCGTCCGTCTTCATCTGCATCATGTCGAGCGTGGAGAGGAAGCTCATGCCGAGCAGGCTCTGGTCGAGCTTGCCGTCTTCGGCGACGGTGGCGCGGACGTCGGTGCGGGTGATGGGGCCGATGGCGACCTGCGACAGGGTGACGGGGGCGCCGCGGGCTTCGCCGTTGGCGGTCATCAGGCGCTGGGTAAACGCGAGGCTGGCGGGGTCGAGGCCGAGGTTTTTCGCGTCGGCATAGGAGAGGGCGATGGTGCTGGCGCCGGTATCGACCAGCATCTGGACGCTGGCGCCGTTGACGGCGACGTTCGCCTCGAAATGGCCGTTCATGACCTTGTGGAGAACGACTTCCTGATAGCCCTCATTGTCGGTGAAGACGGCGGCGCGGCCGGGCATAAGCCCGCCGGAGAGGCGGGCCCAGTAGGATTCCAGCTCGCCGCGATAGAGATAGGCCGTGACGACGGCGAGGAAGATCAGCACCCACAGGGCGAACTGCCGCACGCTCTCGCTCAGGGTGCGGCTGCGCCAGATGCCGGCGGCAAAGACGGTGAGCAGCGCCGTCATGCCGACGAGGCTCGCGAAACTGTCATTGCCGAGCCCCAGCGTGCGGCCGCTGTCGTGATTGAGGAACAGAAGGACGAGCCCGAGGGCGAGAATGCCGAGCGCGACGGTCAGTCTGGTCATGTGCGCGTGCGCTCCCGGGCCAGGCGGTCGATGCGGACGCTGCGCATCTCCAGCCGTGCATTGGCGTCGAGCGCGTTCAGGCGCGTGTGCAGCCCGGTCATGATGTGGCGGCGCTCGCGGTCGCTGAAGAGCGTCCAGGTCGCGATCTCGTCGCCCGTCCGTCCGCAGCCGCGACAGTAGCCGGTGGCGGCATCGATGGAGCAGACGGAGGTGCAGGGTGATTCCATGAAAAGTCCGGGCTGGGCGTGATGTGTTGTTATATCGGCACCTCAGGCGAAGATCGCAAGGGCGACGAGAAGGGCTGTTTCCGCCAGCTGTTGTGTGGCTCCGATTGTGTCGCCCGTATGGCCCGAGATCCGCGCCCGCACAGATCGCGTCCAGAGCGCGACCATGGCCGCGACGGCGGCAAAGGCGACGAGGGCGGCCAAGAGCGGAACGCCGGCCACCAGCAGGAGGAGACCGGCGAGCACGACGCCGGTGGCGAGCGCCGTGGTGACGGCGGCGGGCTGCGGCTGGCCGGCACCGGCGGCCACGCCCGTCTCGCGCGCTGGCGGCAGCTGCGACCAGTGCCAGACCATGCCGGCCCGGCTGAGGGCGGCGACGGCCATGAGCGCCAGCGCGCAGCCCAGGGGCGCGAGATGGTCCGCGAGATCGGCGATGGCCACCGCCCGGAGCGCCAGCGTCAGCACCAGCGCGACGACGCCATAGGTGCCGACGCGGCTGTCCTTCATGATCTCGAGCGCATGGCCGCGCGTGCGGCCGCCGAAGAGCCCGTCGGCCGCATCCGCAAGCCCATCCTCGTGCAGGGCACCGGTGAGAACCGTCTGCACCGTGAGAGCGAGGAGGGCGGCCAGCAGCGGATCGGCGTCGAGGGCAAGCGACAGCGAAAAGACGAGGCTTGCCGGCAGGCTGACGAGGAGGCCGGCCACGGGGAAGGCGCGCACCGTGCGGCCCATGCGGCCGTCGTCGCCGTCGAAAACGCGCGCGGGCACGCGCAGGCGGCTGAGAAAGGCGACGGCGCGCAGCGTGTCGGTGAGGAAGGTGCTCAAAGGGTTCGTCATGGTCGTGGTCCCTTGTCCGGGGGCGGGTCGTCCGGCCGTGTCCGCGGTCCGGCATAAGCCGTTGCCGGAGACCGTCATGCGCTTTAAGAGACTGTTTGAAAACCCGGACGGGTCGATCCTGCGGTGCTTTTCGTGCCCCGGTGCGTCGAGAATCTTGCCGATATCCCAGGATATCGGCTGCGATCCTCTTCTGCCGGAGCATGAGAATCCCTCGCCGGCTCTCCGCCACCGGGTTTCCGAACTGCCTCCAAGACGGCACGAGACAAGATGACGTGTCGCCGCGTCGCCCGACGATGAGACGGGCAGCGCGAACGGCGAAATGAAGGGATAATCCAGATGAGTGCCAGCGGTCTTCCGTTCGACGATTTTCGTGCGCTTCTGCGCCAGTTGCCGGGACCCGATTCCGGCGCGCTGGCGGCCGCGCGTGCGCGCGACGCGCAGCTGACGAAGCCGGCAGGCGCGCTCGGCCGGCTGGAGGAGATCGCCTTCTGGCTGGCGGCCTGGCAGGGGCGTGCCCCGGCCGTCACCCGCCCGCTGGTCGCAATCTTTGCCGGCAATCACGGCGTCGCCGCACAGGGCATCACGCCCTATCCGCCATCGGTCACGGCGCAGATGGTGGAGAATTTCGCGGCCGGCGGCGCCGCGATCAACCAGATCTGCGTGAGCCACGATCTCGGCCTGAAGGTGTTCGACCTCGCGCTCGACTATCCCACCGCCGACATCACGCAGGAAGCGGCCCTGACGGAGCGCGACTGCGCGGCGACCATGGCCTTCGGCATGGAAGCGGTGGCGGGCGGCACCGACCTGCTCTGCATCGGCGAGATGGGCATCGGCAACACGACGATCGCCGCTGCGATCAACCTCGCGCTCTATGGCGGTTCGGCACGCGACTGGGTGGGCCCGGGCACGGGCTCGCACGGGGCGCTGCTGGAGCGCAAGATCGCCGCCGTGGAAGCGGCGGTCACGCTGCATGGCTACCATCTCTCCGATCCGCTGGAGGTGCTGCGGCGCCTGGGCGGGCGCGAAGTGGCGGCGATGGCCGGCGCGATTCTCGCCGCCCGCATGCAGAAGATTCCGGTGATCATCGACGGCTACGTCGCCACCGCCGCCGGCGCCATCCTCAGGGCCATCAATCCCGCCGCGCTCGACCACTGCCTGATCGGCCACGTCTCCGGCGAACCCGGCCACATGGCCGCCATCGAACAGCTGGGCAAGACCCCGCTGCTGGCGCTCGGCATGCGGCTCGGCGAGGGCACCGGCGCAGCGCTCGCCGCCGGCATCGTGAAGGCGGCCGCGGCGTGCCATTCCGGCATGGCGACGTTCGAGCAGGCGGGGGTGAGCGGGCAGACGGAGTGAAGGGTTGGTTTCGCGGGTGATGCTTTCGTCGGCCTGTGGCGGACCGTCTCGCTTGCGGCTGCCCCTCACCCTAGCCCTCTCCCCGCATGCGGGGCGAGGGGACGTGGCCTGCTCGGTGTTTTCATGTGGGGTGGACGCGGTGCCGTGAGGTTCCTTCGCCCCGCGTGCGGGGAGAAGGTGGCGGCAGCCGGATGAGGGGCTGTTCGCGGGTGCGGTTTTGAAGGCACGCCAGAGAGGGTTTTTCCTTGACTTACCGCGTTCCGTCCAGCGCGCGCTCGATCGCCTTGGCGTCCTGCCAGAGGGCTTCCATGCGGTCCAGCGTTGCCGCCTCCAGCGTTTCGCCCGATGCGTGAAGTTCCGTCTCGATGTGGTGGAAGCGGCGGCGGAATTTGGTGTTGGTGCTGCGGAGGGCCATTTCGGGATCGGTGCGGGTGTGGCGGCCGATGTTGACCATGGCGAAGACAAGGTCGCCGAGTTCGTCGGTGACTTTGGCCGGGTCGCCGCTGCGGAGCGCCTCGCGCAGTTCGCCGATTTCCTCCTCGATCTTGTCGAGGATGGGTTCGGGTTCCGACCAGTCGAAGCCGACCTTGGCGGCGCGCTGCTGCAGCTTCAGGGCTTCGCTGAGCGCCGGCTGGTGGCGCTGGATGCCGTCGAGGAAGCCGGCCGCATCGTCGGTGAGGCCGCGACGGCGGCGGCGGTCGCGGCGCTCGGCTTTTTCGGCCTGCTTGATCGCATCCCACTGCAGCTTCACCGCGTCCGGCGTATCGGCCTGCGAGCGGGCGAAGACGTGGGGGTGGCGGCGGATCATCTTGGTCGTGACGGCTTCCACCACATGGCCGAAGTCGAAGGCGCCGGCCTCTTCCGCCATGCGCGCGTGGAAGACCACCTGCAGCAGGAGATCGCCCAGTTCCTCGCAGAGATCGTCCATATCGTTCCGCTCGATCGCGTCGGCGACCTCGTAGGCCTCCTCGATCGTATAGGGCTTGATGCTATCGAAGGTCTGGACGATGTCCCAGGGGCAGCCGGTGTCGGGCGCGCGCAGGGCGGACATGATGTCGAGGAGCCTGGTGATGTCGCGCGCGGGCTGCATCGGTTCGGTCATGGGGCGGGCTTCTGTCTGGAGGGGACGCGTCTCAGGCGAGGGGGATGGCGTTGCCGGATTTGCCGGACTGGTAGGCGTCGGACAATTCCTGGTAGCGGCGGCGGATGCGAGCGTCCTGGGCTTTCAGGCCGGCGCGGTCGGCCTCGTCGCTGGTGGCGATCAGGTCGGCGATGGCGGCCGAGCGCCAGAAGGCGTTCTGTCGGGCATAGCCGCCGGGTTCGAGCCGGAACACCTCCTTGAGAATGACGAGGTCGTGCGGGATGGCGAAGCTGTCGCGGCTGTCCTCGTGGCTGAAGAAATAGTAGAAATTGTCGAAGCCCGCCCAGGTGATGGCCGAGAGGCACATGGAGCAGGGCTCGTGGGTGGAGAGGAAGATCAGCTCCTTCGTGTCGTGAGCGACCCCGCGCTCGTAAAAGCGCTTCAGCGTGTGGACTTCGCCGTGCCAGAGCGGATTTTCCGTCTCGTTGTTGGTTTCGGCGACGACGAGGGACAGATCGGACTTGCGCAGGATGGCCGCGCCGAAGACCTTGTTGCCGGCGGCCACGCCCTTCTGCGTGAGCGGCAGAATGTCGCTTTCGATGACGGACAGAAGGCGGGCGGCAAGTGGATGTGCGGGCGGATCGGTGGGCATCGGGCGCGGTTCCCTGTGGTCGGCGCGCCACTCTAACGGGGAAGGCCGGCCGGGTGCAATGCATCGCCTTGAGGTGCCGGGACACATTTGCTCCGATTGTTCGCTGGCTGAGGAAAAGAATACGCCGCGTCCGGGACTGGCGGATTTCTGTTTCTTCAATTTCGCGGTAGGATGGGCGATACCAGTACTACCCATAAAGGACAGATCCCCCATCGTCATGAGCGAGCAACTGACCGTATTCCCGGCTTTTTTTCGCGTTGCGCAGAAATGCGTGGCGGTGTTCGGCAATGGCGACGAGGCCTATGCCAAGGTTCGCCTGCTGCTCAACACGCAGGCGCGCATCGTCGCCTATGCCGAGGATGCGGAGCCGGATTATGCGCTGTTCCTGGCCGAGAAGCGCATCGAGCGCATTGCCGTTGCCTTCGATGCGGGGCAGGTCGAGGGGGCCGTCCTTGTGTTCGCCGCGACGGGCGACCCGGCCGCCGACCGCCGGATCGTGGCCGCCGCGCGCGCGGCGCGCATCCCCGCCAATGCGGTGGATCAGCCGGACCATTGCGATTTCCTGACGCCGGCGCTCGTCAACCGGGCGCCGGTGGCCGTGGCGATCGGCACGGAGGGCGCGGGGCCCATTCTCGCGCAGATGATCCGCGCGCAGATCGACCAGCTGCTGCAGCCCTCGCTCGGCAGCCTCGCCGGCCTTGCGCAATCCTACCGGATCGCGGCGGAAAAGCTGCTTCCGCGCGGTGCGCCGCGCCGTCAGTTCTGGAAGCGGTTCTTCACCGGCGGTGTGGCCGCGCACGTGGCCGCCAACGACGTTTCGGCCGCGCGCCGCGAGGCGACGCGGCTGTTGAAAGCGGGCAGCGCGGTCGAGGGTCGCGTCTATCTGGTCGGGGCCGGGCCGGGCGCCGAGGACCTGCTGACGCTGCGTGCGCAGCGGGTGATGATGGAGGCGGACGTGCTCGTCTACGACGCGCTGGTGCCGCAGGCGATCGTGGACATGGGCCGGCGCGATGCCGAGCGGCTGTCCGTCGGCAAGCGCAAGGGCTGCCATTCGAAATCGCAGGCCGAGATCAACCAGCTGCTGGTGCGTCTCGGCCGCGAGGGCAAGCGTGTCGTGCGGCTGAAATCCGGCGATCCTCTGATCTATGGCCGGGCGGGCGAGGAAATGGCGGCGCTGCGGGAGGCGGGCATCGGCTACGAGATCGTGCCGGGCATCACCTCCGCCTTCGCCGCGGCCGCCGATTTCGAGCTGCCGCTGACGCTGCGCGGCGTGGCGTCGTCGCTGATCTTCACGACCGGCCATGACCTTGCCGGCGACGTGCTGCCCGACTGGGCGCGGCTGGCGGTTTCCGGCGCGACGATCTCCGTCTATATGGGGCGGACGGTGGCGGCCTCCGTCGCCGCGCGGCTGATGGATGCCGGCCTGCACCGCGACACGACCGTGGCTGTGGTGGAGAATGCCAGCCGGGCGAACCGCCGGCTGCTGCACGGAACGCTCGGCGAACTGCCGGGGCTGGAGGCGCGCGACGATCTGGACGGGCCGGTGATGGTGATCATCGGCGACGCGGTGGCGGGCGCAAATTTCGAACGGTCGGAGCCGCTCTCGCAGCGCGCCGGCCTGCGGCAAGGCGCGGACCCGGCGGCGGCCTCCGGTTCCGGCCTGCCGGACAACCAACATGACGTGCAACATGACGTGCAAGGAGCATGACGATGAGTGACAAGGTCCTGACGGCCAACCGACTGTCCGACGGCATTTCCGTCTGGCTGGATGCGGCCGGCAACTGGGGCGAGAGCCTGCAGGATGCCTTCATCGCCCGTCATGCCGAGGCGGTGACGGCGCTGGAGGCGGCGGGCAAGGCTGCCTTTGCCGACAACAAGGTCGTCGATGTCAACGTGATCGAGGTCGTGGAAGTGGACGGCGTGCTCAGGCCCTCGCGGCTGCGCGAGCGCATCCGGGCGGAGGGGCCGACGATGGACTATGCGCCGGGCTACAGGGGCCTGCACCCCGTGGCGGCGGTCTAACCCGCCGGGACAGAAACTCCCGCCGCATTGCTTTTCCCGGGGCCGGGTCTGGGGTAAAGACGGGTCTGGGGTAAAGAACAGCACGCGCGGCGCACCGGATCTGCCTGGTGCCTCCCAAGGTCTTCTGCACGAGACGCCCGGCGTCCCGGACTTTGGTCTTCAAGGAAAAGACAACGATGTATCGCTACGACGAATTCGATCATGCCTTCGTATCTGCCCGCGTGGCGCAGTTTCGCGACCAGGTGGCGCGCCGCCTGTCCGGCGAGCTGGCCGAGGACGCGTTCAAGCCGCTGCGGCTGATGAACGGCGTGTACCTGCAGCTGCATGCCTATATGCTGCGCGTCGCCATTCCCTATGGCACGCTGAACGGCCGGCAGATGCGGATGCTGGCGCATATCGCGCGCACCTACGACCGCGGCTACGGGCATTTCACCACGCGGCAGAACATCCAGTACAACTGGCCGGCGCTGTCGGACACGCCGGACATTCTGGCCGATCTCGCGAGCGTCGAGATGCACGCCATCCAGACCTCGGGCAACTGCATTCGCAACGTGACGGCCGACCATTTCGCCGGTGCCGCCGCCGACGAGGTCGCCGATCCCCGGCCTTACGCGGAAATCCTGCGGCAGTGGTCGTCGGTGCATCCGGAATTCTCGTTCCTGCCGCGCAAGTTCAAGATCGCCGTGACGGGCGCCGAGCGCGACCGCGCCGCGATCCAGGTGCACGATATCGGCCTGCACCTGAAGAAGGACGAGCAGGGGCGCATCGGCTTTGCCGTCTATGTCGGCGGCGGGCAGGGGCGCACGCCGATGATCGCCAAGAAGATCCGCGACTTCCTGCCGGAAGAGGACCTGTTGTCCTACACCACCGCCATCATGCGCGTGTACAATCTGCACGGCCGGCGCGACAACAAGTACAAGGCGCGCATCAAGATCCTCGTGCACGAAACGGGTGCGGAGGTGCTGGCGGGTCAGGTGGAGCAGGAATTCCTGCAGCTGAAGAACACCGAGCTGAAGCTTCCCGACGCCGATATCGCCGCGATCTCCGCCTACTTCGCGCCGCCGGCGCTGGCGGAGCGTCCCGAGGGCTGGGCCAACCTTGCAAGCTGGAAGAAGGCCGATCCGGACTTCGCCCGCTGGGTGCAACAGAACGTGGCGCCGCACAAGAACCCCGATTACGGCATGGTCACGATCTCGCTGAAGCCCATCGGCGGCATTCCGGGCGACGCGACGGACGTGCAGATGGAGGCCGTGGCCGATATCGCCGAGGACTACGCCTTCGACGAGATCCGCATCAGCCACGAGCAGAACATCATCCTGCCGCATGTGGCGCTGGCCGATCTCGAGGCGGTCTATCGCGGGCTGGTGGCGACCGGGCTGGCGACCGCCAATGCCGGGCTGATCACCGACATCATCGCCTGTCCGGGGCTCGACTATTGCGCGCTCGCCAATGCCCGCTCCATTCCCGTGGCGCAGGAGATTTCCACGCGTTTCGGCGATCCCGAGCGGCAGGCCGATATCGGCGAGCTGAAGATCAAGATCTCCGGCTGCATCAATGCCTGCGGCCACCACCATGTCGGCCATATCGGCCTGCTGGGCGTGGAGAAGAAGGGGGCGGAACTTTACCAGATCACGCTCGGCGGTTCCGGCGACGAGACGACCTCGATCGGCGAGATCATCGGCCGCGGTTTCGAGCCGGAAAAGGTGACGGATGCGGTGGAGACGATCGTCGACACCTATCTCGGCCTGCGGCTGTCGAAGGAGGAAACCTTCCTCGCCGCCTATCGCCGCGTGGGCCCGCAGCCCTTCAAGGATGCGCTGTACGGCGCCAAGGAACAGGAAGCGGCTTGAGATGACCCAGATCTGGAAGACGACCGGCTTCGTGACCGACGACGCGTGGGTGATCGAGACCGAGGAAAGCCAAGCCGGTTCCAACGAGCGCGCGATCCACGGGCTGACGACCTTTATCGAGAAGGCGGACGCCGGGGAGACCGGGCTCGGCGTGCTGATCAACCCGGCCGACGACGTGTCGCGGCTGCAGCCCTATCTCGAGCAGATCGCTCTCGTCGCCGTCGCCTTTCCCGCCTTCAATGACGGGCGGGCCTTCAGCCATGCCTCGCTGTTGCGGTCGCGGCTGAAGTTCGAGGGCGAGATCCGCGCGATCGGCGACGTGCTGATCGACCAGGTGCCGCTGATGCTGCGCTGTGGCATCGACAGCTTTGCCGTGACCAATGCGACCGCGCTGAAGCGGCTCGGGGAAGGGCGCCTGCCCGGCATCGACGAGCACTACCAGCCGACGGCGCGGCCCTCGGCCGAGGCCGGGTCCTACAGCTGGCGCCGGGTTTCCTGATCCGGGGCCGCTTGTCGATCGACCGCGCGGTGCGGGGCGGTCGCGCCCTGTGGCAATCTCCGCTTGCGCGGAATTTTGAAACGGAATTGCTTTCCTTCGCCCCCGGTTTGGAATATTCCGCGCATGAATACCTGAGAGGCGTTGTCAGCCTTTCGCTCGCTCCCGATCCGAGCTCCGGCTCGACCTGCCCAGAGGATGAGACGCACAGATGAATGCTCCGGCCAAGACCGAGGATTTCGCCGCGACCGTACCGGCCGGCGTGTTTGCCGAGACCGTGACCAGCGTGACGCATTATACCGACCGGCTGTTCCGCTTCCGCATGACGCGGCCGGCCGGCTTCCGCTTCCGTTCCGGTGAATTCGCCATGATCGGCCTGATGGTCGAGGGCAAGCCGGTCTACCGTGCCTATTCGATCGCCAGCCCCGCCTGGGACGAGGAACTGGAATTCTTCTCGATCAAGGTGCCGGACGGTCCGCTGACCTCGCATCTCCAGGCCATCCAGCCCGGCGACCAGGTGCTGATGCGCAAGAAGCCGACGGGCACGCTGGTGCTGGACGCGCTGACACCCGGCAAGCGGCTCTATATGTTCTCGACCGGCACCGGCATCGCGCCGTTCGCCAGCCTGATCCGCGAGCCGGAAACGTTCGAAAAGTTCGACGAGGTCATCCTGACCCACACGACCCGCGACGTGGCCGAGCTCAAATACGGTTTCGACCTGATCGCGGAGATCCGCAACCACGAGTTCCTGGCCGAGGTGGTGGGGGACAAGCTGCGCCACTACGCCACCGCGACCCGCGAGGACTATCCCTTCCGCGGCCGCATCACCGACCTCATCCGCAACGGCAAGCTCTTCGCCGACCTCGGCGTTCCCGCCTTCGACCCGGCCATCGACCGCGGCATGATCTGCGGCTCGACCGAGATGCTGAAGGACACAAAGCTGCTGCTCGAGGAGGCCGGCCTGACCGAGGGCTCGAACAACAAGCCCGGCGAGTTCGTGATCGAGCGGGCATTCGTGGGGTGATGGTTTTGGGGTGAGGGTGAGAGGGTCTGTCTTCAGAGCCGCACGCGTAGGCAGCCCCTCATCCCGCTGCCGCGACCTTCTCCCCGCGGGCGGGGCGAAGGGACCTGGAGGCAGTGCATCCGCCACGCATCAAAACTTCGAGCAGGGCACGTTCCCTCGCCCCGCAGGCGGGGAGAGGGTTAGGGTGAGGGGCGGTTCCGGGCGGGGCCGGGGGCGTCAGACGATGAAGTCGCTCGACTGGAAGGTCAGGCGGTGGTCGAAGGTGAGGGCGAGGTCGGGTTGGCCGTCGCCGTCGAGATCGCCGTAGACATAGGTGGTGGACTTGAGCATCGTCGTGCGCAGTTCGCCGCCCGTCTTCGTAAAGGTGCTCGCGCCGATGAACGAGAAATGCTGCACGCCATCGAGCAGCAGATTGGCGTCGATGCCCGAGAGATCGATGCGGTCGCCGCTGCTGGAGGAGAAGTCGGTGATCGTGTCGCGCAGCTTGGTGCCGGTCTGCGATTCCGTCCAGCTGGCATAGACGAAGGTATCGGCGCCGGCACCGCCGGTCAGGATGTCGCTGCCGGCGCCGCCGATCAGCGTATCGTTGCCGTTGCCGCCGCTCAGCCGGTCATTGCCCTTGTCGCCGTCCAGCCGGTTGGCAGCTGCGTCGCCCGTCAGCGTGTCGGCGAAGGCCGAGCCCGTGAGGTTCTCGATCGACTTGAACGTATCGCCCGCCGCGAAACCCTTGTTTGCCGAGGGCTTGAGAAGGCTTGCCGTGACGCCGGCGGTCGCATCGAGATAGGACGCCGTGTCGAGGCCGCTGCCGCCATCGAGCGCATCGGCGCCGGCGCCGCCGAGAAGGGTGTCGTTGCCGCTCAGACCGAACAGCGTGTCCTTGCCGGCATTGCCCGAGAGCAGATTGGCGACCTCGTTGCCGACGATGCGGTCGTTGCCGGCGCCCGCCTTGACGTTCTCGATCAGCGAGGCGGTGTTGCCGTCGTGCAGAAGCGCGTTGAAGATGTTGCCGCGCGCATGGCCGCCATTCGGACCGCCCCCGAGATCGGCGAGCTGCGCCCTGTCGAACACGGAAAAGCCGCCGGCGCGCAGATCGATCGAGAGGTTGGTCTTGTAGGCCGTGAGGTCGAACGTATCCCGGCCGCCGCCATCCCAGAGGGTGGCGAAAATGGTGTTGGCACCCGGTGCGATGGCGGTCTGGCCGTCGATGACGGTCACGCCGGACTTCGGCGTCCAGCGATAGGTGGTATCGCCGGACATGACGCTGTAGTCGGCGCCGTACATGGTCTGCAGGGCGGCGATATCGAGCGCCATGAAGGTCTGCGGCGCGTCGTTGGCGCCATAGCTGTAGCCGGCATCGACCGATGCGCCGATGAAGGCCTTGTAGGTCATCACCGTGAACTCGACGCTGTCCATGGCGCGGGGCAGGGCGGCGTTCACCTCCGCCTCGTGCCCGTGCTTCAGGCCGAGGGCGTGCCCGAGTTCGTGAATGAGCGTGTGCCAGGCATAATTGCCGGGCTTCGGCTTGAGATAGTCGAGATCCGTGCCGGCATAGCCATCGCCGAACCAGATATCGCCCGAGACGTCCTCCGCGCCGGGGTAGAAGGCGAAGGCCGTGGGGTTGGCGACGTCGGAGCCGGCGAAGCGCAGGGTCGCATCCGCCGTGTTGCCGCGCCGAAGGTCGAGAAGCGTGAAGCCTTCGAGCGAGAAGCCGTCGTCGACCGCGTTGCCGCTCGACTGCTCCATGGCGAACAAAGCGGCGCCGATCGGCTGGGTGGAGACGGGGAAGAAGCTGGCGGAGCCATCGTCATAGGCGTAATCGGATCGCGCCGTGGGAAAGGCATAGGTCAGGACCCCGCCGCTCCAGGCATTGTTCGACAGAATGCCGTCGATGTTCGGATTGCCCGTCGGCGCGATCGTCGTCGATGGCGTCTTGGTGCCCGTCATAGTCCCCCACCCTCTCCGGAAGAGCCCGCCGCTCTTCCCTTGGTAACCGAACGGTGTCTTACACGTTCAGGCTGTATGCCTAGAGCATGTGCCGATCAAGCTCAAGCGGGTCCCGGCGTGCAGACCAAAAAATGCTGCGCGCCGTCCGGCGATCCGGGGAATTCGTGCCGTTCCGGTTAACGGGCGTTGACCGGAACGGCTTGCGTCTGCTGCTGTCGCTGGATTCTCCGACGCGGAAGCGATGCCGCTTCGGCTGGAGATGCCTAGTGCAGGATCTGGCTGAGGAAGAGCTTCGTGCGCTCGTGCTGCGGGTTGTCGAAGAACTCGGCGGGCGCGTTCTGTTCGACGATCTGGCCCTGGTCCATGAAGATGACGCGGTTGGCGACCTGGCGGGCGAAGCCCATTTCATGGGTGACGCAGAGCATGGTCATGCCTTCCTCGGCCAGGCTCACCATGGTGTCGAGGACTTCCTTGACCATTTCCGGGTCGAGCGCGGAGGTCGGCTCGTCGAAGAGCAGGATCTTCGGCTTCATGCACAGCGCGCGGGCGATGGCGACGCGCTGCTGCTGGCCGCCGGAGAGCTGGCCCGGATATTTGTGCGCCTGTTCCGGGATCTTCACGCGCTGCAGATAATGCATCGCGATCTCCTCGGCCTGCTTCTTCGGCATCTTGCGGACCCAGATGGGCGCGAGCGTGCAGTTTTCGAGAATCGTCAGGTGCGGGAAGAGGTTGAAGTGCTGGAATACCATGCCGACCTCGCGGCGCACCTCGTCGATCTTCTTCAGATCGTTGGTGAGCTCGATGCCATCGACGATGATCGTGCCCTTCTGGTGTTCTTCCAGCCGGTTGATGCAGCGGATCATGGTCGACTTGCCGGAGCCCGAGGGGCCGGCAATGACGATGCGCTCGCCGCGCATGACCTTCAGGTTGATGTCGCGCAGCACGTGGAAATCCCCGTACCACTTGTTCATGCCGACGATCTCGATGGCGACGTCGGTGGACGAAACAGTCAATTTCTGGGCGGCTTCAGCCATGATCAGTCCCTCATGTTATCGTTTGTGGCCGGTATCGAGGCGACGCTCGACGAAGGCGGAATAGCGTGACATGCCGAAGCAGAAGATCCAGAAGACGAAACCGGCAAAGATGAGGCCCGTCAAGGGGGTGACCGGCGTGCTCCAGCCGCTGTCGCCGAAGCTGGCCTTTACGATGCCGAGCAGATCGTACATCGAGATGATGGTGACGAGCGAGGTATCCTTGAACAGGCCGATGAAGGTGTTGACGATGCCCGGAATGACCAGCTTGATCGCCTGCGGCAGGATGATGAAGGTCGTCTTGTGGAAGTAGTTGAGGCCGAGCGCGTCGGCTGCCTCGTACTGCCCCTTCGGGATGGCCTGCAGGCCGCCGCGGATGACTTCGGCCATGTAGGCGGCGGCGAAGATGGACACGCCGACCAGCGCCCGCAGGAACTTGTCGAAGTTGGTGCCCGGCGGCAGGAACATCGGCAGCAGCACGCTCGCCATGAAGAGGACCGTGATGAGCGGGACGCCGCGGATGAACTCGATGAAGACGACGCAGGCCGTCTTGATGATCGGCATTTCCGACCGGCGCCCGAGCGCCAGCACGATGCCGAGCGGCAGCGAGACGGCGATGCCGACGAAGGACAGGATGAGCGTGACCATCAGCCCGCCCCAGAGCGACGTCTCGACATAGGAGAGGCCGAAGCGGCCGCCGAGCAGCAGCACATAGGCGATGACCGGCATGACCACGAGAAGCAGGATCGTGTTCAGCCCCTTGCGCGGCACCTTCGGCATGAGGAAGGGGACGAGAATGGCGATGGCGATGGCCAGTACCAGCAGCGGCCGCCAGAGCTGATCGCGCGGGTAGGAGCCGAACATGAACTGGAGGAAGCGGTCGTTGACATAGGCCCAGCAGGCGCCGCTCCAGCCGTCCGGTTGGATGCCGCCCTGCGCCGCGGTGGTGCAGACCGAGCGATCGGCGCCGGTCCACACGGCCTGGATGAAGAGCCAGTTGAGCGCGCCGGGCAGATACCAGACGACGGCGAGGATGCCGATCAGCGAGAGGATGCTGTCGGTCGGCGTCGCGAACAGGTTCTTGCGCAGCCAGCCGACGACGGTCGAATCCGTCGAGGGCGGGGCTTCCTGCGCGATGAAGTCGTGGCGGACGAAGGCGATGTTCTGGGCCATATCAGCGCTCCACCAGGGCCATGCGGGCATTGAACCAGTTCATGAAGACGGACGTGATCAGGCTGATCGAGACGTAGATCAGCATCCAGATGGAGATGATCTCGATCGAGCGGCCGGACTGGTTGAGGATCGTGTTGCCGACCGCGACGAGATCGGCGAAGCCGACGGCGACGGCGAGCGACGAGTTCTTGATGAGGTTGAGATATTGCGAGGTCAGCGGCGGGATGATGATCCGCATGGCCTGCGGCAGCACGACGAGGCGTGTGGCAAGATTGGCGCGCAGGCCGAGGGCATAGGAGGCCTCCGTCTGGCCGGTCGCGACGCCGCGGATGCCGGCCCGCACGATCTCGGCGATGAAGGAGGCGGTGTAGAAGGAGAGCGCGAGGTAGAGCGACAGGAATTCCGGTCCGACGACCATGCCGCCGCTCATGTTGAACGAGCCGGGCACGGGATAATCGAGCGTCATCGGGCTGCCGAGCGCGAGGAAGACAAGCAGGGGAAATGCCACGATCAGCGCGAGATTGACGACGAGGACCGGCGGGCGCTTGCCGGTCTTCAGCTGGTGGGCATTGGCCCAGACGGTAAACGCGATGGCGGCGAGGATGCCGATCACGACGGCGGCGACGACATAGACGAAGCTTTCGCCGGCAACGGGCGCGGGGAAATAGATGCCGCGGTTGCTGACGAAGAAGAAGGCGCCGGGATTGTCCTTCACGTGCTGGAAGATGGTGCGCACGTTCGGCAGAAGCGCGAGAACGCCGAGATACCAGAAGAAGATGACCAGCAGCGGCGGGATGTTGCGGAACACCTCGACATAGATCGTGCAGAGCTTGGCGATCAGCCAGTTCTTCGACAGGCGGCCGATGCCGACCAGAAGGCCGACGATGGTGGCCGTGATGATGCCCCAGAAGGCGATGAGCAGCGTATTGAGCAGGCCGACGAGGAGGGCGCTGAAATAGGTGGAATCGGGCGAATAGGCGATCAGCTGCTGGCCGATATCGAAGCCCGCGCGGCTGTTGAGGAAGCCGAAGCCGCTGGACATGCCGGAGCGCGCGAGGTTGGCGACGACGTTCGTCGCGGCGTAATAGATGGCGCCGAAGACGACGACCACGGTCACGATCTGGAAAAGTATGCTTCGGAAAGCCGGATTATAGAGAAGCGACACCGTCGGTCGATGTGCGCCGCCCCCGGTGCGGACGTCGTTTGCAGCCATTCACTTGTCCCCTGTCGGCCACCCTTTTTGCCGGGTGTTCAAGACGTTCTGAGGAAGGGGCGGGCCCAAGCCGTCACGGGACGGGCCCGCCCCCTCGATATCAGCGGTCGATCAGCGGATCGGCGGTGCGTACTGCAGGCCGCCCTTGTTCCACAGCGCGTTCAGGCCACGCTCGATCTTGAGCGGCGAGCCCTGGCCGACATTGCGTTCGAAGAGTTCGCCGTAATTGCCGACGGCCTTGATGATCTGGACGGCCCAATCCTTGGGCAGGCCGAGGTCGGCGCCGAGCGTGCTGTTGGCTTCTTCACCGAGGAAACGCTTGATGTCGGGGTTCTCCGACTTCTTCATTTCTTCGACATTGGCCTGGGTGATGCCGAACTCTTCCGCCGTGATCATCGCGTAGTGCGTGAAGGACACGACGTCGAACCACTTCGAATCGTTCTGGCGAACGGCCGGGCCAAGCGGCTCCTTGGAGATGATTTCCGGGAGAACCACGTGATCGTCCGGGTTCGCCATCTTCAGGCGGATCGAATAGAGGCCCGACTGGTCGGTGGTGTAGACGTCGCAACGGCCGGCATTGTAGGCGGCGTCGGCTTCATCCTGCGCTTCGAACACGACGGGCTTGAATTCCATCTTGTTGGCGCGGAAGTAGTCGGCGAGGTTGAGTTCGGTCGTGGTGCCCGACTGGACGCAGACGGAGGCGCCGTTCAGCTCCAGAGCCGACTTCACGCCGAGTTCCTTCTTCACCATGAAGCCCTGGCCGTCATAATAGTTGACGGCGCGGAAGTCGAAGCCGAGCTGGCTGTCGCGGCTGGCGCTCCAGGTGGTGTTGCGGGCGAGCATGTCGATTTCGCCCGACTGCAGGGCCGGGAAGCGGTCCTTGGCGGACAGGGGCGTGAACTTGACCTTGGTCGCATCGCCGAAGACGGCGGCGGCAACGCCCTTGCACAGGTCGGCGTCGAGGCCGGTCCAGTTGCCGGAAGAGTCCTGGGCACCGAAGCCCGCGAGGTTGGAACCGTTCACGCCGCACTGCACGAAGCCCTTGGCCTTCACGTCATCGAGCGTGCCGGCGGAGGCTGCATGGGCACCGAAACCCAGCACAGCGGCGCCGATCACGATCGGGAGAAATCTTGTTGCCATTCTTAAGACCCTTTTTTAAGTTTTCTGTCGCCTTCATCCCGGAAGCCTCGACGGCCTGCCGGAAGAAACGCCCCCGCCACCCTCCTGGCGCGAGTGGGACTATCTCATTCGTAAATGTCGGACGGGTCAAGTCACGTTGCCGAAATTCTAGGCCGTTTCAACATTATCGGACAGTCTGCTCATTTTATTTGCTTATCCGGCTGGTGAGTGCAAAGTGCTGGACAAAAATGAGGCAGAAAGGCCCGCGGGCTTTCCGGAGGCCGACGATCCGGGCTTGACCTTTGCCGCTGTGCGGACCGACAAGAAGCGCGACAGGCCCTCGGCGGACGACGCGCTGTCGCGGGCAGGCGGCCGCGCGCGATGCGGCCTCACGGGCAGACACCTGGAAAGGACGGGGACGACGACATGAGCGACAAGAGGGATTTTCTGGCGACGGCGGGCGTGAACACGCGGCTGGCGCATACGGGCAACGTGCCGTCCGACTATCACGGCTTCGTCAACCCGCCGATCGTGCGGGCCTCCACAGTGCTGTTTGCCGATGCCCGCACGATGGAGACGCGGGCGCAGACATACACCTACGGCACGCGCGGCACGCCGACCACGGATGCGCTCTGCGCGGCAATCGACTCGCTGGAGGGATCGGCCGGTACGATCCTCGTGCCGAGCGGGCTTGCGGCCGTTACCGTGCCCTTTCTCGCCTTTCTCTCGTCGGGCGATCATGCGCTGATCGTCGACAGCGTCTACTTCCCGACGCGGAACTTCTGCAACACGATGCTGACGCGGATGGGCGTGACGGTCGAATATTACGATCCCGCCATCGGCGCCGGCATCGAGGCGCTGATCCGGCCGAACACGCGGCTGGTGCACACCGAAGCGCCGGGCTCCAACACGTTCGAAATGCAGGACATTTCGGCGATCTCGGGCGTGGCGCACAAGCATGGCTGCGTCGTGACCATGGACAATACCTGGGCGACGCCGCTCTATTTCAAGCCGCTCGACCATGGCGTCGATATCTCGATCCATGCGGCGACGAAGTATCCGAGCGGGCATTCCGACATTCTGATGGGGACGGTTTCGGCCAATGCCAAGCACTGGGAGCAGCTGCACGAGGCGACGATCACGCTCGGCATCTGCGGCTCGCCGGACGACAGCTACCAGATCCTGCGCGGCCTGCGGACCATGGGCGTGCGGCTGGAGCGGCATCAGGAGAGCGCGCTCAATCTCGCCCGCTGGCTGGAAGAGCACGAGGACGTGGCGCGGGTGCTGCATCCGGCCCTGCCGAGCTTCCCCGGCCATGAGGTCTGGAAGCGGGATTTCACCGGCGCGAGTGGGATCTTCTCCTTCGTGCTCAGAGTCTCCGAGCCGGCGCAGGTGAAGGCGCGGGCGCATGCGTTCCTCGATGCGCTCTCGATCTTCGGGCTCGGCTATTCCTGGGGCGGCTACGAGAGCCTCGCGCTCGTCGTCGGGCTTTCGGACCGCACGATCTGCAAGCAGCCAACCGAGGGGCCGGTGATCCGGCTGCAGATCGGGCTCGAGGACGTGCCGGACCTGCGGCGGGATCTGGAAGCCGGGTTTGCGGCAGCGGCCGCGGTCGGTGCCTAAGGCGTTTTTTCGCCGGGGAGGCGATGGCCGTAGAGCCAGTCGAAATCCCCGGCCAGTCGTTCCGGCGTGCGCAGCGACAGGACGAGGTTTCGGCCGAGACGGACGGGGCCGGAGGCGTGGTAGGCGAAGCGGTTGAAGGCGCCGCGGGCGCGCACGCGGGCGATGCGTGCCTTGCGGGTCGCAACGAAGGCGTCGAGCTGCGCGGCGATGTCGCCGGGTGTTCCGATCGCGTCCGCGAGCTCGAAGGCATCCTCGATGGCCATGGCCGCGCCCTGTGCGGCAAACGGCATCATGGCGTGGGCGGCATCGCCGATGAGGATGCGTGTGCCGTCGTGCCATGCCCCGTCCTCGACCTCGATCAGGGGCCAGAAACCGAGCGTTTCCGCCCGGGCGAGGGCCGAGCGGATGTCAGGATGCCAGCCGGCGAGCAGCTGCGCGATGGCCGCCCGGGCCGCCTCGTCGCTCCCCTCCGCCTGCGTCATCCCGCTGCCGATGGCCACGAGATTGAGGCCTCCGGGCTCGCCGAGGGAAGACTGGCCGATCGGATAGACCACGAGATGGGCGCGGCGGCCGAGATAGGCGGTGACGACGGCGGGATCGAAGGGCGACACCGCGGCCTGGGGAGGCAAGGTAAGCCGCCAGGCGATGTTGCCGGAAAGGCGGGCTTTTCCGTGGCCTGCAAGGGCGAGGCGGACCTTGGAGCCGACACCGTCGGCGCCGACGACGAGGCCCGGCACGCGGCCCGTGATGGCGGAGAGAGACGCGGGTGTCGCATCGCAGATCGCCGTATCTAGGTGCAGGCGGCAGAGCGGGTGGGCGCGCACGGCATCGGCCAGTGCGCCCTGCAGGGCGGAGCGCGCGATGACGGCATAGGGCGCGTGCCAGCGGTTGCGGGCGAAGGCGCCGGCCGGAACCTTTGCGATCGTCTGAAGGCTGCGGCCATCGACGAGGCGGATCTCCGATGGCTCCACCCAATGGGGCTGCAGCCTTGCGGTCAGGCCGAGGGCATCGAGAATGCGCGTCGCGTTGGGCGACAGCTGCAAGCCGGCGCCGACCTCGTCGAGATTGGCCGCCCGCTCGACGATATCGACCGCAAAGCCCTTGGCTGCGAGCGACAGGGCGGCGGTGAGGCCGGCAATGCCGGCCCCGACCACGACGATGGGAGGACGCGCGTCAGGCGAATGCCTTTCCGGCAGGTCCGGGATGATGCGGGAAGGGTCGGATCCGGGCGCCGGCTGCGTCACGGTGCGAGGCCGTCAGGCCGCCTTCGTCTGAAACAGGCAGCCGGTCGGGCGGGTTTCATCCATCTTCAGCGCGCCGTTGAAGCGGAAGAGGGTCGAGCAGTAGGAACAGACCTTCTCGTTGTCGTCGCCCATGTCGAGATAGATGTGCGGATGATCGTAGGGAACGGAGGCGCCGGTGCACATGAATTCCTTGACGCCGACCTCGATCACCGCGTGACCGCCATCGTTCTGGAAATGAGGAATACCGTGCCCGGCCATGTCGTTCTCCACTGTCTCGTCTGCTGTCGCGCCGCCGCAGGGGTGAAGGGTCGGGCGCTTTCGGCGCGGACATTAGGCCGGTTCGGCGCAAAAAGGTAGACGATTGCCGGCACCCGCCCGCGTTTTTTGCAGCGCACGGGGTTTTTCCGCAGGGCGGGGCGCTTTAAAGGGGACCGTACCAAACGGTTTCCGGTCCGATCGACCGGGCACCGTGTCAATCTTACGGGACCCGCCAAGATGGATCTGTCACCGCCGCCCTTTTCGAGCTTCCGCCATGAGGGGCTCGATATCGCCTTCTTCGACGCGGGAGATCCGGCCGGCGCGCCGGTGCTGCTGATTCACGGCTTCGCCTCGTCGGCAAGCGTCAACTGGGTGTTTCCTGGCTGGCTGAAGACGCTGGGCGAGGCCGGGTACCGGGTGATCGCGCTCGACAATCGCGGCCATGGGGCGAGCAGCAAGCCGACCGATCCCGCCTTCTACCGGCCGGAGGCCATGGCGGGCGACGCCGCCGCGCTCCTGACGCATCTGGGACTCGGCTCCGCCCATGTGATGGGCTATTCCATGGGCGCGCGCATATCGGCGTTCCTGGCGCTTGCCCATCCCGACCGGGTGCGCACGCTGGTGCTGGGCGGGCTGGGGATCGGCATGGTGACGGGGGTGGGCGACTGGGACCCGATCGCCGACGCGCTGCTCGCGCCATCGCTCGACGACGTTACCCACGAGCGCGGCCGGATGTTCCGCATGTTCGCCGACCAGACGAAGAGCGACAGGCCGGCGCTGGCCGCCTGTATCGCCACCTCCCGCACGCTCCTGAGCGCGGCGGAGATGGGCCGGATCGACGTGCCGACGCTGATCGGCGTGGGGACGAAGGACGACATCGCCGGCTCGGGCCAGGCGCTGGCGGATCTGATGCCGCAGGCCGTCGCCATCGACATTCTGAACCGCGACCACATGCTGGCCGTCGGCGACCGGGTGTTCAAGGCGGCGGTTCTGGCGTTTCTCGCCGAGCACGCGACGGGGCACGCGGCGGGGCACGCGGCGCGGAACCAAGAAGGCTGAGGCCCCCCATTTAAACTTGGGCGGAACTGCCCTATTGTCATGAAAACCCGATCCGCAGACGACGTGCGGCCGCGAAGGAGTGCGACATGGTCGCCAGGACCGACATGATCATGGACATGCGTGCGAACGAGACCGTCAAGACGATGGACCCGATCTGGGACAGCCTTCAGGACGAGGCGCTGCATGCGTCGGCGCACGAGCCGATGCTGTCGGCCTTTCTCTACGCCACGATCATCAACCAGCGTTCGCTGGAGGAGAGCGTCATCCACCGGATCGCGCAGCGCCTCGACCATGCCGATCTCGATGCGAGCCTCGTGCGTCAGGCGTTTCTGGAAATGGCCGAGGACTGGCCGGACTGGGCGGGCATCCTGCGCGTCGACATCCAGGCCGTTTACGACCGCGACCCCGCCTGCACCCGCTTCATGGAGGTGATCCTCTATTTCAAGGGCTTTCACGCGATCCAGACGCATCGGCTGGCCCACTGGCTGCTGATGCGCGGACGGCGCGATCTGGCGCTCTACCTGCAAAGCCGATCGTCATCCGTGTTCCAGACCGACATCAATCCCGGCGCGCGGATCGGCAAGGGGATCTTCCTCGACCATGCCACCGGGCTGGTGGTGGGCGAAACCGCCGTGATCGGCGACAATGTCTCGATCCTGCACGGGGTGACGCTGGGCGGCACCGGCAAGGAGGGCAGCGACCGGCATCCGAAGATCGGCAACGGCGTGCTGATCGGCGCGGGTGCCAAGATCCTCGGCAATATCCATGTCGGGCAATGCTCGCGTGTCGCGGCGGGGTCCGTCGTGCTGAAGCCGGTTCCGCCGAAGGTGACCGTCGCCGGCGTTCCCGCGCGGGTGGTGGGCGAGGCCGGCTGCTCGGAGCCGTCGCGTTCGATGGATCAGGTGCTGCAAAGCTTCGAAATCTGACGGTCGACGCGTTTTCACGGGAACCGGCACGGCCCGCGCAGCTTGTGTGGAACGATGCCCATCCCTGTCGATGCAGGGTTTACACCGCTTGCGGCTTCATGAGAGAAGCGCCGCTCCGAAAACTGCTAGGAGACATGACTTGAAGCCTGAAGACATCAAGAAACTCGAAGCCTACTTCAAGCGCATTTTCAACCCGCAGATCGTCGTCAAGGCGCGTCCGAAGAAGGACGAGTCGGCCGAGGTCTATCTCGGAGACGAGTTTCTCGGCGTGGTGTTTCGCGACGAGGAAGACGGCGAACTGTCGTTCAGCTTCTCCATGGCGATCCTCGATATCGATCTCTGAGGCTCTCGCTTCAAGCGTAAGATTTCATGACATTTTAGCCCGGCCGGTCCTTCCCGCCGGGCTTTTTGCCGTCCGCGCGCCACGGCCATCCGGATCACGAGATGGTGCGTTGCGGTGCAGAAACTTGACTTTATTGTGCACTGCACCTAAACTTCTGCCATCACAGACATCAGGAGGAATGCCCATGTTCAACTTCTCGGATGCCGGTTTCGCTGGCAAGAACGCCATGGAAACCATGACGAACAGCTATGCCGCCATGACCAAGGGTTTCCAGGCGATCGCCATGGAAGCGGCGGACTATTCCAAAAAGAGCTTCGAGGAGAGCGTGGCGCATCTGCAGAAGCTTTCCGGCGTGCGCAGCATCGAGGCGGCCGTGGAACTGCAGACCTCGTTCCTGAAGTCCACCTACGAGGGCTACGTGTCGGAAGCCACCAAGCTCGGCGGCATGTACACGGACCTCGCCAAGGACAGCTACAAGCCCTACGAGGCCCCGATGGCGCAGGCCGCCAACGCCATGCAGACGGCGACCAAGGCAGCTGCTTCGGCGGCGAAGTCCGCCGCCGCCTGACCGGCACCCCCACGGGGCTTCGGCCCGTTTAAGATGACGAAAGCCGGTTGCGGGATGCCGCGGCCGGCTTTTTTGTGTTCGCAGCCTCCCCATATGCGACCGGACCCCGCATTTTCGGCTCCGCGTTCCGGGTGACGACGACAAAAGCCATCAAACTTGAGCGCGTGGTTCGAATATCGTTGCAGTGGAACGGAACGGGCTTAAAATCGCCGGGAGACACACTATCTGATGTGTCATGGAATGGTCGCAATGGGCTCCCAAGCTTTGCGATCCGACGAGGGAATGAAGACGAATGATCGCTCTGCCGATCCGGATGGCCAAGACTGGCGAGGGGAATGGCGATTCCAATCGCGGCACCTCGGTCATGTCCAGGACGAAGACACAGACCAAGAAGCCGAGCCTGTACCGCGTGCTGCTTCTCAACGACGACTACACGCCGATGGAGTTCGTCATCCACGTCCTGGAGCGTTTCTTCCAGAAGGATCACGAGGCGGCGACGCTGATCATGCTGAGTGTCCACAATCACGGCGTCGGGGAATGCGGCGTCTTTACCTACGAAGTCGCCGAAACCAAAGTGACGCAGGTGATGGATTTCGCCCGCCAGCATCAGCACCCGCTGCAATGCGTCATGGAAAAGAAATGAGGATCCGACGTGCCAACATTTTCAACAAGCCTTGAAAAGGCGCTGCACCAGGCTCTCACGCTGGCCAACGAGCGCCACCACGAATATGCGACCCTCGAACACCTGCTGCTGGCGTTGATCGACGACGGCGATGCGGCGGCCGTGATGGGCGCCTGCAACGTCAATCTCGATGCCCTGCGCAAGACGGTGTCCGACTATGTCGACAACGAACTCGGCAACCTGATCACGGGCTATGACGAGGACTCCAAGCCGACCGCCGGCTTCCAGCGCGTCATCCAGCGCGCCGTGATCCATGTGCAGTCGTCCGGCCGCGAGGAAGTGACGGGCGCCAACGTGCTCGTCGCCATCTTCGCCGAGCGCGAGAGCCATGCGGCCTATTTCCTGCAGGAGCAGGAAATGACGCGCTACGACGCTGTCAACTTCATCAGCCACGGCATCGGCAAGCGGCCGGGGGCTTCGGAAACGCGCACGCCGCGCGGCGCCGAGGACACGGACGAAGCGCCGAAGGCATCGCGCGATCAGGACGAGGGCGGCCAGAAGAAGCCGCAGGACGCGCTGACCGCCTATTGCGTCAATCTCAACGAGAAGGCCAAGGTCGGTAAGATCGACCCGCTGATCGGCCGCCACACCGAGGTCAACCGCACGATCCAGGTCCTGTGCCGCCGCTCCAAGAACAACCCGCTCTATGTGGGCGATCCGGGTGTCGGCAAGACGGCGATCGCCGAGGGACTGGCCAAGCGCATCGTCGAGAAAAAGGTGCCGGAAGCGTTGCAGGACGCGACGATCTTCTCGCTCGACATGGGCACGCTGCTCGCCGGCACGCGCTATCGCGGTGACTTCGAGGAACGGCTGAAGCAGGTCGTCAAGGAACTCGAGGAGTATCCGGGCGCCGTCCTGTTCATCGACGAGATCCACACCGTCATCGGTGCGGGCGCGACCTCGGGTGGTGCCATGGATGCGTCGAACCTCCTGAAGCCGGCGCTGTCGTCCGGGGCGATCCGCTGCATCGGCTCGACCACCTACAAGGAATATCGCCAGTTCTTCGAGAAGGACCGGGCGCTGGTGCGCCGCTTCCAGAAGATCGACGTGGTCGAACCGACCATCGACGACACGATCGAGATCATGAAGGGCCTGAAGCCTTATTTCGAGGACTATCACAAGCTGAAATACTCGAACGAGGCGATCAAGTCGGCCGTCGAGCTATCGGCCCGCTACATCAACGACCGCAAGCTGCCGGACAAGGCGATCGACGTGATCGACGAGACCGGTGCGGCCCAGATGCTGCTGCCGCTGAACAAGCGCCGCAAGCTGATCACCGAGAAGGAGATCGAGGCGACCATCGCGACGATGGCCCGCATTCCGCCCAAGACCGTTTCGAAGGACGACGAGACCGTTCTCGCCAATCTCGAAAAGGAACTGCGCTCGGTCGTCTACGGGCAGGATCTCGCCATCGAGGCGCTGTCCTCGGCCATCAAGCTGGCGCGGGCGGGCCTGCGCGAGCCGAACAAGCCGATCGGCTCCTATGTCTTCTCCGGCCCGACGGGCGTGGGCAAGACCGAGGTGGCCAAGCAGCTGGCCGCGTCGCTGGGCGTCGAACTGCTGCGGTTCGACATGTCGGAATATATGGAACGCCACACGGTCTCGCGGCTGCTCGGCGCACCTCCCGGCTATGTCGGTTTCGACCAGGGCGGCCTGCTGACCGATGGCATCGACCAGCATCCGCATTCCGTGCTGCTGCTCGACGAAATCGAGAAGGCGCATCCGGACCTGTTCAACATCCTGCTGCAGGTCATGGATCATGGCCAGCTGACGGACCATAACGGCAAGAAGATCGACTTCCGCAACGTCATCCTGATCATGACGACCAATGCGGGCGCATCCGACATGGCCAAGGCCGCCTTCGGCTTCGGCTCGTCCAAGCGCGAGGGCGAGGATGTGGAGGCGCTGAACCGCCTGTTCACGCCCGAGTTCCGCAACCGTCTGGATGCGGTGATCCCGTTCGGCTCGCTGCCGACGCCGGTCATCCATCAGGTCGTGCAGAAGTTCGTGATGCAGCTGGAAACCCAGCTGTCGGAGCGCAACGTCACGTTCGACCTGCACGAGGACGCGATCGCCTGGCTGTCCGACAAGGGTTACGACGAGAAGATGGGCGCCCGCCCGCTCTCGCGCGTCATCCAGGAGCACATCAAGAAGCCGCTCGCCGAGGAGATCCTGTTCGGCAAGCTCAAGAAGGGCGGCGTCGTGAAGGTGACGGTCGGTCTGAAGCCGGACGGCAAGAAGGGGCTCATCCTCGAGACGATCTCGGAGACGGCCCGCATCAAGCCGAAGGCCGAGGTGGAGCAGAAGCCCCGCAAGCCGGCCAAGGCCGCCAAGGCTGCCGAGATGGAAACCGTAGGTGCCGACACCGGACCGAAGCCGAAGAAGGCGAAGTCCGACGACACGACGGCCGCTACGGATGCCGGAACCGACGCCGCGCCCCGCAAGGGCCGGACTGTTCCGAAGGTGCCTCGGAAGTAAACGCTGCTGATAGAGAACGAGAGATGCCGGGCCCTGTGCCCGGCATTTTTGTTTTCGGGAGAGGTGTCGCGCGCAGGGTGAATTGTCGTTCCTCGGGACACCCGGTCTGTCGAACGGGTGCGGCAGGAGCGTCTCAGGTACCGATCCTTCGGGCGGAGACGAGGAGCATCATGGGGCGTTCCAGCTCCTCGGCCAGCTCCGGCGTGGCCGCGATCTGGTCCGGCGTGGGGGCGAATTCGGCGATGTGGCGCAGCGCGAAACTGGCGCCGATCAGCGTGTTGAGCGTCGTCGCCAGGGTGCGATGGTATTTGCGCACGCCCTTGGCGAACCAGTCGGTTCGCCGTTCGCCTTCGAGGGCGTAGCCATTCACCGGCCAGGTCTTGCGGCCGTCTTCATCGGCGATCCAGTGGGGGGGGCGCGCCGCCATGAAGATCGGATGCTCGATGGTGAAGACCAGATCGCCGCCGTCGACCAGCGCAGATGCGATCGTCGTCGCGAGCCTTTGAAAGTCCGCGACATAGTGGAAGGCGAGCGCGCTGTAGACGAGATCGAAGCGGGCCTGCGGCAGGTCGAGGGTCTCGAGGTCGGCGATGTGGTAGGCGATCGCCGGGTCCGCCGTATCGGCCTTCGCCCGGGCGATCATGTTTTCCGAGAGATCGTATCCGTGGACGCCTGCGGCACCCTGCGCGCGCATCCAGCGCGCCGCCCAGCCGAAACCGCAGCCGAGATCCGCAATGGTCCTGCCCGCAAGCGCGGGCAGCATGGCGCGGATAGCGGGCCATTCGGGCGCGCCGTCCAGCCCCTTCACCTGCCGGGGCAGCTGGCTGTAGCCGCTGAAGAAGGCGGGGTCGTCGTAGATATTCTGCGCCATCATCGTCTCCGGCAGAGGGCATCGGGAGGGGTGACAGCCATTATGCCCGGGGCGGGCGCGGATGGCCATGGCCGCGCTCTGCGGATCCTTCTGCCGGCCGGACGGGCTCGATTGCCGCCGCACCGCCGTGTCCCGCCCATTCCGTCAGGAGGACGGCGGCGATGCCGGCGGTGGCGAGCGCCGTCGCGAGGGTGAAGAGGGTTCCGTCGTAGAACCGGCCGAAGAGCGTGGCGAAGAGGGCGGAGACGAGGCTGGAGCCGGAGGCGATGAGGGAGGCGCCGAGGCCGGCCATGTGTCCGAGCGGGCGCATGGCCATGGCGTTGAGATTGCCGAAGAGGATGCCGATGGCGAAGAAGGCGGGGAAGGCGAGACCCAGGAAGAGGGCGAGCGGTGGTTTGCCGGACCAGAGGGCGGAGGCGGCGAGGAGCGCCAGCCCGGCTGCGATCAGGCCCGCATAGCCGGCGCGCGCCATCGCCTCCATGCCGAAGCGCCGGACGCATCGCGCATTGATGAAGGAGGCGAGGCCGACGCCGAGCGCGAGCAGGGCGAAGTAGGCCGGGAAGGTTTCGGCGATGCCATAGACGTCGAAGAAGAGATCGGCGGCGGTCGCGAGATAGAGGAGCTGCGCGCCGAAGACGAGGCCGGTCGCCCCGATGAGAAGGGTCACGCGGCGCGAGGCGAGGATGCGGAGGGCATTGGCGAGAAGGGTTTTCGGGCGGAAAGGGATACGGCGCTCCGGCGGCAGCGTTTCGGGCTGGCGACGGAAGACCCAGAGGCCGAGCAGGAGCGCGATGGCGAGATAGGCGGCGAAGATGGCGCGCCAGCCGGCAAGCGCGGTCAACCCCTGCGCCAGAAGCGGCGCCAGCATGGGCACGAGGATGAAGAGCGTGAACATGAGGGAGAGGATGCGCGCCATGGCATCGCCCTCGAACTGGTCGCGGATCATGGCGCGCGTGGCGATCTTCGGGCCGGCGACGCCGATGCCCTGAAGGATGCGGCCGAGCACCAGCACGGGAAGCGATGCCGACTGCAGCGCGACGAGCGTGCCCACGACATAGACGCCGAGGCCGAGAAGGAGGGCCTTGCGGCGCCCGACGGCGTCCGACAGCGGCCCGAGGAAAAGCTCGCCGATGGCCATGCCCAGCACGAAGAGTGCGATGACGGACTGGGTGGAGAGCGGCGGCGCGGCCGCCATGTCCGTCCCGATCCGCCGCAGCGCCGGCAGCAGGCCATCGATGCTGAGCGCGGTGAGAGACGTCAGGCCGGCATAGAGAAGGATCCGCTCGCGCAGGCTGGTCATCGGGGTCCTCGAAGGCGGAATGATGGTTGCAGGTCGGGCGACCGTGCGGGCTGGGCCGGACGGTTGTCAAGATCGTCCGGGACTTGGAGAATATCGGAAACGCCCATGACCGTCCTTGCCGTCGCGGAGGCGAAGGGAGGTGCAAATCGCCGGCGGATCGGCAGCCACGCTGCCGGCAGGACGTTGCGCGTCTGTCGAGCGATGAGAGGTGACGGACGACTCTGCGTCATCCCCGACATGCTCCGGGCCAGCCGGCACGCGTTCGTGTGCCGAAACGACGCGTCCGACCTGACGGATGTCGGATCGCTCGATCCCGGATCATGTCGGGGGGGAGGTGGATGGGCAGCCCTCCGGGATCGCACCCTTGCAGACGGGCCTTTCTGCAGGGACCTCGTCGCGAGGGGCCGCACCGCATCGCGCGAGAGAGGTCGATTCGGTTTGTGTTGCGTGCGACGCTGTGCCGGGTGCGCTGTTCGCGCATGGCGACGGCGTCACCGGCCGGTGTTGCAGGGCAGGAATGGCTTGACGGGGGAACGTGGTCGCGCCATCTGGTCCGGCAGTGAGGTTCAGGCACCGTTTGCGGCCGATGGCGGGACGGGGCGGGAAAGGGCGGCGTGGCTTACTTCAGGGACGACGGCAGCGCGGGAACGGCGGGGTTCTGGTTTCTCAAAGGCGTGCAGGGCATCTTCAGCCTGCCGGCGGCGATCCTCCTGATTTCCTTCGTCGGCTTCACGGCCTTCGCGCAGCAGTCGGGCGTGCCGGTGGATCAGGCGGTGTTCATGACGGGAATCGTCTGGGCGCTGCCGGCGAAGCTCATTCTGGTCGGCTCGATCCAGTCCGGGGCGAACCTTCTCGCCGCCTTCGTGGCGGTGACGCTGTCGTCGATCCGGCTGATGCCGATGGTGGCGGCGCTGATCCCGGAGATCCGGGCGGAGAAGACGCGCACCTTCGTGCTGCTGATCGTCTCCCACCTGATCGCGGTGACCGCCTGGGTCATGGCGATGGAGCGGGTGCAGCATGTGCCGCGGGTGCACCGCGTCGCCTATGTGCTCGGGCTCGGGCTGACGCTTGTGCTGGCCAACATGATCGTCGTCGGCGTGCTCTACCAGTATGTGGCGGAGTTTCCGCCGATCGTCGCCGGTTGCCTGTTCTTCCTGACGCCGGTCTATTTCCTCGCCTCCATCTGGAGTTCCGGGCGGCATCCGGTGATCCATATCGCGCTGGTGGTCGGCCTGCTGCTCGGGCCGTTCGCCACGCTTTACGCGCCGGATTTCGATCTGCTGCTCTCCGGCCTCGTCGGGGGCACGCTCGCCTGGGGGCTCGACGTGCTGCGCCGGCGGCGGCTGCAGGCCCGGGTATGAGGGAGGTTTGGGCATGAACTGGCAACCCGATGCCTGGGGCTATGTCTTCATCGCGATCGCCGGGTTTCTGGCGACCGACATCTGGCGGTGGCTGGGCGTCGTCGCCGGGCGGCGGCTGCGCGAGGATTCCGAGGTTCTCAACTGGGTGCGGGCCGTGGCGACCGCGCTGGTGGCGGGCGTCGTCTCCAAGCTGATCGTCTTTCCCACCGGCGTTCTGGAAAGCTCGCCGCTCTGGCTGCGCGTCGGCTCGATCGCGGTCGGAGCGCTCGCCTTCTTTCTCGGCCGGCAGGTGCCGGCGATCGGCATCGCCTCGGCCATCGCCTTTCTGGGGGCGGGGCTCTATCTTCTCGGGTTCTGACACGAGACGACCCGACACGAGACGACCTGACACCAAAGGCGCGGAGGCTCCATGGCCAGAGACAATCCCGGTCCGACCGACGGGCGGATGCCGCGTCGCCATGCGGGCGATGGCCCTCTGCCTGCGCGCCCGACCGCGCGGCCCGGACGGGCGGTGCTCTGCCTTCGCTGGCTGGTGCTGGCGGCCGTCGCCGCGCTGCTCGTCATGGTCAATCCGCTGGCGGACCGGGCGGCGCAGTACAATCGCGACGTGACCATCGGCAGCACGGCGCTCTACGGCACGCTGCGGGTGATGAACTCGGTGATGAGCGTGGCGAAGGACGCGGACGTGACCGGCGGCGTCGGCGTGGCCTCGGTGACGGCGAGCCCGGGGCAGCTGCTGCAGCCGGTGACGAACACGATCGACCGCATGGCCGACCTCCTGTTCTGGCTCGCCATCGTCTCGGGCGTGCTCTCCACGCTGTTTTTGCCGGTCGCCAAGGTGGCCGCCATCGGCCTTGCCGGCGTGTCGCTGCTGCGGGCGGGCGCGAGCCTCACGCGCCGTCGGCTGCCGCGCGCGGCCGAGCGTCTGGCGCATGCTGTGCTGACGCTCTGCCTGCTGGGGGCCGTCGTGCTGCCGCTCTCCTATGCCGTCGCCTTCCACGCCGGAGCGCGCATGACGGACGATGCCTGGCGGGGTGCGACCGTGGTGTTCGACCGGATCAACGCCGATTACGATGCGGAGGCCGTCGGGCAGATCGATGCGCTGCGCGAGAGCCACGCGCCCGCGGCCCCGCAGGCCGCACCGGACACGAGTTTCCTCGGGCGGCTCGGCTCGGCGGTCGACCAGTCGCAATCGGCCATCTCCGGCACGGTCTCGGCGGCCTCCGGGCTGGTGACCTCGCTGACGGAGGGCGTCGCGTCGAAGACCAAGGTCATCACCGACGGCATCGCGATCTCCTCGGACCTCTTCACCGCCTCGATCGCCATCGCGGTATCCTACCTCGTGAAGATATTGGTGATGCCGCTGCTGATTCTCGGCGCGGCACTGTTTCTGATGCGGGCGGCATTTCGGTAAGGCGTACGCGCAGACCTCGCGCGGTGTCATCCCCGGGCCTTGGACCGCGGCTCTTCTCCGTTGATATCACTGCTGCAACTGCCCGATCGTCGTCGCGTCGTCTGCCGGCACCGAGGCGCGGATCGAACAGACGTTCGCAGGAGACGTAGAAATTGTTGCAGTCGATAAGGGCGATCGGCTCTGGCATGGCGGGTCACGCGATCGGACAGCGGCGGACGACGCCGGCGACGACACCCCAGATCTCCGTCGTCTCCGTTACCTTGATCGGGCGATAGTCGGGATTGTCGCTGTTCGGATCGAGCCAGATCTCGCCGTTGCGGCGCGCGACCTACTTGGCGGTGATCTCGCCATCGACGACGGCGATCACCACGCGGCCGACCCGCATCTTGCCGGCGCGATCGACCGCGATCATGTCGCCGTCGCAGATCCCCTCGCGCGTCAGGCTCTCGCCGGAGACGCGCCACCAGAAGGTCGAGGTCTCGTGCCGGACGATCCAGGCGATCGGATCGACCACGTCCTCCAGATCATCGGCGGCCGGCGAGGGGAAGCCGGCCGGCACCCGGAGGCTGGAAACCTTGACGACAGAGCGCACGATATCGAGGGCAACCGGCGAGAGCGTCGGGTGCTGGAGCATGACGAATGAGATCCGATGTTTGTGTGTCCGAAAGCGTCGGTGAGCGCTTTCGTTCTACAAATGTTCTCATTCTCGCCGAGTGTCAATATGAAGCGGGCAATCTCCAAATGTCTATTTTTACCGCGACCCAAGCTTCAAGAGCAATTGTGAAGGGAGCGATGGAAACACATGCCAGCGGAGGCCGTGACGCCTGCTTTGCCATCTTGACGCCGTGCAATCAACGGGTGTTATGTCGGTTCATCAATAGGAGGGTGCAATGGGTGTCACAATACGCGTCGGGGGCGAGTACAGCCTGGACATGAGCGACTACGATTTCGATCTGTCGTCGCTGGAGGACGTTTACATATCATCGTACAATAAAACGACGATCAGCGGGTATGTGGGCAGCTTGAAGGTTGTCATCAACGGCAAGGGGTTCTCCTACAGCAGCGACGGATTGATCGGCGGAACCGTGACGGGCTTCACCGAGAAATATGGAAGCGCCCTTTACGCATCCGTATCGGGGCTCAACCTGTCGGTGAAGACGATCATCAAGCTGGCGGAAAGTGGAAGCGTGGCAGCGGTGCAGGCTGTCGTGAAAACAGCCCTGTCCGGGACTGACGATATCTACGGCAGCAACCACTCTGACGTCCTTTTCGGATACAACGGAAACGACACGCTTTCCGGCAACGGTGGCAATGATCGTCTTTTCGGCGGGGCCGGGAATGACAAGCTAACCGGTGGAATCGGCGGAGACGATCTCTTCGGAGAGGGTGGCAAGGATACATTCGTCTACAAATCTGTCAGTGATTCCAATGACCGGCTTGGCGTCGATACGATCTACGATTTCGCGGGCGCCGGTGGCGATCGGATCGATCTGTCGGCGATCGACGCCAACACCAAGACCGGAAAGAACGATGCCTTTGCCTTTATCGGCTCCAAGGCGTTCTCTGGTTCTGCCGGTGAACTCCGCGTAGAGAAGTTGGCGTCGGAGACCTATGTCTACGCCGACACCAACGGGGATAAAGTCGCCGATTTCCAGCTCCATTTCGATGACCCGCTCGTGCTGAGCAAGGGCTTCTTCATCCTCTGAGCTATCGCGAGCCGCGCATGGCACCGGTGCTTCGAGCAAGATGTCTCGTCGTAAGGCGTTACCGTCGCTCGGGTGCGTGACAAAATACACTATAAGAGTTCGTGATACTCGGATAAGATTATGTTTCTTAATGGGTTTTTTCTTATCACGATGCTTCTCGATCGCACCAAAAGAAACCGGCTCTGGCCGGTTTTTTTGTGTCATCTCATCAGCTTAGGCCCGATCCCTCCACCGGCGGGCGTTTGCCTCACGCCATCTTCACCGCCTTCTCATAGCGCTTCACCAACCGCTCCCGCTTCAGCCGCGACAGGCGCTGGAGCCAGAAGAGGCCGTTGATCTGGTCGATCTCGTGCTGCAGGCAGATGGAGAGGAGGCCGTCTGCGTTTTCTTCGCGCCAGTCGCCGTCGAGCGTCTGGTAGCGCACGGTCACGGTTGCAGGCCGCTCGACTGCATCGGTGAAGCCGGGCATGGAGACGCTGCCTTCCATGTGGCGGATCATGTCCGTGCCGGCGCTGAGGATCTGAGGGTTGACGAAGATCCGGGGTCCCGTCGTCGCGTCCGTCTCGATCACAGTGATCGCCTTGAGGATGCCGATATGCGGGCCGGTGATGCCGATGCCGGGGGCGGCGCGCATGGTGTCCAGCAGATCGCCGGCGAGCGCGGCAAGGTCGCGATCGAAGGTGGTGACGGGCGCTGCCGGCGTCTTCAGCCGGATGTCCGGGTAGCGAATGATCGGTCGGATCGTCATGTGGGCGGGCTCCGGCGGCGTCGGGACAGGGATGGGCGGTGTCGTGTTCGCTCGCTCTATATCATCCGGTTTCGCCGTCTGTATCGGCATCTCGGCCTGCGGCCCGAATGATGGCGGATTTGGAGGTGATTTGTGAGGTTCTGCAACAGCTTGAACAAATTTTCCCGATATGGTCGGCCTCTGCGTCATCTTCGGTAGACCCACGCCTTTTCATGGTCTAGCAGGGAGTGCGGCCGGCCCTGGTTTCCGGCCTGCAACCATCGAGACACTGGCAGAGCCTTCCCACACGCCTCGGGCATCGGTCCGGCGCCCGGAACGGCTGAACGATCGCGAGGCGGGCAGATGAGCAACACCGGCGACGACATGGACACGCGCGTTCTCGAAGCGGACGACGCCTATGATGGGGCCGACATCTACGCCGAGGATGGATCGGTCCGCTCCGATTACCTGATGCATGTCGGCGCGGCGATCGCCGACCGCGATGTGCTCTATCTTCGTCAGCACGTGGCGCGCCTGCACGCGTCCGAAATGGGCGATCTTCTCGAAGCCATCAATCCCGAACAGCGCCGCGCCATGGTCTCGTTGCTGGGCGACGCGTTCGATCTCTCGGCGCTGACGGAGGTGGATGAGGCGATCCGTATGGACATCGTCGAGCACCTGCCGAACGAACAGATCGCCGCAGCGCTTGGCGAGATGGATTCGGACGATGCCGTCTACATTCTCGAGGACATGGACCAGGAGGATCAGGAAGCGATCCTCGCCAAGCTGCCCTTCACGGAACGCGTGCGCCTGCGCCGCTCGCTCGACTATCCCGAATCGACCGCCGGCCGGCGTATGCAGACGGAGTTCGTGGCGGTGCCGCCGTTCTGGACGGTCGGCCAGACGATCGACTATATGCGCGAGGACACGGAGCTTCCCGAAAGCTTCACCCAGATCTTCGTGATCGACCCGACCTTCCGCCTGCTCGGCACGATCGATCTCGACCGCATCCTGCGCACCAAGCGCTCGGTGAAGATCGAATCGATCATGCGCGAAACCAACCACCCCGTGCCGGCCGAGATGGACCAGGAAGAGGCGGCACAGGTTTTCGAGCAGTACAATCTGCTTTCCGCCGCCGTCGTGGACGAGAATCAGCGCCTCGTCGGGGTGCTGACCATCGACGACGTCGTCGACGTCATTCAGGAAGAGGCCGAGGAGGACATCATGCGCCTCGGCGGCGTCGGCGACGAAGAGCTGTCCGACTCGGTCCTGGATACCTCGCGTTCCCGCGTCGTCTGGTTGATGGTCAACCTCTTCACCGCCATGCTGGCCGCCTCGGTCATCGGTCTGTTCGACAAGGCGATCGAGCACATCGTCGCGCTCGCCGTTCTCATGCCCATCGTCGCCGGCATGGGCGGCAATGCGGGTTCGCAGACGATGACGGTGACGGTGCGCGCGCTGGCGACGCGCGATCTCGATATCCACAACGCCTTCCGCGTCATCCGGCGCGAGGCGGGCGTCGGCCTCATCAACGGCGCGCTGTTCGGCTTGCTCATCGGTCTTGCTGCCGGCACCTGGTTCCAGAGCGCGGATATCGGCGGCATCATTGCGACCGCCATGCTGATCAACATGATCGCGGCGGCTCTGGCGGGGATCTTCATTCCCCTGCTGCTCGACAAGTTCGGCGCGGACCCCGCCGTGTCGTCCGCGGTCTTCGTGACCACCGTCACGGATGTCACCGGATTCTTCGCGTTTCTCGGCCTTGCCACCTGGTGGTTCGGCATTCACTGACGGGAAAGCTGCCGGCTTTTTTCGCGGTTCGGGTGCCCGCGCGGCACCGGTCAGACGATCTGTCAGCATGCATTGACTTTTACGTAAAAGTCGCACAGGATTTGCCTCTGGCAGATGAGGCATGGTTTGGACAAGTATTATACCATCACGGAACTGACACGGGAATTCGGTGTCTCCACGCGCACGCTTCGTTTTTACGAAGACGAAGGGCTGATCCATCCCGAGCGGCGCGGGCGGACGCGTTTCTTCCGCTCGACGGACCGGCACCTGATCAAGGAGATCCTGCGGGGACGGCGGATCGGCTTCAGCATCTCGGAGATCCGCGAGATCATTCAGGTCTACAAGGAGCCGCCGGGCGAGGCCGGGCAGCTCCGGCTGATGATGAAGCGGCTGGAAGACAAGCGCGTGGAGCTCATCCAGAAGCGCCGCGACATCGAGGAAACGCTCGAGGAAATGAGCAATGTCGAGGAAGCCTGCCTGACCCGTCTGGCCGAAATCGGCGTCGGCACCTGATACCACCGCATAGGACCGCATGACGCACGCCGCGACAGACCTCTGTCGCGGCGTTTTTCGTCAAAGCGCGCCGTCCGGAAATGTGCAGCGGCTTCGGGCGAACGACATGCGTCTTGACAGGCAAGCCGCGGTACTGGCCGCGCTATTCCTGCGCCTTCATCGTGCACCGCCCGGCAATCTCCGAGATACGGCTGTCCGTGCGCACGTCAATCTGTCCCTGATTGAGCGGATCGAGCAGATTCTGTTCCACCAGCCGGTCCAGCGTGCAGCCGCAGAGGCGCGTGCAGAACGCTTCCGTCTGGTTGGCGGTGCAGGTCGCCATGCAGGTTAATTGGAGAGCCTGCCGCGGATCGGGAGCGGGTGCCGGGTAGACCATGGCGAAAAGCGCGACCAGTGAGAGCAGCAGCGGCTGATGGATGAGGTAGATCGGCAGGCTGTGACGGCCGGCAAAGGCGAGGCCGCGCGCAGCTTTGTTCGGCCGACCGTCCGACGGCGCGGTACGGTCCAGCCAATTTCCGGCCAGCGCGATGCGGCCGAGCGCGATGCCGGTGAGGAACGGGGCGAGCCATGGCAGCAGAGGCACGTAGTCGTTCGACCGCGGCAGTGTTTCCGAGAGCCCGACCCACCAGAGCGCCGGCGTATCGAAGAAGGCCGACCGCAGGTAGAGCGGCGCAACGAAGGCGGCTGCGGCCGCCGCCAGCGTGACCACGACCGGCAGGCGGAGAAACAGAAGGCCGATGAGGCTGGCGGCTGCAATCGAATGGAGAATGCCGAAGAAGATGAAGCCCGAGGGAAAGGCAAACCACGTCGCGAGACTGATCACGGCGGCCGCGGCTGCGATCTTGGCGAGGCGGATCAGGAACGCACGGCGCCGGAAGCGCGGGACGTGGCCGAGCACGAGGCTGAAGCCGGCGAGCAGCAGAAAGCTGCTGGCGATGCCCCGCGCATAATATTTGAAGAGGCCGGTGCTCACGGTCGCGGGCGCGAGATAGCCGAAATATTCGAGATCCCAGGAAAAATGGTAGCTCGCCATGGCGAGGATCGCGATGCCCCGGACGACGTCGAGCCAGCCGAGGCGGCGGCGACGCGTTTCCGCCGGTGGCGGCACGGAGGCTTCGGGAGACGGCGGTACCGCCAATTCGGTCTGTGACATGGGACATTCCCCTAAAACATGCCCGGCGGAGGGCGACGCCGGTTGCGAACCGGCGCATGCGCGGACATCAGGACGAAGAGCGGACAGGTCTCGGCCCGCGATGACGGGAACGGATCAGGGCTCCAGCAGCGCCTCCCGCGCTTCGGAAAAGAACTGGCGGCGGAAGAGGACGACGATGACGATGCCGGTGGCGCCCATCAGGATATAGGGGCTGACGAACCAGCCGAGATAACCGATCGACAGGAAAATGCTGCGCAGCCCGGCATTGAAGTGCATGGCGGCGACCACATTCATCCGGATGGCCCGCTCGGCCGCCCGTTCCGCTGCCGCCCGGTCGAGCTTCGCTTCCGACAGCATGGGTATGCCGCCGATCAGGATCGAGCAATAGTTGAACAGGCGGTAAGACCATCCGAACTTGAAGAAGGCATAGCCGAAGATGCAGGTGAGACCGCCGACCTTCAGCTCGAAGGCCGTGCGACCGCCCTGGAACACGTAGGGAAGGTCGTTGAAGATCGCCTGCGCCTCCATCGCCCGGCCGAGGAGAGCAAAGCACCCGCCGAGGGCGAAGATGCAGGTGGACGCGAAGAAGGCGGTGCCGGCCTGCAGGCCGGCGATGATTTGGGTGTCGATCATCTTCAGGTCGCGATTGAGCGAATTGAGAATCCAGCGGCGCCGGCGCTCGATCATCAGCCGCGACAGGCTCGTGCGGCCGAAGACGGTGCGCCGGTCCGTCACCCAGACATAGCCGCCCCATAGAGCCGCGAACACAAAGAGTGCGATATAATCGACCAGAACCATGCGGCTCTTGTGGCATGCCCGCCCGAAAAAGCAATATGCTGTAAAGCAAGGCCGATCTGCATGTCGCGCGCGTCCAACCGGATGTCGGTCGATCACCGCCCGGAGGGGCCGGCCATGCCCTATGGTCGGGTAAGAGGAATGCGCAGATCCGGCGCAGATCGGGGTTTCGATGTTTCTTTCGGTTTTCGACGTCTTCAAGATCGGCATCGGCCCGTCGAGCTCGCACACCATGGGGCCAATGTCGGCGGCCAACCGGTTTCTGGACCTGATCCTGTCGTCGGACTGGCCACGTCCGGCCGGTGCCGCCGTGGCTTCCATCACCGCAAGCCTGCACGGCTCGCTCGCCTTTACCGGCATCGGCCACGGCTCCGGCAGGGCGGTCGTGCTCGGGCTGATGGGGGAGCGTCCCGACAGGGTGGATCCCGACCGCATGGAGGCGATCATCGAGGGTGTCGAGCGAACCGGAGAAATTACGCCGCCGGGCCACCCCGCCTACCGCTTCCAGCCGAAGATCGATCTGGTGTTCGACAAGAAGGTGCCGCTTCCCGGCCACGCCAACGGCATGTCGTTCTCCGCCTTCGACAAGGACGGCCGCCTGCTCCTGAAACGGATCTACTATTCCATCGGTGGCGGCTTCGTGGTGACGGATACGGAGCTTGAGGCGATGCGCGCCTCCAAGACCAAGCCGGGTGGCGTCAAGGTGCCCTATCCCTTCGCCAGTGCGAAGCAGATGCTGGACATGGCGGCGCGGTCGGGCCTTTCGATCGCGCAGATGAAGCGCGCGAACGAGGAATGTTCGATGTCGCGCGAGGAGCTGGATGCCGGCCTCGACCGGATCTGGGCCGCGATGAAAAGCTGTATCGAGCGCGGGCTCGCGCAGGAAGGCATTCTGCCGGGCGGGCTTAAAGTTCGCCGCCGCGCCGGGATGATCCATGACAAGCTGGAACAGGAATGGCGCTCCAACAAGGTCAATCCGCTGCTCGCCAATGATTGGCTAAGCGTCTACGCGATGGCGGTCAACGAGGAGAATGCGGCCGGCGGCCGGGTCGTGACCTCGCCCACCAACGGCGCCGCAGGCGTCGTGCCGGCAACCATCCGCTACTACCTGCATTTTCACGAGGATGCGGATGACGACGGCATTCGCGACTATCTGCTGACCGCAGCCGCCATCGGCGGCATCATCAAGTTCAACGCCTCGATTTCCGGCGCCGAAGTCGGCTGTCAGGGGGAGGTGGGCTCCGCCTCGGCCATGGCCGCCGCCGGTCTCGCCGCCGTCATGGGCGCAACACCGGAGCAGATCGAGAATGCCGCCGAAATCGCGCTGGAACATCATCTGGGCATGACCTGCGATCCGGTGGGCGGGCTCGTGCAGGTGCCCTGCATCGAGCGCAACGCGCTGGGCGCCGTCAAGGCGGTCACCGCGGCGTCGCTCGCCCTCAAGGGGGACGGCAGCCATTTCGTGCCGCTGGATGCCTGCATCGAAACCATGCGCCAGACCGGCGTCGATATGCACGACAAGTACAAGGAGACCTCGACCGGTGGCCTCGCGGTCAATGTCGTCGAGTGCTGAGCGAGCCTGCCTCTTGACGCCGCTCCGGCAAGGGTGTTGAACGCGCCATCATGGCCTTGCATCTTCTCAAGCTTTGCGTCGGCGCGAATTCGATCGACGATCTGCGCGAATGGGTCGCCCACCGGGCGCTGAACGCGATGTCCGCCGGCCACGCGCCGCACTCCTTTCACACCACCCGCATGGTGCCGAAGCGGATGGAGGAACTGCTCGACGGCGGGTCCCTCTACTGGGTCATCAAGGGGCAGGTGCAGGCCCGCCAGCGCCTGCTCGACATCACCACGTTCACGGACGGGGAAGGCATCGGGCGCTGCAATCTCATCCTCGGCCCCGAGGTCATCGATACGGATTTCCAGCCGCGGCGCCCCTTTCAGGGCTGGCGCTATCTCACGGACGCCGATGCACCACGCGATCTCGCCTCGGAGACGGCCGACATGCCGAGTGAGCTGCGCCGCGAACTGACCGAACTCGGCCTTCTCTGAACGACCTTGCCTGAACGGAAAGAGCCCGCCGGTGGAAACCACACGGCGGGCTCTTCCTGTTGGGTAGGTGCCTGAGCTTACTTGATCCGAAGCCGGACCGGGCGGCGCGAGGAGGGCGCCGTGACATGCAGGTGGATCGCGACGTCCGGCTGCGTCGAGCGCCAGGCCCGGGCGCCATGGGTGAGAAGCATTCCCACCAGATCCTTGGTTTTCGACCGGGGCTTGGCCCCGAGTTCCGCAATCCGCATCGCCGCCTCGTGGAGCGGATGAAGGCCCCGGCGCGGCGCGCGGCGAACCTTGTTGTCGGGCACCAGCGGTGCTCCCGAGCCATTCTCATTCATCGACATGACTGACCCCGTTACGCAAAACAAATCCGAGGAGGAGGCCGGCGGAACTGAGAGGTGCCGGCGCTCGAAAGTTGGGGGCGGGTCGGCGGCGTCGCCGGCCTGCCCTTGAAGCGGTCGTCTTACTGAGCCGCAGCCCAGCAGGCGAAACCCTTCTTCTTCAGCGCGGCGCAGGCGTTGATGGCCTTGTCCTGGCTGGAGAAGCCGCCGAAGCGGGCGCGGTAGAGCTGGCTGCTGCCACTGGAGACGGCGACGGTGAAGGGCTTTGCGGCCGACAGAGCCTTGCCGCCCTTTTCCTTGGCATTGCCGAGAAGGGTCATGGCCTGGCCCTTGTCCGGCGTTGCGCCGATCTGGATGATCCAGCCGGAAGACGGTGCGACGACCTCGTCTTCGGTGACGGGCTCGGAGACCGTCTTCGCGACGGAATTGGTCACCTGACGGTCGATGGTCGTGTTGGTTCCGAGGGCGGCGAGCTTCTGGCTCTGGGCTTCCAGCGTGTTGGGCTTGGCCGCGAGAACCGGGTTGGCGCTGACCTTGGGTTCGGCGGCGTAGGCGACTTCGACGCTGCGGGTGGTCTCTTCGCTGTAGCGTGCGCCCGGCAGCGGGCCGCTATTGGGCAGGTTGAAGCTGCCGCCGGTGACGGCTGCGGTCGAGACGGGGCGCTGCTGCGCTTCCGAAAGGGTGGGCGCGTCCTGCGTTTCGGCAACGAGATTGCCGCTGCCGCTGCGCGAGGCTGCCGGCATGTACTTGGCAACAAGCGCGCGCATCTGGGCGTCGCGGGCGCCGCCCGACTTGCCGCCGAGCACGACGCCGACGATGCTGCGGCCATCGGCCTGGGCCGAGGTCACGAGGTTGAAGCCGGCCGCGCGGGTGTAGCCCGTCTTGATGCCGTCGACGCCGCGGACATTGCCGAGAAGCCGGTTGTGATTGCCGATGACCTGCTTGCCGAAGCGGAAGCTGCGGGTCGAGAAATAGCTGTAATACTGCGGAAAATGCTGGCGGAGGGCCATGCCGAGCCGTGCCTGGTCGCGTGCCGTCGTCATCTGGTCGTCGTTCGGCAGGCCGTTGGCATTGCGATAGGTGGTGCGCGTCATGCCGAGCGCACGGGCCTTGCTGGTCATGATCCGGGCGAAGCGGTCTTCCGAGCCGCCGAGGAATTCGCCGAGCGCCGTGGCCGCGTCGTTGGCCGAGCGTGTGACGAGCGCCTGGATGGCCTGCTCGACGGTGATCGTCTGGCCGGCGCGTACGCCGAGCTTGGACGGCGGTTCGGCGGAGGCCTTCTTCGTGAAGGGGACGGGCGTGTCCTTGCGGACCTTGCCGGCTTCCAGCGCTTCGAAGGTGAGGTAGAGGGTCATCATCTTCGTCAGCGATGCGGGATAGCGCAGGCTATCGGCATCCTCGCTGTAGAGCACCTTGCCGGTTTTCGCATCGACGACGATGCCGGCATAATTGGCTGCCAGGGCAGGTGCTGCGAAAACACAGACCGCCACGACGGAGGCAACGATCATACGTGAAGCCGCTTTGAAGAATGGGGTCGGCTGACGCTCGGTGGAACCGTTCAATGTTGGCATGGACACTACGCTTCTCTTCATTCTCAGATCAAAAATTGTCGTCCGGGCATCGCCCCCCTTCGGACGACCGTTCCCCAGACTTTATCCTCACAGCGTTACCAATCGGTTTATGATGAAGGATTGGTTTCGAAATCGGGACAGGGGCCGCGGGGCGGCGCCGATCCTCGTCAGCGAACCAGCTTCGCCTCCACGAAGCGAAGAACAGCCTCGTCGATGGCGCGCCATTGTGGCAGCAATTGGCTGGAGAACCGGTAAAGCACGACGAGGTCCTGTCCCGCGTGAACGTCGCGCTGGCAGTCCGCACTGGTCGCAAGCTCCGGCCGCTCCGGCAAAAGACAGCGGATGCCGTAATCCGCGGCGGCCTGGGCGGTGCCGGCGGGTCCGGTGAAGAAGATCTCGGCACCATAGCCGGAGCCGGCTTTCATGCGGTGTGCCGTCAGGCCCGCGGGCCCCGCTGAGGGGTTTCCCTCGAACAGATGGCTGTAGATCGGCGCGATCCTGCCGGACATGTCGCGCGACATGGTGCTCTGGGAGATCTGCAGGAAGATGAGGCCGTCCGTCCGCGTGACATCGTTGAAGCGGCTTCGCGTTTCGTCGCTATAGCCATGCATTTCCGGCCACGTCGCATAGAGATCGACACGTTCGGCGGCACCCGTCTGGCGCTGCTCGGCAAAGCGGATGTGGTTGGAGGGCAGGCGCAGGTGATCGGTGCCGATCACGATATTGTTGTCGTCGGTGCTGGTGGTGTTGCCGCCGAGCGCGAGCGTCGTGCCGATGCGTTCGCCGCCGACACAGATCGCTACCGTCAGGCTGGCGAGCAGGCCGAGCATCAGGCCGGCGCGCAGCAGAAGGCGCGAGCCCGGATGCCCGAGGCTCGGGCCGGATCCATCGGATGTCGCAGCGAACTCTGATGAAGTGGTCATCCGGTCGTCCCAGCATCCCTCCCGGCGCGGCGCGCGCCCGTGTCGTGCCGACACGGGATCGACCGCCACAGGATCGACGGGCACGGATGAACGAACCGCAAATCGATACCCGGTCAGGCTGGGGCAAGAAGGTTAATTTTTCGTCAATCGCCTGTGCCGCGGCCGGGCATGAAAAAGGCCGGCTCCGGGGACAGCGGAGCCGGCCCTGAGGGCCGCTGGTGACGGGGATCACCGTGCAGGCCCAAACGCAGGGTCGACGTTCAGGCGTCGTCGCAGGTTGGCTGCCGCTACTGGGTCCGAACGCTGCCGACCGCCACGGCGCGACCGTCCTGAAGCTTGACCCACCGGCCGGCATGGTCCACCGACTGGCGCTTGAGGTAGGTGTACTCGGTGTCCGACCAGATCAGCACCTTGCTGCGCATGTTGTCGAGAATGAAGTCGCCACGGTCCGTGCGCACGGTCAGCACGGCATGGCCGTCGCCATTCGGCTGGAGGACGACGGTGATCAGGAGGTTGCCCGGCGCGATGCCGGCCTGCATCAGGTCGCGACGCTTCAGGAGAACGTAATCCTCGCAGTCGCCGACGGTGTCCGGGTAGGCCCAGTGCTCTTCGACACCGTAGATTTCCTTATCCGTCATCGGCGTGATCTTCTCGTTCACGTCGTAGTTGACCTCCAGAATGGTCTTCCAGGTCTCGCGCGTCAGTGTCAGCGGCTCGGCCTTGGTCGGGTTGGCACGGCATTCGTCCGGAGCCGTGCGGCAGAATTCATAATGTCCGACCGGAGGATTGGTCGGCCCCTCGGTTTCCATGTTGGCTGGGAATGCGAATGCGGAGGTCGCCAGGGCAAGAGTGCCGAGTGCGCCGAAGATGCCTGCTTTGAAGCTTTTTGCTTTTGTCATTGTCCGTGTCCCCGTTACAGGCACAGAATGACACCGACACTTTGACCTCCGCCGAAAATTCGAAGTAAAACAAAGTACAAATACGGATAAACTCAATATAAAATACGCAGAAAATTGCCGCTGTATTTGACGCGTGTTTGATGAAATGTCGTCGAAAATTTGACCGATCTCGGTAAGAAGATGCCTGCGGAAAATCTATAAGTGGATGATCGGATTGAGAAAAATGGTAAATCGTGAGAGAGGTAGGGCGGTTCGGTATCGCGAGACGATGTAGCGAAAGCGAGTGCTTTCCGACAAAGGTGCTCGTCCAGTAACGGGAGACGGGACGCTCTTTTGTTCATGATCTGGTTAGGATAATCTGCAAAGGCATTTTTCGCCTCGCAAGGGGAGATCATCCGCGCCGGCTTGGCAAGGCCCGCATCACGTGTCGGGTCACGCCGTTCGACAGCCCGCGCGAGCTTGCAGCGCGCGCGGGTCGACCGCGTGTGCGACGACGACGGACGACGCCCTTGGGATGTCGATGAAAAAGCGGATCAGAGAAATTCGCGCAGCGTATCGCGGGATTGGACGCCCAGGAACTCGATGGCGACGCCTTCCTGGAAGTGACGCACGATGCGTCCGCGCATGTTGCCGAGCAGCATGGGCGTGCCGAGGTCGAATCGGAATTCCGTATCCACCGCGGCGCCGGAGAGCGAAAGGTCGATGATGCGGCAGGCGTAGCGCGAGCCGTCTTCGAGCGTGATTTCCGTGTGGGTCTTGCGCGGTGCCAGACGGTCGTGGCGTCGGTCTTCCGGCAGGCCGAGTTCATGCTTGTTGGCGATCCAGGTCAGCTGGGCCGCAAGCTTGTCGCGCTTGCGCTCGGTCGCGTTGATGCGGACCGTGAAGGAGCCGTCGGCCAGCCGCGAGACCAGGCCCTCGATGCGCCCGACATGATCGACATAGGCGATCACGCGCTCGCCGATCCGCGGGCGGGCGGTGGTGGCGAGGAAGACGTCGCCGGGCGACATTTCCGTTGCGATGCAATCATACTCGTCGTGACTGGCCAGCATCAGGCGGCCGCTGAGGTTCACGGTGACGCGCTGGAACGAGCCTTCATCATGCGGCTTGGATGCCGCGGAGTGGGATTGGTTGAAATTGAACATCGCGACGCGCCCATGGACCTTGCGTCATCACGAATACTAGACCCGGGTTAATAGAGTCTTCGAATACAACCTTATCGGCCCTTGCCGCCATCCATGACCGAGAGGTGCATGACCCGTGCGATCACCTGCCGGAGGGCCGAATCGCGTGTCTGCGAGGCAAAGCTCCGCACCACCGCGGCACGGGCCGCGACCTCGGTCACCGGCGCATCCCGATCCGGATAGGCGACGTGATCGAGCGAGAGGAAGGGCAGGGGATGCGCACCGATCCAGACCGGTCGCGAGAGGGGGGTCAGCGAGCCGAAGATGCGGTCGTTGCGGCCGTCGCGCGAGCGAAGCGGCAGAAGGACCAGTTCCATGGCCAGCTGTTCGCCGTGCGACGTGGTGCCGGACGCGGCAATGACGGCGGGCTCCCCGGCAAGCATGACCCGACGCGTGACGGTGGACAGGTCCTCCATGTCGGAGGCGGACCAGAGACTGTCGAGCCGGGCGCCGCGCAGTTCGCGGACAAACAGCGAGCAGAGGCGCGTGCCCGCGAGGCGAAAGCGGGGCGATGCCACGCGGCCATGGGTGGCATCGGCGTCCTCGAGGATGAAGACATCCGGCAGGGCATGGCGAATCGCACCGGGATCGAGCTGATCGCGGCTGGGAACGCGACCGTTGCTGCGAAGGCTCTGCCAGTACCGGAAAATGTCGGCGGATGTGCGCGTCTTCATGTCGATCGTCCCGCTTTGGTGCACAAGCGTCCCGCATCGGAGCGATGGAGGACCACTTGGCGCTGTGCAGAGAGAGCCTCGCAAATCCCGTGCCACGGAGGCTGTTAAGGATAATGGATCGTTTCGATCGAAGGCTTCGAAAAAGCCGGAGACGGCGCCATCGCCGGACGAAGCGTCCCTTTGCGGACACAGCCGGCCGCACGCGCGCCGAGTCCTTGCCAGCTGCAACCGGGCAGGAGATAAACGCCGCTCGCATCCGACGATCGAAAGCCCATGCCCATGACCGACCCAGACAAGGTGCCACAGCCCGGCACGCCGCGACATTCCGACGTTCCCACCCCTGACGGTCGCGCAACCGATCAAGGAGAGACGGCCGATCCCGCGGTGCAGCCGGACCGTCCGGATGAATCCGGCTATGATTCGACGGCAGCCAAAGGCGAGCCCGCTGCGCGCGAGCCGGCCTTCAACCTGCCATCGAGCCTCGTCTGGATCCTCACGGTTCTCGTCATCATCCACGCCGTGCGCATGTATCTGCTCTCCGTCGAGATCGATGACGAGCTGATCTTCAACTTCGCCTTCCTGCCCGCCCGCTACGACCACCCGCTGGCGGATCAGGGCCTCGCATGGCTCTGGACGCCCGTCACCTATTCCGTCCTGCACGGGTCGTGGGAGCACCTCATCTTCAACGCCTTCTGGATGCTGGCCTTCGGCGCACCGGTCGTTCGCCGCATCGGCGCCGGCAGGTTGGCCATCTTCTGGTGTCTGTCCGCCATCGCGGCCGTCGGGCTGCACCTTGCGCTTCACTGGGGCGACATGACGGTCGTCATCGGTGCGTCCGGCGTCGTTGCCGGCCTGATGGGGGCGGCTGCGCGCTTCGTCTTCTCGCCCAGCGGCCGCATCAGCCGCCAGTTTGCTCATCGCAACCCGCGGCTCAGCATCGGTGAGGCGCTGTCCAACCGATCCGTCCTCTTCTTTGCCGGCGTCTGGTTTGCCACCAACCTTCTGATCGGGCTCGGCCTGTTCACGGTGGATGGCGGGGCCGGCATTGCCTGGGAAGCCCATATCGGCGGCTTTCTCTTCGGCTTCCTGTTCTTCGGCCTGATCGATCCGTCGACCGGATCCGACGCGCGCATGCAGGAGGACTGACAGTCCGATCTGGAGATTTCGACCTCCCGCATTTCCGTTTTCGCGGCAAATGCGGTATTCTCCGCCTGCGTCAAACTGTCTCAGGCGCGTCGGAAACGGGAGGTTTCGAATGACGGTGAAGAGGATACTGGACGAGAAGGGCCGCAAGGTCGTGACCATCGCACCGGAGATGGCGGTGCGCGAAGCAGCCGCACTTCTTGCGGAACACCGGATCGGGGCCATCGTCGTGCTCGACGCGCGGCAGGCGATCGCCGGCCTGCTCGCAGAGCGCGACGTGGTGGCGGCCATCGCGCGATACGGCGCGGAATGCCTCGACCGGACGGTGGCGGAGGTCATGTGCCGGGATGTGCATACCTGCACGGAGGAGATGGAGATCGAGGCCGTCATGGAGATCATGAACAGTCGCCGCGCCCGCCACCTGCCCGTCGCCCGCAATGGCCGCCTCGTCGGCATCGTCTCGATCGGCGACGCGGTGCGCAGCCATATCCGCGCGATCGAGCATGAGACCCGCGAGATCAAGGCCTACATTGCTGGCTGAAGCCATGCGTGGGAGGCCGTCGCGCGCGATCAGCGCAGCACGGTCTCCTGCAGGCGCTTGAGCTCCGTCAGCCGGTTCCTGGTCTCGACATAGCCGCGGTCGATCGCTTCGCCGGCGCGGTGGAATTCCGACAGGCCGATATCGCTGAGCTTCGGATGCAGCGACAGGTCCGGCGGATCGCCGGCGAGCTTTGCCCGCGAGATGCGGTCCTGAATGACGTTGAAGGCCTGGACCATGACGCTGGTCATGCCGAGGCGCGCGACGGGCGTGGCGGTCTGCTGGGGCTCGGGATGGGCGGCAGGATTGCCGGCCCGCAGCTTGATGACGGCCGAGCGGCCGTAGAGATCGTACTGCAGATTGACGGCCACCACGAGCGGCTGTTCATAGGCCCGGCAGACCGACACCGGAACCGGATTGACCAGCGCCCCATCGACCAGCATGCGGCCATTGCAGCGAATGGGTTCGAAGATGCCGGGCAGGGCATAGGAGGCCCGCAACGCCGTGATCAGCGATCCCTCCGCCAGCCAGACCTCGTGGCCGGACTTGATGTCGGTGGCGATGGCCACGAACGGGCGACCGAGATTTTCGATCAGCACGTCGTCGAGATGTTCCTGCATGCGCTTGGTCAGCCGCAGCCCCCCGAACAGCCCGCCGCCGCCGATGGCCAGATCCAGGAGGCCGGCAATGCGGCGCATGGTCAGCGACCGGGCGAAGGCCTCCAGTTCGTCGAGCTTGCCGGCGAGATAGCAGCCGCCGACAAGCGCGCCGATGGAGGTGCCCGCGATCATGCCGACGGGAATGCCTTCCTCGTCCAGCGCACGCAGCACGCCGATATGCGCCCAACCGCGGGCAGCGCCGCCGCCCAGCGCAAGCGCGATCCGTGTTTTTTCCGGAGCGACGGTCAAAGCCTTGCCGGTTCCTTCCTGCTGGTGGCGGACAGGCGTGCTGCCCAAGCCGTCATGCGGTGCAGAATGTTCCGCACCCGTTCCATGTCGTGAGAATGTCCAGTTCAGCATGGGGCACCTGTCCACCAATACGGCCGAGCCTTGACGGAAGACCTGGGCCTTTCATGCCGACATTAGAGCGCCAACAGCGTTGAAACTTCGTTTAACACGGCAGCGCCTGTCTCAAATAAAAGCAGATGCTCATTTTTTATCGTAAACCGCGTCGGGATCGAAATGCCGCATATCGTCGCGGATCGTGAGCGTGACCGCGCCATCCGCAATGTCCACGGAGCGGTAGAAGCACGAGCGCCGGCCGGTGTGGCATGTCGCATCGTGGCCCGCGACCGTGACCCTCAGCCAGACGGCATCCTGATCGCAGTCCGTCCGCAGCTCGACCACCATCTGGAGATTGCCCGATGTTTCGCCCTTCTTCCAGAGCGCCTTGCGGGAGCGGCTGTAGTAATGCGCGACGCCGGTCTCGACGGTGAGCGCCAGGGCTTCGGCATTCATATGCGCCACCATCAGCAGCATCCCGTCCTGCGCATCCGTCACGACGGCCGTGACCAGCCCATGCGAATCGAACCGGGGCGTGAAGGCAAACCCTTCTTCGACCTTTGCGTGATCGGACGACGGCTGGGCAAAAACGAGAGGCATCGGGGGAACTCCGGCTGGATCGAGCGGTCGCGTCAAAGAGGAGACGCGTCACGGGTGGAATTTACAGCCTGCCAACGCGCGCGACAATGCCGCTGTCCGGGGACGGGATCAAACGACGAGAAGGCCGGCACGCAACGCGTCGCCGGCCTTCTCGTCGGTCCGTATCAGAAAAAATCAGCGAAACCCGCGCACCATCGACATGAAGCGGGCCTGCTCGGCTGCGTCCGTCTTGAACGCCCCGGTAAAGGTCGTGGTGAGCGTGGTCGAACCCTGCTTCAGCACGCCGCGCATCGCCATGCACATATGCTCGGCCTCGATCATCACGGCGACGCCCCGCGGGCGAAGCGTTTCGGCGATCGCGCCGGCGATCTGCGCCGTCATGGTTTCCTGCGTCTGCAGCCGGCGTCCGAAAATATCGACGACGCGGGCGATCTTGGAGAGTCCGAGAACGCGGCCTTCCGGCAGGTAGGCGACATGCGCATGGCCGACGACCGGCAGCATGTGATGTTCGCAATGGGAGTGAAAGGGAATGTCCTTCACCAGCACGATGTCGTCAAAGCCGGCGACCTCCTCGAAGGTGCGGCCCAGCACGTCCTCTGCCGCCAGATCATAGCCGGAGAACAGTTCCTTGTAGGCTTTCACCACGCGCGTCGGCGTGTCGATCAGGCCTTCGCGCTGCGGATCATCGCCGGCCCAACGCAGGAGAACGCGAACGGCGTCCTCGGCTTCCTTCTGCGACGGCCGACCGTCGACGTCCGTTTGCGACGGAAAATTCTTCACGATGGCATCCATGATGGCCTCTGCTGCGTGGCGCGTAGCTTGACGTTGATCGTTACGGACAACTCGCCACTCACCGGTTGCCTGGACGTGTCGTCAGGCTTCGGCTGCCATTGGCGGGCTCCGGGGCTTTGCGGAAAGAGAGGTCAAGGCTCTCTCCCGTTCGGCACGGTTCCCCAAACAACAGGCGACAGCAGCGTCTGTGCCCTGTCGCCTTTTCCGTGGCTACCATATAATATATGGCAAGGTGTGTAAAAGAGCCGGACGCGACGCCCTGGTTCTTTTTTCCGCTCTGGTGGAGAAAATCCTCCGCCTGCTTCTTATATCCACGCGAAATCATATCGATTGCCCGTTCCACCTGTGGACGGACATGCCAGCGGGATGGCCGTATCATGGATGACATCTACAACAGCCGCATTCTCGAATTTGCCGGAAACATTCCGCGCAGCGGACGCCTCGATCCGGCGGATGCCGAGGCCTCCGCGCATTCCAAGCTTTGCGGATCCAAGGTCAAGGTAACCATCCGCATGGCCGATGGTCACATCACGGATTTTGCCCACGACGTCAAAGCCTGTGCGCTCGGGCAGGCGTCCTCCTCGATCATGGCGCGCAACATCGTCGGCGCGAGCGTGGAGGAGGTGCGGACGGCGCGCGAGGCGATGCTGGCCATGCTGAAGGCCGACGGCGAGGGGCCGGACGGCCGGTTTGCCGACATGCGCATCCTGCGCCCGGTCAAGGACTACAAGGCCCGCCACGCCTCGACCATGCTCACCTTCGACGCCGTTGTGGATGCGATCGGACAGGTCGAGGCCGCCCGCTCGGAATCGCCGGCGCTTCAGAAGGCGAATGTCTGACGATGTGCGACGGCAAGGCCGAATGCCGCCACGAGGCCGGAAAGCCGAGCCCCTATCGCGGCCGCAACTGGCGGGGACCGTTCCGACGAACGCCGGGGCGCCTTGCCGGCATGGCGCTGATCCGCCTTTACCAGCTGACGCTGTCGAGCTTCATCGGTCATGGCTGCCGCCACATCCCGACCTGCTCGGAATATGGCTATGAGGCGATCGCCCGCCACGGCCTCTGGCCCGGCGGCTGGATGACGCTCTACCGGATCGCCCGTTGCGGCCCCGGCGGCAAGGGCGGGCTCGATCCGGTGCCGCCGCATCTGGCCGGCAGGCTTCGCTGGCTGGCGCCCTGGCGTCGCCCTTCCTGACGTTTGCGGCCATTCCGACCTCTTTCCACATCCGGCAAATGCCTTTATACCGCGCGCGTTCATATAGAAGACCGGGTGCATCCGCGTGCCGCCGAACCCGGTCTCATTCATCGCATTCCCCACCCGCATTCGTTGGCGGGACTGGATAGGAGAAACAGCATGTCAGTTGCCGTTACATTTCCCGATGGCTCCATCCGCGAATTCGCGCCCGGCACGACCGGCCGGGAGGTCGCCGAGTCGATTTCCAAGTCGCTGGCCAAGAAGGCCGTCGCCATCGCGCTCGACGGCGCACTGCGCGACCTGTCCGATCCGGTCGAGAACGGCCGCCTCGAGATCGTCACCCGCGACGACCCGCGCGCGCTGGAGCTGATCCGTCACGATGCCGCCCACGTTATGGCCGAAGCCGTGCAGGAGCTTTGGCCCGGCACGCAGGTGACGATCGGACCGGTCATCGAGAACGGCTTCTATTACGACTTCGCGAAGGCCGAGCCTTTCACGCCCGACGATCTGCCGAAGATCGAAAAGCGTATGAAGGAGATCATCCAGCGCAACCGGCCCTTCACCAAGGAAGTCTGGCCGCGCGACAAGGCCCGTCAGGTCTTCGCCGACAAGGGCGAAGCCTACAAGGTCGAGCTGGTCGATGCGATCGCCGAGGGGCAGGACCTCAAGATCTACTATCAGGGCGACTGGTTCGACCTCTGCCGCGGGCCGCATATGGCGTCCACGGGCCAGATCGGCACGGCCTTCAAGCTGATGAAGGTGGCCGGCGCCTACTGGCGCGGCGACAGCAACAATCCGATGCTGACCCGCATCTACGGTACGGCCTGGCACACACAGGAAGACCTCGACCACTATCTGAACGTTCTCGCCGAAGCCGAGAAGCGCGACCACCGCAAGCTCGGCCGCGAAATGGACCTGTTCCATTTCCAGGAAGAGGGACCGGGCGTCGTCTTCTGGCATGGCAAGGGCTGGCGCATCTTCCAGACCCTCGTCGCCTATATGCGCCGTCGTCTCGCCGGCACCTACCAGGAGGTCAACGCCCCGCAGGTGCTGGACAAGTCGCTGTGGGAAACCTCGGGCCACTGGGGCTGGTATCGCGACAACATGTTCAAGGTGACGGTCGCCGGCGACGATACGGATGACGATCGCGTCTTCGCGCTGAAGCCGATGAACTGCCCGGGCCACGTGCAGATCTTCAAGCATGGCCTGAAGTCCTACCGCGAACTGCCGATCCGCCTCGCCGAATTCGGCAACGTCCACCGCTACGAGCCGTCCGGCGCGCTGCACGGGCTGATGCGCGTGCGCGGCTTCACGCAGGACGACGCCCATGTCTTCTGCACCGACGAGCAGATGGCCGCCGAATGCCTGCGCATCAACGACCTGATCCTCTCGGTGTACGAGGATTTCGGCTTCGACGAGGTCGTGGTCAAGCTTTCCACGCGCCCGGAAAAGCGCGTCGGTTCCGACGAACTCTGGGATCGCGCCGAAAGCGTGATGATGGATGTGCTGAAGACCATCGAGGCGCAGTCGGAAGGCCGCATCAAGACCGGCATCCTGCCGGGCGAGGGCGCGTTCTACGGCCCGAAGTTCGAATACACGCTGAAGGACGCCATCGGCCGCGAATGGCAGTGCGGCACGACGCAGGTCGATTTCAACCTGCCGGAACGCTTCGGCGCCTTCTACATCGACAGCAACTCGGAGAAGACGAAACCCGTCATGATCCACCGCGCCATCTGTGGCTCGATGGAGCGGTTCCTCGGCATTCTCATCGAGAACTTCGCCGGCCATATGCCGCTGTGGGTTTCGCCGCTGCAGATCGTCGTTGCCACCATCACGTCGGAGGCCGATGCCTATGGCGAGGAAGTGGCCGAGCTCCTGCGCGAGGCGGGCCTCACGGTGGAGACCGACTTCCGCAACGAGAAGATCAACTACAAGGTCCGCGAACACTCGGTGACCAAGGTGCCGGTCATTATCGTCTGCGGCAAGCGCGAAGCTGAAGAGCGCACGGTGAACATCCGCCGCCTCGGCAGCCAGGCCCAGACGCCGATGACGCTCGATGAGGCGATCGCAAGCCTCGTGGACGAAGCGACGCCGCCGGACCTTCGCCGCAAGGCGGAGGCCAGGAAGGCCCGCGCCGCCGCCGCGGTCTGAGCGTCTCGACGGACACTGAACGGAAAGCCGGGCCTCAAGGTCCGGCTTTTCTCATTCGGCGAAGGGGAAATGTCCGGTTCGCCCGCGCTCGGCTCAATCCTGAGCGTTGGCGGGCGCGGCAGCGGCGGACTCGGCGCCCGGTTGCGCCGCCGTGTTCGACAGCAGCACCTCGACATCGGCATTCACGCCTGCCGTCACGGTGAAATCGCGCTGGTAGATCTTCTCGTTGTTGCGCGCCACGGCGCTGTAGTCGCCTTCGGCGAGGACGAGCGTGGGGAAGGCCCCCACGCTTTCGCTGACCACGTCGCCGGATGCCGTGAGAATCGACCAGGCGGTGTCGGCGATGGCCTCGCCGCCCGGCTCGGCCACCAGTTTCAAGGTCAGTTTTGCCGCCCGGTGCTGGATCGTCGCTTCGGTGAGCTTGCCGGCTTCGACCTGGATATCGGCCCGGATGACCGCATTGACGGACCCGTAGTTCGACACGACGTGGTAGGTGCCGGTGTTCAGGCGCACGACGGTGTTGGGTTTCACGTCCGCAACCACAAGCGCCCGCTCGCCGTCTTCCTTCACGTCGGAGGAGAAGATCGAGAAGGACAGCTCGCCCTGGGGGATTCGCACGTCGGCGCCGGAGACGGCGTTGAGCGTGACGCCGCCCGCGTCGAGCACCAGCACCTGGCGCTCGAAGGTTCCGGTGTCCGCGACGCGGATCTTGCGCGTGGCGCCCGCACGTCCGAAGGCGACGTTGACGAAATACTCGCCCGGCACCAGCTGGAACGCGGCCGAGCCGCCCTGCGACGTCGCCACCAGCGGCAGCTTGCCGTCGGAGCCGGGGATCGGGCTGAACACGCGCCACGTCAAGCCCTGCTCCACGGCGCCGCCCTTGTCCTTCAAAAGCGCCTCCAGCCGCACGTCGTGGGTGGTCGGTCCATGCGCGGCCTCGCTCGGAATGACCGGGCTGAAACTGTTCAGCTTGGGCATCTTCGGCGGCGCAGAGATCGACGGAAAGCTCTTGAATGGATCGTCCTGCGCCGCCTGCGCCCATGCCTTGCCGCCCGGGCCGCCCGCCATGCCGAAGACGATCAGGGCAGCAAGCGTTACGCCCGGACGCGGATGCAGGGGCAGACGGATAAGAAGAGCCGGGTGACGCATGATACGGTTGACTTCCTGACGAGGTGGCTCCACTTGAGACGCCGGTATGGCGAATTCGTGGCTACCGGCAATGGACCTCTCCTGCGGCAACCTACTGCATAATGTGCAGGACCGGTACAGGGTTGCGCAAGGTTAAAGCATTTCCGTTGTGCATATCGGTCTGCGGCGCCACGCCCCGGCATTCGTGCCGAGCCATTCCGGCCGGCGGACGACGTCGGCAGACGACGATATTCCGGCACGCGACGGCATCCGTCGCAGGGCCGCTTCCGTGAAAGTGACCGATATGACGACGGCTCCCGGCCTCAAGGACTACCTCGCAACGCGCCGCTCCATCCCCGCCTTCCAGATGTGCGAACCCGGCCCCGGGCAGGCGGAGATCGAGGAGATGCTGACGCTCGCCTCGCGCGTTCCCGACCATGGCAAGCTCGCGCCCTGGCGCTTCATCGTCTATCGCGGCAACGAGCGCGCCCGCATCAGCGCGGAACTCGCGCGGCTTGCGCTGGAAGCCAAGCCCGATCTCTCCGAGGAGATGATCAAGGTCGAGAACACGCGGCTGACCCGCGCGCCGGTCGTCATCGCCGTCGTCAGCACGGCCGCGCCGCATGCCAAGGTGCCGGAATGGGAACAGATCATGTCGGCCGGTGCCGTCTGCCTCAACCTGCTGATGGCCGCCAATGCGCTCGGCTTCTGCTCGAACTGGCTGAGCGAGTGGTTCGCGTTCGATCAGCGCGCCTTTCCTGTTCTCGGCATTCGGGACAATGAGAAGGTCGCGGGCTTCATCCATATCGGCTCGCCGCAGGTGCCGCCGACGGAGCGTCCGCGTCCGGCGCTTTCCGACATCGTCACCTGGGTCGGCCGCCACGCATAAGGGACTTCCGATGTTCTACAGCACCGACACCAACGCCCACGGCCTGCCGCACGACCCGTTCAAGGCCATCGTCTCGCCGCGGCCGATCGGCTGGATCGGCACGCGGGCGAAGGATGGCAGCCTCAATCTCGCGCCCTACTCCTTCTTCAACGCCATCTGCGATGTGCCGAAGATGGTGATGTTCTCCTCTTCGGGATGGAAGGACACGGTCCGCAACATCGAGGACACCGGCGTCTTCACCGCCAGCTTCGTCAGCCGCGATCTCGTCGATCCCATGAACCGCTCCTCGGCCCCCTTGCCGCACGGGGAGAGCGAATTCGCCGCCGCCGGCTTGACGCCGGTCGATGGAAACCTCGCCGAGGCACCGTTCGTCGGGGAGGCCTATGCCGCGCTCGAGTGCCGGATGACGGAGATGTTCCGGCCGAAGACGCTCTCCGGCGAGCCGGCCGAAAACCATGTGGTCATCGGGCAGGTGGTCGGCATCCATATCCGCGACGACGCCCTGCGAGACGGGCGTTTCGATATGGCGAAGGTGCGCCCCGTCGGCCGGCTCGGCTATATGGATTATGCCGACGCCGGCGATGTGTTCGAGCTCATTCGACCGACGCGCTGACCGGCACTGTCGGTCTGCTCCGTGGATGTCAGTCTAAACCGCTGACATCCCGAAGCGCGATCCATTGCGCGGACGTCTGCACCAGCACGTTCCGAAACCCGTTTTCGCGCGCGGCTTGGCGCAGGCGCTTCAGCACATCCTCATTTGTTTCGCGCGACGGCAGGGACCAGAAGCAGGGCACGCCGGCGTCCGCAGCCTGGAGCACAATGGCGCCACGCGCCATGATGATGGCTGGAGAGATGGACCGTGCGGCCTCCGCCGGCAGTCCGAGCGCCGCGGCCAGCGCGTCCTCGTCCAGCACCAGCGCGATCAGCCGCTCCGACGCGCCGGACAGGCGTTCGCCGCCGAGGAAGCTGACCGGGGAACCACCGAGAGCGGCGATGATCGCGAAGCTGCCTTCCGCACGTTCCCCTTCCGCCTCGATCACGCCCAGCGCGACGGCGGCTGCCTGCAGATCGGCGCGCCCCCGACAGTCTTGCAGCAGGACGCCGTGCGGGCGGACGGCCTCGAACACGGCGACGGCATCGTCACGTTCGAGCGCATCGAGGCTGATCTCGAGGAGCAGACGCTGCGGCCGCGATGTCGGGACAGGGTCGCCCGGACGGATCACGACGGCGAAGGCTGCTGGCGGCGGCGTATCGCCCGGGGCCAGTCGCACGATCGGACCGGTTTCGCTGGCGTTAATCGACATGGTGAACCAATCTTAAACGTTTCGTCTCTAACGTGACGACATCAGCATCTGTCCGGTTTGCGTAGTGGGGCGTCGGTGATCATACAAGCATTTCTTCGCTGGGTCGAAACCGCCAAGGCAACGGACCGCGCCCGCGCAGCCAGCGCCCTGGCGCGCGCCTATTGTGCGAAGGATGGCGACCGGATCGACCGGCATGCCGCCGACATGGCGATGACCTTTCTCCTGGACGATCCCTCGCCGAAGGTGCGTCTGGCGCTTGCCGAAGCGCTGGCCTCGACCCCGCAGGCCCCGCGTCCGATCATCCTGTCGCTGGCCGAAGACCAGCCGGAGATCGCCTTTGCCGTCGCCACCCGCTCCCCGGTTCTCTCCGACGACGACCTGGTCGATCTCGCCGCGCGCGGCACGCCCGAACTGCGCGCCTTCATTGCCTCCCGCCGAACGGTGTCCCGCACGGTTGCGGCCGCCATCAGCGAAATCGGCGGCGTGCCGGAGGTCGTGATCCTCCTCGAAAATGCCTCGGCCGATCTCTCGCGCCGAACGCTGAAACGGCTTGCGGATCGTCATGGCGACGTCTGCGTCGTGCGCAACATGCTTCTGGAGCGCGAGGATCTGCCGGCGGATGCCCGGCAGGTTCTGGTCGAGCATGTCGGCACAGCGCTCAACGGCACCGCCTTCCTGCAAGCCGTGATCGGCACCGAACGCCTGCAACGCGTGGCCCGTCAGGCCTGCGAAACCGCCGTCGTCGATATGGCCGGCGAGGTCGCGGACGTGGACATCAAGGCGCTGATCGGCGAGCTGCGCACCACCGGACGCCTGACGCCTGCACTGCTGGTCAACGCGCTCTGCCACGGCCGCATCGACTTCTTCGCCGCAGCCATCGTGGAACTCACCCATGTCGGAGAAAAGCGGGTGCGCTCCATTCTTTCGGATGGTCGCACGCAAGCGCTTCAGGCCCTGTTCGAATCGGGTGGCCTCGGCCGCGAGATCGGCGCGCTTTTTGCGGAAGCCATCCTGATCTGGCGGCGGGAGCGGCGGCAGGGCAGCCATCTTCCGGCCGCGTCCATCGCCGCCGTCCTCGTCCACCGCCTCCGCCAGACGGCGGACAGCTCCGGCCTGTCGGAATGTGTGGAAAAGCTCGCCATCGCCGAGCAGCGGCGCTTCGCCCGAGACTACGCCCAACTGGCGGCGCGACAGGCGGCCTGACCCACGCAAACGACATCCCATGGCCTTCGCCATGCTCTCCGCCGACGGGCTTTTGTCCGGCAAAGAATTCCGATTGCCGGCAGGATACTGTAAGGCAGGGATCACGCCGGAAACGGCGGAGATCATGGCATGCCAAGGAGAAGCTTATGTCCGAAACGAATCGGCGCGTCGTCGTCACCGGTGCGGGTGGGTTTCTCGGTCGCCACCTGACGCTCTCCCTCCTGCAACAGGACTTTTCTGTCCGTGGGACATTTCGTTCGGCCGTTCGCGGCAAGCAGGCGAAAATGGCTCTCGAGGAGCGGCAGGGGCAGCCCGCCGGAAAGCTTACCATCGCCCTTGCGGATCTCGAATCGGATGAGGGCTGGCCGGAGGCCCTGAAGGGCGCCGATGCCCTGTTCCACACGGCCTCGCCCTTTCCGGCCAAGACACCGGACGATCCGCAGGACGTCATCCGCCCGGCCGTCGAAGGCACGCGGCGCGTGCTGCGCGCAGCAGCCGACGCCGGCATTCGCCGCGTCGTGCTGACCTCGTCGATCGCCGCCGTCATGTATGGCGATGGTGTGCCACCCTATGACGAGCGAAACTGGACGGATGCGGACGGCACGTTCGCCACCACCTACTACGCGTCGAAGACGCTGGCCGAACGTGCCGCCTGGGCCGAGGCGGAAACCCTGGGTCTCGACCTGACGGTCCTCTGCCCGGGCATGATTCTCGGCCCGATGATCGGAAAGACCGCTGCGACCTCGGTCGGCATCGTGCGCAATCTGCTGAACGGCCGCTATCCCGCCATGCCCAAGTTCACCGTGCCCGTCGTCGATGTCCGGGATGTGGCGGCGGCCCATGTTCTGGCGCTGCGAACAGAGGCATCGATCGGCGAGCGGATCATCCTTGCCGGCCAGTCGCTCAGCGTCGTGGAGATCGTCGCCATCCTGCGCGATGCGTTTCCCGAGCGAGCGGGCAAGTTGCCGGGCATGACCGTTCCGAACTGGACGGCCAGAGCCGCGGCCTCCATGCATCCCGGTCTCGCGATGATCGTCAAGGAACTCGGACGCGATAACCGCGTGACCAGCGAGAAGGCACGACGGCTTCTCGGCTGGACGTCCCGCCCGGAACGCGAGGCCGTCGCGGCGACCGCCGAGAGCCTGATCACGGCCGGCCTGATCGTCTGACGGAAGGTCGTATCAGCGGGTGATCCGCGTCGCGACCCAGGAATAGCCGTCACCCAGATAGTGAACGGGAACGGATATCGCGTGGCGGATCTTCTGCGTGTCCGGCAGGACGCCCCGGATCATCGCATATGCACGCTGGGGCAGGGGCTGGCGCTCCGACGTGGCCGCATCGGCCGGAAGAGGCGCGGCGGGCGGTGAGATCTTGGGTGACGTGGGTGTGGAGGCGTGCGGCGGTGCCGTGGGTGTGACGCTGCCGCTCAGCGCCGCCGATGCGATCGGCGCATCCGCCGTCTTCTCGCACATGGCGACGATCACGGGATAGCTGGCCTTCGCGTAAGCGGGAAGCTTTCGCTGGGACTGGTCGTCGCAGGCCGCCACCGTCTCCCACGAGCCCTTGACCGTATCCACATAATGGCACTGGCTGACACTGTCGTCACATCCGAGAATCGTCATCACGACGAGCGCTGCAGTCACCATGATCCGTCCGGTCTCCTGTTTCGATCGTCATGGTAAACAGACCATTGTTCGGAATTATGGCGCGAACATCCGCGGGGCTGTCGATTTCCCCCGGGCGCAGGCGCCGCAGACCGTGCCCTCTGGATCGCTGCCAGAATCGGTATAGAACCGGCTTGCGCCGTTCTCGCGGCGCTTCATCACGCAGATTCTCTTTCTCAGGACATGACGCCAAGTGACTCTGGACATTCGCAAAGAAGCTCCGCGCCAACCCGGCGTGATCGATCTCCTCAACCAGTCCGACGTCTACGCCCAGTCGCTCTATCCGGCCGAGAGCAACCATCTGGTCGATCTTGACACGCTGGAAAAGCCCGAGGTCTCGTTTCTCGTCGCCCGGCATGACGGCGCGATCATCGGCTGCTGCGCGCTGGTGGCGGCCGGTGACGGCAGCGGCGAGATCAAACGGATGTTCGTCGATCCGAAGGCGCGGGGCATGCGCGCAGGACGGGCTCTTCTCGACGCTATCGAGCAAACGGCGCGGGAGACCGGGCTGACCACGGTCCGGCTCGAAACCGGCATCTACCAGCCCGAAGCCATCAGCCTCTACCGCAAGGCTGGCTACCGCGACATCGAGCCGTTCGGCAGCTACCAGCCCGACCCGCTCAGTCTCTTCATGGAGAAGATCGTCGCCTGAGCGATTGCGGCTGGCGCAATGGTCCCGATCAGATGTCGAGGTTTTCGGCGAAGACGGCGCGTTCCTGAATGAAGCGGAAACGGGCTTCCGGCTTGGTGCCCATCAGATTGTCCACCGCATCGCGCGTGCCCTCGAAGTCGACATCATCGATCGAAACCTTGAGGAGCGTGCGCTTTGCCGGATCCATGGTCGTCTCTTTCAACTGCGCCGGCATCATCTCGCCGAGGCCCTTGAACCGACCGATCTCGACCTTGCCGCGCCCGGTGAATTCCTTCTCCATCAATTCGACCCGGTGAAGGTCGTCACGCGCATACAGCGTCCGCGTACCCTGCGTCATGCGGTAGAGCGGGGGCACCGCGAGATAGAGATGGCCGCCGCGAATGAGTTCGGGCATCTCCTGGTAGAAGAAGGTGATCAGCAGCGAGGCGATATGCGCGCCGTCCACGTCGGCGTCGGTCATGACGATGACGCGGTCGTAGCGCAGGTCTTCCTGACGGTATTTCGACCGCGTGCCGCAGCCGAGCGCTTGGACGAGATCCGAGATCTGCTGGTTGGCGCCCAGCTTCTCGCGGCCGGCACTTGCGACGTTGAGGATCTTGCCGCGCAGCGGCAGGATCGCCTGGTTGGAGCGGTTGCGCGCCTGTTTGGCCGAGCCACCGGCCGAATCGCCTTCGACGATGAAGAGTTCGGCACCCAGCGCCGAATTCTGCGAGCAGTCGGCGAGCTTGCCCGGGAGGCGCAGCTTGCGCACCGCGCTTTTTCGCGTGACTTCCTTTTCCTTGCGGCGGCGGACGCGCTCGTCGGCGCGCTCGATCACCCATTCAAGCAGCTTTGCCGCTTCCTGCGGATTGCCGGCCAGGAAATGGTCGAACGGATCGCGAATCGCATTCTCGACGATGCGCTGTGCCTCGACGGTGGCGAGCTTGTCCTTGGTCTGGCCGACGAATTCCGGCTCGCGGATGAACACGGACAGCATGCCGGCGGCCGAAATCATCACGTCGTCCGTGGTGACGATCGCCGCGCGCTTGTTCTGCGTCAGCTCCGCATAGGCCTTGAGGCCCTTGGTCAGCGCAATGCGCAGGCCCGCTTCATGCGTCCCGCCCTCGGGCGTCGGAATGGTGTTGCAATAGGAGTGGACGACCGAATCGCCGCCGTACCAGGTGACAGCCCATTCGAGCGCGCCATGGCCGCCGGTCTTCTCGGTCTTGCCGGCGAAGATCTCGCGCGTCACCGTGAACTCAGAGCCCATCGTCGCCTTGAGATAATCCTTCAAGCCGCCGGGGAAGTGGAAAACCGCCTTGTCCGGCGTGTCCGTGCCCTCGACCAGTGCCGGATCGCACGACCAGCGGATCTCGACGCCCCCGAAGAGATAGGCCTTGGAGCGGGCCATGCGGAAGAGGCGTGCCGGCTCGAACTTGGCATGCGGCCCGAAGATGTCCGGGTCGGGGTGAAACCGCACGCGCGTGCCGCGCCGGTTCTGCACGTCGCCCAATTCTTCCAGACCACCCTGCGGAATACCGCGCGAAAAACGCTGGCGATAGAGGCGCCGGTTGCGTGCGACTTCGACTTCCAGCACGTCGGACAGCGCATTGACGACGGACACGCCGACGCCGTGCAGACCGCCGGATGTCTCATAGACCTTGCTGTCGAATTTGCCGCCGGCATGGAGCACGGTCATGATGACTTCGAGCGTCGATTTGCCCGGAAATTTCGGATGGTTCTCGACCGGAATGCCGCGACCGTTATCGGTCACCGCGAGGCATCCCTCCGCGTCGAGGTGCACGTCGATGAAATTGGCATGGCCGGCCACGGCCTCGTCCATCGAGTTGTCGATGACTTCGGCGAACAGATGGTGCAGCGCCTTTTCGTCCGTGCCGCCGATATACATGCCGGGGCGACGGCGGACCGGCTCGAGGCCCTCGAGGACTTCGATCGCAGACGCGTTGTAATCGCCCGTATCGGCCTTCAGCTGGGATGCCGGGCTTCCCGGAGCACGCGTGGCCGCTTTCGGTTCCTCCGCTTTCGCCGGCACGTCCGGTTTTGCCTCCACGGAGGTGCGGGCGGACGACGCCGGATCGGGCGTCTTCGGCTCGGCGGGTTTCCGGGGAGCGGGCGGTGTGTTCGCGAAAAGGTCGTTGCTGTCCGTCATCTGGTGCGTCAAACGTCTTTCGATGTGTCGGCTGATCCTGTAGGTCGGGCATCGCCTGTCCGTCGTCTGCCCGCCTCTTCATACAAGGGCCGGCCGCCCGGCGAAAGAGCCAAGCGCGCCAAAGAGATCAAAAAGGGAACAAGAGATGGCCCGGTCCACACTTTCTTTGCGGCACATCGCAGCTTTGAGCGCGCTTGCCCTCGTTTTTGCGTTCTCCATCGGCTTCACGCAGGTCCGCGCCGCTACGCTGAAGCCCTTCAAGGACGATCTCTTCGGATATGGCCGCATCCTGGACTCGCGCGACGATGGTAACTGGCTGACGATCGACTATGACGAGATGCGCGATATCAACGGCCGGGACGAAATTCCCGAACGGCGCGTCAAGCGGCCTTACGTGTCGCTGGGGGTGAAGCGCCAGCAGGCGAACGAGACCGTCGATATCGGCGGCCGGGGTGTCGACGTCTTCCGGGTGGGTGCCGCGCAGAATGCCGCCTTCACCGTGATCTTCATCCACGGCCGCGGCGGCGACCGGCGGCTGGGCGCGAACGACTATTCCTTCGGCGGCAATTTCAATCGGCTGAAGAACCTCGCGGTCGAGAATGGCGGCGCCTATTACGCGCCGAGCGCGCGCTCCTTCGATACGGATGGCGCGGCGGATATCGCCGGCCTGATCGACGCCCTGGCGCGCCGGTCCCCCGGCAAGCCGGTCATCCTCTCCTGTGCATCCATGGGCAGCTTCCTCTGCTGGGGGGTGACGCGCAATGCGACGGCGGTCGGTCAGCTCTCCGGAATAATGATCATGGGCGGGGCGACCGATCCCGACTTCGGCAAGAGCGCGGCTTTCGCTCGAAAATTGCCGATGTTCTTCAGCCATGGCAGCGCGGATGGCACCTATAAGGCAGAGGATCAGGCAGCACTCTACGGTCGTCTGAAGAAGGGCGGCTACCCCGCCCGCTTCGTTCTGTTCCAGACGGGCACGCACGGAACGCCGGTGCGGATGACCGATTGGCGGGACGCCATCAACTGGATCCTGTCCCGCTGACGCCTGGCGCGCAGAAAGCCGCATCGGTTTCGCACGGACGACATGCATAGAACGCGTGCCGAGCGAAGCTGAAAGATCGCGGCACACGTGTGATGCAACCTGAACGATTTTCCGTTCATTAACCACCGATTGAAGTCCCGCCCCGATCGACGCCCGTGTTTGTCTTTCGGAAAGCAGAGCGTGACACTCTCCCGGCAATCGAAAACCGGGAGTGCGATCATGGATGCGCGAACCGACACACGGCTTGTTCCGCTTTGCGTCGATTTGGATGGTACGCTTGTCGCAGCGGATACGCTGTGGGAAGGCGTCGCCGTCATCCTGTTCCGCAATCCGCTGATGCTGTTTGCGGTCGTCCTCTGGGCGTTGCGCGGCAAGGCGCATCTAAAGCACGAGGTGGCGGCGCGGTCCGGACGCACGGGGGGCGACTGGCCCTATCGTCCCGAAGTCATGGAGCGGCTGCAGCAGGAACGGGCGTCGGGCCGCGATATCGTTCTCGTCACCGGTGCTGCCGAACGGGTGGCGCTGGACGTCGCAGCCCATGCCGGCATCTTCACGGATGTGCTGCATTCCTCGCCCACCCACAACCTGACGAGCCACCGCAAGCGCGAGGAGCTCGTCGCGCGCTATGGCGAAGCCGGGTTCGACTACATGGGCAACAGCCGCGACGACGTGGCCGTGTTCGATGCCGCCCGCACCGCCATCGTCGTCGCACCGGATCGGGCGGCGGAAGCCTGGCGCCGCCGGCATGGTGGCGAGCGTCTCGAGACCGGCACGATCGGCTTCAAGGACACGCTGAAATCCATTCGCGTCCATCAGTGGGCGAAGAACATCCTGATCGCCGTGCCGATGGCGCTCGATCACGACATCTTCCAGTGGAACGCGCTGGTCAACACGGCCATCGCCTTCTTCGCCTTCAGCTTTCTCGCCTCGGCCGTGTACGTCGTCAACGATATCTCGGACCTGACGAATGACCGGCGCCATCCAAAGAAGCGGTTCCGGCCGCTGGCAAGCGGTCGCATGTCCGTTCCCACCGGTCTCGCGCTTGCTGCGATCCTCCTCGTCGCGTCGGTCGCGCTGACGCTCACCATGCCGGTCGATTTCATTCTGACGCTCGGAATTTACCTCGTCATCACGACGGCTTACACGTTTTTCCTCAAGCGGAAACTGCTGGTCGATGTCTTCACGCTGGCGGGGCTCTACACCATCCGCATCGTCGCAGGCGCAACGGCGACCGGCACCGATCTTTCCTTCTGGCTTCTCGCCTTCTCGATCTTCTTCTTCCTCAGTCTGGCGCTCGTGAAGCGCTATGTCGAGCTGGACGAGCATGGCGGCGACGCCGGAACGCAGGTTCCCGGGCGCGGCTATCTGCAGGTCGATTTCGAGATGGTTGGCCAGGCGGGCGTGTCCTCGGCCTTTGCCTCCGCTCTCGTTCTGGCGCTCTACATTCACAGCGTCGAGATGCAGCAGATGTACAGCATGCCGGCCGCGCTCTGGCCGCTCTGCCCGCTGGTCCTCTACATGCTGCTGCGCATCTGGATGCTCGCCCGTCGCGGCGCGCTGCATGAGGATCCCGTCGTCTTCATCATGCGCGACTGGCGCAGCATCGCCACCATGGCCGCCGGTGGCGTGCTTGTGATGATCGGCGCGGTCGGTATCCAATGACGCGCACGACCACTCCACCGAGACCTGCGAATTTCGACAGCTGGGGTCGCATCGATACGCGCCCGCGCCGGGCCGTCAGCCCGGATGCCTTCGAGAACGAGATCGGTGCCGCCATGCCAGGGGCCTACCTGCCGTTCGGCAACGGACGCTCCTATGGCGACAGCTGCCACAACGATCCGGGTCTGCTGATCGACAATCGCCGCCGCGGCCGCATTCACGGCTTCGATCCCGGCACCGGCATACTCTCCGCCGAAGCCGGCGTTACCCTGTCGGCCCTTCTGGCACGCGCCGTGCCGCATCGCTTTTTCCTGCCGGTCACCCCCGGCACCGCCCATGTCACGCTCGGCGGCGCGATCGCCAACGATGTGCACGGCAAGAACCACCACGCCCGCGGCACCTTCGGAAACCATATCCGCAGGCTGACACTGCTGCGCTCGGATGGCGGCGTTCTCGCCTGCTCGGACACCGAGAACCCGGAGTTGTTCCGCGCCACCATCGGCGGCATGGGACTGACCGGCCTGATCCTCGATGTCGATCTGCAGATGATGAAGGTGCCCTCCGCGCACATCCAGCAGCACGCCATCCGTTTCGACAGCCTCGACGCCTACTTCGAGATGATCGACCGCGTCGATGCCGAGCATGAATATTCCGTCGCCTGGATCGACCAGCTGGCAACGGGCCGCAAGGCGGGCAGGGGCATCCTGCTGGCCGGCGACCATGCCGATGCATCGTGCGACTTTCCCGATCTGCCGCGCGGACGCACGCTCGGCATTCCCGTCACACCGCCCTTTAGCCTTCTCAATCGCCTGACGCTGCGGGCCTTCAATGCCGCCTATTTCCGCAAGGCCAAAGCCGGCGAGACGGTCGAGACGGTGAAATGGTCCGGCTATTTCTATCCCCTCGATGCGATCAGGAACTGGAATCGCCTCTACGGCCCGAAGGGCCTCTACCAGCACCAGAGCGTCTATCCCGCCGAGATCGCGCCCGCGGTCACCGCGCGGCTGATGGAAACCGCGCGTGACGCCGGACATGGGTCTTTCCTGACGGTTCTCAAGCGCTTCGGCGAACACCGTTCGCGCGGACTTTTCTCCTTCCCGCGCCCCGGCTTCACGCTCACGCTGGATTTCGCCAATCAGGGCGAGGGCACACTGAAATTGCTCGACGCGCTCGACCGGATCGTCGTCTCGGCGGGCGGGGCGGTCAATCCCTACAAGGACGCGCGGATGAGCCCGCAGACCTTCGCGGCGTCCTTCCCCGAATGGCGAAAGCTCGAGGCGATGCGGGATCCCGCGATGATGTCCGACTTCTGGCGACGCACGGCGATGGCACTTTGAACCCCGAGATAGAATCAATTTTCATAAAAGAAATCAGCAAGTTTCACCGAATAGTGGACTCTCTTCCGTAAGGTGGGTTCCACGGAGTTACCAGCCCGGAGAGGGTGCCCGAAAAGGGAGTACGACATGAAATATCTGGCCTTCATACTGTTTACCGTGCTGACCAATGCGGCGGCACAGCTGATGCTGAAGCAGGGCATGCTGAGCCTCGGTCCGTTGACCTTCACGCCGGACACCGCGGTCGCCCGTTTCTTTCAGATCCTCTTCAACCCGTGGGTTTTTGCCGGGCTTGCAACCTTCGCCATCTCGATGGTGTCGCACCTCTATGTGCTGTCGAAGGTCGAATTGTCCTTTGCCTATCCTTTCCTCAGCCTTGCCTATGTGGCGGTGGCCATCTTCGCTTATTTCATCTTCCGCGAGGACCTGAACGCCTGGCGCATCGCCGGCATCGGCTTCATCTGCGTGGGAACCGTCCTCATTGCCCAGTCCGGCCGCTCGACGCCCGCGCAAGCCGCAGCGATCGACACCCCGGCCGCAAAATCCATCCATATTGGGAGCCCGACATGAAACACGTCATTTTCGGAGGCGACGGCTTCGTCGGTCGCCACCTTGCCGAGCGCCTCGTCAACGAAGGCGAACAGGTTCTGATCGCCGACATCGTCAAGTCCGACCTGCCGCACTACGCCCATGGCCGCGTCCGCTTCGTCCATTGCGACGTGACGGATCTCGATCAGGTCATGAAGGTCGAGATCGGCGCTGACGACATGGTCTACAACATGGCCGCCAAGATGCTGTCGCCGCTGCAGGTGCGCGCCAAGCGCTGGAAGTTCTTCTGGCCGGTGAATTATTACGGTGCCGAGAACATCATGAAGGCGACGGCTGCCTCGGGTGCCAACCGCCTCGTCCAGTTCACGACCGACATGATCTACGGACATACGGTGCAGTCGCCGCAGGCGGAGGATCATCCGGTCAAGCCGCTCGGCGAGTACGGCAAGTCGAAATGGGCGACCGAGCAGCTCTGCCACGCCTATCGCGAGAAGGGCATGCGGATCTCGATCTTCCGCCCGCGCCTCATCATCGGGCCGGGCCGGCTCGGGATCCTCGAAAAGCTGTTCAAGCTGATCGACGCCAATCTGCCGGTGCCGATGATCGGCTCGGGCAAGGCGCCCTATCAGTTCATTTCCGTGTTCGATTGCGCCGAAGCTGCACGTCTCGCCTGGAAGGGTGGCGTGCCGAACGAAGCCTACAATCTCGGCTCCGACAATCCGCCCTCGGTGCGCCAGCTTCTGGGCGGGCTGATCAAGCATGCCGGCTCGAAATCCATCCTGATCCCCACGCCGGGCTTCGCGGTCAAGGCGACGCTGGCCGCCTTCGACGCGATCAACCTGCCGATCATGGATCCGGAACAGTATCTGATCGCCGACGAGATGTGCGTCCGCGAAACCGGCAAGCTGAAGCAGGAGCTCGGCTGGAGGGCCCAGTTCAATGACGGCGCCATGCTGATCGCCGCCTATGATGAATATCGCGCGAAGAAATCCAAAGGCACCGTCGGCACGCCCGCCGGCCTGCCGGCCGAATAAGAGGGAACGACAAGATGCTCGATACGCCCGCCCGTGTCCTCGTTGACATCCCCGCCATCGACGGCCCGCAGCCCGTCCGCACAGCGGTTGCCAGGCCCGACCTCCTCACGGTCGAAGACGCCAAGGCCCTGACCGTTCCGGAAATGACGACCCTGTTCAAGGATCACGTCAATCCGGGCCAGCTTCACTTCATGAAGCTGCTCGGCTTCCACAAGGTGAAGATCGAAAGCGCCGAAGGGATGTACTACACCGACCAGAACGGCCGGAGGATTCTCGATTTCTTCGGCGGTTTCGGTTCGCTCGCCTTCGGCCACAACCACCCGCGTCTCATCGAAGCCCGCAAGCGCTTCCAGGACGAGAACCGCCACGAGATCGCCATCGCCTTCATGTCGCAATATGCGGCAGCCTTCGCGAAGAATCTCGCGACGGTCTCGCCCGGCGATCTCGACATGGTGTTCCTCGGTTCTTCCGGCTCCGAGGTCATGGAAGCCGCCGTCAAGCTTGCGGAGCGCGCCGCCGGTCCGAAGCGGCCGAAGGTCGTCTATGCCGAAAATTCGTTCCACGGCAAGACGAAAGGCGTGTTGAACATCACGGACGGGGCCCTCTACCGCGCCGATTTCTCGGTGTCGGGCAACACCGTCCGCGTGCCCTTCGGCAATATCCAGGCGATCGAAAACGCCTTCCGCGCTGATCCGCAGATCGGGGCGATCGTTCTGGAAACCATTCAGGGCGGCGGCGGCATCATCCGCGCACCCGACGGCTTCTGGACGGAACTCCGGGCGCTCTGCGACCGCTATGGTGTCGTCTGGGTCGCGGACGAGGTCCAGTGCGGTTACGGTCGCTCCGGCCGCTTCTTCGCCTTCGAGCATGAGAATGTCGTGCCGGACATCACGGCGCTCGCCAAGTCGCTCGGCGGCGGCAAGGCGGCCGTGGGCGCCATGATCGCCCGGCGCGAGATCTACATGAAGGCCTACGGCACGCCCAAGACGGCGATGATCCACGCGATGGCGACCTTCGGCGGCATGGGCGAGGCCTGCGTCACCGCCATCGAGGCCTTGAACATCCTGTATGACGAGGGCCTGATCGACAATGCCGCGGAGCAGGGCGCCTATCTGCTCGCGCGCCTGGAGGCGCTGCGCGAGAAATATCCGAAGATCATCAAGGAGGTTCGCGGGCAGGGCCTTATGGTAGGGCTCGAGTTCCAGGACTTCAGCCAGACTATGCCGCTGGTGCTGCGTCCGGTCATCGGCATGCTCGACGACAAGCTCAAGGGCTCGCTTTCCGGCTTCATCGGCGCGTTGCTTCTGCGGGATTACGATGCGCTCGTCGCGTTCACCGAATACAACCGCAACGTCATTCGGCTGGAGCCGCCGCTGATCTGCGAACGCGCCCATGTCGACCAGTTCGTCGATGCGCTCGACGACCTCCTCGGCCGCGGAATCATTCGGATCGTCAAGGATTTCGTCGGCAGCCAGATGGGCTGAGTCGAGACGAAGAACATGGGACGCGGGCGGGGGAACCGCCCGCGTTTCGGATTCCGATGTCCCACGCATGATGAACGCTTTCCACGACCGGGCGGATTTGCTACGGCCGATCCATCGTCGGAAAACGGGAGAGAAGCCGAATGACACCTGATGTGCGTCCGCTTGTTGCGGGGAACTGGAAGATGAACGGCCTGCGCGCCTCTCTCGACCAGATCAAGGCGATGGCCGAGGGGGTCACAAGCCCGCTGTCGGAAAAGGTCGAGGCGCTCATCTGCCCGCCGGCCACGCTTCTCTATGTCGCGACGGCCCTGTGCACCGACAGCCCGCTCGCCATCGGCGCCCAGGATTGCCATGTCGCCGTCTCCGGCGCGCATACGGGCGATATCTCCGCCGAAATGATCGCCGATTGCTTCGGGACCTACGTGATCGTCGGCCATTCCGAGCGCCGCACCGACCATGCCGAGACGGATGCGATCGTGCGTGCGAAGACGGAAGCCGTTCTGGCCGCCGATCTCGCTGCCATCGTCTGCATCGGCGAGACCGGCGACGAGCGCAAGGCCGGCCAGACGCTGGATGTCCTGAAGCGCCAGCTCGACGGCTCGCTGCCGCAGGACATCACGGCCGATAACACCGTCATCGCCTATGAACCCGTCTGGGCGATCGGTACCGGGCTGACGCCCACCGTGGCCGACATCGAGGAAGCACACGCGTTCATGCGCAAGGAACTCACGGCGCGGTTCGGCGCCGAGGGTGCCGCGATGCGCATCCTCTATGGCGGCTCGGTCAAACCCGGCAATGCCGTCGAACTGATGGGCATCCCGAATGTCGATGGCGCGCTGATCGGCGGCGCCAGTTTGAAGGCGCAGGACTTCCTCGCCATCTACGGGGCATACGAGCAGCTGCTCGGCTGATCATCGGGGCTTGGAATAGCGGGCTGCTTGGTATATTGAGCCCGCGAAACCGAAATTCGCTGCGAGGACGCGGCCGGGAACACGCGGCCGTTCCGTGCCCGGCTTTTCGTGAAGATTGCGGCAACAGAGACGTCAAGTGCGGGTGACGAACGGCGACACGGCCGGGGTCCGGCGCGCTTCAAGCCAGGACTGGACGAAATGCAGGAAGTATTGCTTGTCATCTATCTCATGGTCGTGCTGGCGCTGATCGGCGTCGTGCTGATCCAGCGCTCGGAAGGCGGCGGTCTCGGCGTCGGCGGCGGTTCGGGCTTCATGTCCGCCCGCGGCACCGCCAATGCGCTGACGCGCACGACGGCGATCCTTGCCACGCTCTTCTTCGTGCTTGCCCTGGCCATGAGCATCTATGCTCGCTACCAGCCGAACGCGACCGACGTTCTCGACCGCATTCCGGGGACGACCAACAACGGTAACGGCGTTCTCGATTCGCTGGGCGGCACCACCACGGCGCCTGCGACACCGGCACCCGCGACACCGGCTCCCGCCGCGCCGAGCAATGGCGTTCCCACCGGTGGCGACGCCCCGGCAACGACCGCACCTGCGACACCCGCGCCTGCGGCAACGACGCCGGCTGCGCCGGCTCCGTCGAACACCATGGCACCCGCCAGCAACACCATGGCGCCCGCCAACACGATGGCGCCTGCCGCGACGACCACGCCTGCCGCCCCGGCACCCGCGACGGACACGCCGGCGGCCACCCCGCCTGCAGCGACAGGCACGGGCGCACCCACCGCTCAGTAAGCCGAGCGCAGCCAAATCCGACCGGCGGAACCTGTTTTCCGCCGGTTTTCTTTTGTGCGTCATCGATGTCAGCGCCTCGAAATCTGGGGAGTTCGGCATTTTTCGATGGCGGAATCGATCTCGAAAAGGTATCCGGTCAAGCCCATGGCGCGATATGTATTCATCACCGGCGGCGTGGTTTCGTCCCTTGGAAAAGGGATTGCCGCAGCCGCTCTCGGCGCGTTGCTGCAGGCCCGTGGTTATCGGGTGCGGCTTCGCAAACTCGACCCCTATCTGAACGTCGATCCGGGCACCATGAGCCCGACGCAGCACGGCGAGGTCTTCGTCACCGACGATGGCGCGGAGACCGACCTCGACCTCGGTCACTACGAGCGCTTTACCGGCCGCTCGGCGACCAAGACCGACAACATCACCACGGGTCGCATCTACAAGAACATCATCGACAAGGAACGCCGTGGCGATTACCTCGGCGCGACCGTTCAGGTGATCCCGCACGTGACGAACGAGATCAAGAATTTCGTCACCGAGGGCAACGAGGACTATGATTTCGTCATCTGCGAGATCGGCGGCACGGTGGGCGACATCGAGGCCATGCCGTTCATGGAGGCGATCCGCCAGCTGAAGAACGACCTGCCGCGCGGTGCCGCCATCTACGTCCATCTGACGCTGATGCCGTATATTTCCGCCGCGGGCGAGCTGAAGACAAAGCCGACGCAGCATTCCGTCAAGGAACTGCAGGCGCTGGGCATCCATCCGGACATCCTGCTGGTGCGCGCCGACCGCGAAATCCCGGAAGCCGAGCGGCGCAAGCTCTCGCTGTTCTGCAACGTCCGTCCGTCCGCGGTTATCCAGGCGCTCGACGTGGCGAGCATCTACGACGTGCCGATCGCCTATCACAAGGAAGGCCTTGATTCGGAAGTCCTGGCCGCCTTCGGCATCGAGCCCGCGCCGAAGCCGCGCCTCGACAGCTGGGAAAACGTCTACGACCGGATCCGCACGCCGGAAGGCGAAGTCACGATCGCCATCGTCGGCAAATATACCGGCCTCAAGGACGCCTACAAATCGCTGATCGAGGCCCTCTACCACGGTGGCATCGCCAACCGAGTGAAGGTCAAGCTCGAATGGATCGAGTCGGAGGTCTTCGAAAAGGAAGATCCGACGCCCTATCTCGAAAAGGTCAACGGCATTCTCGTGCCCGGTGGCTTCGGCGAGCGCGGTTCGGAAGGCAAGATCCTGGCCGCCCGTTTTGCGCGCGAACGCAAGGTGCCCTATTTCGGCATCTGTTTCGGCATGCAGATGGCCGTCGTCGAAGCGGCGCGGAACCTTGCCGGCATCGAGGAGGCATCCTCGACCGAGTTCGGCCCCACGGCCGAGCCCGTCGTCGGCCTGATGACCGAGTGGATCAAGGGCAACGAACTTCAGAAGCGGACGGCCTCCGGCGACCTCGGTGGCACGATGCGCCTCGGCGCCTACAAGGCCTCGCTGAAGAAGGGCACGAAGATTGCGGATATCTACGGCTCCGCCGATATCTCCGAGCGCCATCGCCACCGCTACGAGGTGAACATCGACTACAAGGACCGGCTCGAGAACTGCGGCCTCGTCTTCTCCGGCATGTCGCCGGACGGCGTGCTGCCGGAAACGATCGAATACGCGGATCACCCGTGGTTCATCGGCGTCCAGTACCACCCGGAACTGAAGTCCCGCCCGCTCGATCCCCATCCGCTTTTCGCGAGCTTCATCGAAGCTGCGGTGGAGCAGACGCGGCTGGTTTAAAACGTTGATGCATCGGCCTGTCATCTTCCCGGCAGGCCGATGATCATTGCGCACCACGGCGAGATATCTTAGCTTGGGTTCATTCAGGGCTTCAGGAGAGGTGTGCTTATGGGCTCTATGACGGTCAATCTTCCAGACGACATCGTCGCATTGGTCGCAGCAAAGGTCGCATCCGGAGAGTACCTGAACGAGAGCGACGTCGTGCGAGACGGTCTGCTAACGCTTGTCGCACAGGATGACGCGTTGGATCGTTGGCTGAGAGATGACGTTGTTCCGAGCTATAAGGAGGTGAAGGCCAATCCTGAAAAGTCCGTATCTCTCGAAGAGGCCTTCGATGGTTTCCGTCGTCATGTGCGTGAAACGGCAGCACGCCTAAAAGCATGAAGTATCGCGTTCGCTTCAGTGACGATGCGCGGCGCGATATTGAAGACCTCCTTGACCACATCCTGATTGCGAGCGGTGAACGTATCGCTTTCGCCTACATCGATCGCCTCGAGAGGTTTTGTCTTGGCTTCGAAACCTTTCCGAAACGCGGCACCGCGCGACCTCAAGATGGGATTGACCTTCGTACGGTCGGTTTTGAGAGAAGCGCAACGGTGGCTTTTTCGGTAAAGGATGATGAGGTCATGATTGTGCGGATCCTGTATAGAGGCCGCAGTTTCGTTTTCCAACAAAACGATGATCTGCCAGACGGCTGAACGTCGGCTCCGATCCATCAAAACCTTCTTTTAACATTTACCTGTCATTCATCTCTTTCGAACCTTGGATCGAGAGCGATGCGTGTATTGATTTTCGTCGCCCTGATGGCGCTTGCCGGCTGTGCGACGGCGCCCAAGAACACCCGGAATGCCTGCGCGATCTTCGAGCAGCGCGACGGCTTGTTCAACAACTGGCAGCGTGCCGCGCGGCATGCCGAGAAGCAGTATGGCGTGTCCGTGCCCATTCTGATGGCGACGATCCAGACCGAGTCGAATTTCCGTCCGCATGCCAAGCCGCCGCGCACGAAGCTCTTCGGCTTCATCCCGTGGAAGCGCGTCTCCAGCGCCTACGGCTACTCCCAGGCGCTCGACGGCACATGGAACGAGTACCGTGCCTCGACGGGGCGATGGATGGCCAAGCGGTCGAACTTCTCCGACGCCATTCATTTCGTCGGCTGGTATCATGCCCGCAATCACCGCAAGAACGGCATCGGCCTGAACGATGCCTATAATCTCTATCTCGCCTATTACTCGGGCGATGCGGGCTATGCGCGCGGCTCCTGGCGCGGCAATGCCGGGCTGCAGGCGACCGCCCGCCGTTCGGCAGCCCTGGCATCGTCCTATGCCAGCCAGTTGCGTAACTGCAATTAGGACGGAAATATCCGGTCCGTCCTGACGCACCAACTCCAGCCTTGAATTGTCGGCCCGAAGATGCCAAGCACCGGGGAGCGCTCGGTCCGTGCCGGCGTGACGAGGAGAAGCGGACGATGAAAGACGACCGACCGGGCATTGCAGGCCATGTCCGACGCCATCTCGATCATCTCGTCCTGCCGGTCGGCGCACTCGCCACGGCACGCCAGCGCCTGTCGAGCCTCGGCTTCACCGTCGCCAGCGATGCGCTCCACCCCTTCGGCACCGAGAATGCCTGCGTCTTTCTCGCCGACAAGACCTATCTGGAGCCGCTCGCCATTGCCCAGCGCGAGGACGGCGAAGCCGCCGCCCTGCAGGGCAATGCCTTCGTGGCGCGCGATCTTGCCTATCGTTTTCGCCGCGGTCAGGATGGCTTTTCCGCCCTCGTCTTTTCCACGGACGACGCCGTCGCCGACCATGCCCGGTTTCAAGACCATGGCCTGTCCGGCGGCAATATTCTCGAATTCTCCCGTCCGATGAAACGGCCGGACGGCGAAGATGCGATCGGCCAGTTCCGGCTGGCCTTCGCCAGCGACCTGCGCGCGCCGGATATGTTCTGCTTCACCTGTCAGCGCGTGCAGCCGCTTCCCGCCGACCGCACCGCGCTCGAAACACATGCCAACGGGGTGACCGGCATCCGGCAGGTGATCCTGTCCGAGCCCAATCCGACCGACTTTCAGTACTTCCTTCAGGAGGTCGTGGACGAGCGCGAAACGGAGGCGCATTCGTTCGGCATGGACATTCCTGCCGCCAATGCCCACATCTCCGTCCTGAACGAGGCCGGCATGCGGGGCTTCCTCGGTGTCGAAGAGCCGCTGACGGAGCGCGGCCTCCGGGCCCGTGCGATCGTCTTCACGGTCGGGAACATCGCCGCCACTGAAGCCCTGCTGGCCGCCAATGCCACCGACCATGTCAAACGGGACGGCCGCCTGATCGTGCCTCCGGCACCCGGACAGGGCGCCATTTTCGTATTTGGAGAATGACCATGAAAACCAATGATTCCGTCGTCGTCGGCGAGGGTGCGCGCGCCGTCACCTTCTCGCAAGGGTCGAAGCTGTCGCTTATCGCCGGCCCCTGCCAGATGGAGAGCCGCGACCATGCCTTCATGATCGCCGGCCGCATGGTGGAACTCTGCGACAAGCTCGGCCTCGGTCTCGTCTACAAGTCGTCCTTCGACAAGGCCAACCGCACATCGCTGTCCGGCAAGCGCGGCATCGGCCTCGAAAAGGCGATGGAGATCTTTGCCGATCTGAAAGCGGAATACGGCTTTCCCGTCCTCACCGACATCCACACCGAAGAACACTGCGCGCTCGTCGCGCCCACGGTCGATATCCTGCAGATTCCGGCCTTCCTCTGCCGCCAGACGGACCTGCTCGTCGCTGCCGCGAAGACCGGCCGCACGATCAACGTGAAGAAGGGTCAGTTCCTCGCGCCCTGGGACATGAAGAACGTGCTGTCGAAGTTCACCGAAAGCGGCAATCCGAACGTTCTCCTGTGCGAACGCGGCGCCTCCTTCGGTTACAACACGCTCGTCTCCGACATGCGCTCGCTGCCGATCATGGCGGGCCTCGGCGCGCCGGTGGTGTTCGATGCGACGCATTCGGTCCAGCAGCCGGGCGGGCAGGGCACCTCCTCCGGCGGCCAGCGCGAATTCGTCGAAACGCTGGCGCGTGCCGCCGTTGCGGTCGGCGTCGCCGGTGTCTTCATCGAGACGCATGAGGATCCGGACAACGCACCGTCGGACGGTCCGAACATGGTCGCGATCGACGACATGCCGCGTCTGCTCGAGACGCTGCTCGCCTTCGACGCGATCGCCAAGCGCTGAGGCCTGTCGCCCGAACCTGAGACGCGGTTTCGGGACGACGACAGGCATTCGAACGGCGCAAAGGCGCTGCCATTGTAATTTCATGGCCGTCGATTAAGACAAGCCATCCGCCCAAACCCAAGGACAGGGAAGAGACCATGACAACCATCATCGACATCATCGGCCGCGAAATTCTGGACAGCCGAGGCAATCCGACGGTCGAAGTCGACGTGCATCTCGAAGACGGAAGCTTCGGCCGCGCAGCCGTTCCCTCCGGTGCCTCCACGGGCGCGCATGAGGCGGTGGAACTGCGCGATGGTGGCTCGCGCTACCTCGGCAAGGGCGTCGAACGCGCCGTCGAATTCGTCAACGGCGAAATCTACGAAGCCATCGGCGGTCTCGATGCCGAGAACCAGATCCAGATCGATCAGGTCATGATCGAACTCGACGGCACCGAGAACAAGTCGCGCCTCGGCGCCAACGCCATCCTCGGCGTCTCGCTCGCCGTGGCCAAGGCTGCCGCCGAATCGGCCGGTCTGCCGCTCTACCGCTACATCGGCGGCCCGAACGCCCATTATCTGCCGGTGCCGATGATGAACATCATCAACGGCGGCGCGCATGCCGACAACCCGATCGATTTCCAGGAATTCATGATCGTTCCCGTCGGCGCCGACTCGATCCGCGACGCCGTGCGCATGGGCTCGGAAGTGTTCCACACGCTGAAGAAGCAGCTGTCGGCCGACGGCCACAACACCAATGTCGGCGACGAAGGCGGCTTCGCGCCCGGCCTCGCCTCCGCACCGGCGGCGCTCGACTTCATCATGAGCTCGATCGAAAAGGCCGGCTACAAGCCCGGCGAAGACATGTATATCGCGCTCGATTGCGCCTCGACCGAGTTCTTCAAGGATGGCAAGTACCACCTCGAAGGCGAAGGCCGCGTGCTCGAGCCGGAAGCCATGGCCGACTACCTTGCCGAACTCGCGGCCAAGTATCCGATATTCTCGATCGAGGACGGCATGGGCGAAGACGACTGGAACGGCTGGAAGTATCTGACCGACAAGATCGGCTCGAAGGTCCAGCTGGTCGGCGACGATCTCTTCGTCACCAACTCCAAGCGTCTGCGCGACGGCATCAAGATGGGTGTCGCCAACTCGATCCTCGTCAAGGTCAACCAGATCGGCTCGCTGTCGGAAACGCTCGACGCCGTGGAAACCGCGCACAAGGCCCGTTACTCCGCCGTCATGTCGCACCGCTCGGGCGAAACGGAAGACAGCACGATCTCCGACCTCGCTGTCGCCACCAACTGCGGCCAGATCAAAACCGGCTCGCTGGCCCGTTCCGACCGGACCGCGAAGTACAACCAGCTGATCCGCATCGAAGAGCAGCTCGGCCCCCAGGCACAGTACATGGGTCGCTCCATCCTGCGCGGCTGAGTCTTCTGACTGCACCTCATACAGGCCCGGGCGTCCGCGAGGACGTCCGGGCTTTCGCGTTTCCGCCCCGCGGCTTCCCCGATGTGCGTTATGGTCAACGCTCGATTAACACATGCCTGCTAGCGTGGAGCCAGTAGCGTAGCAGGGCGTCAGCGTATGTGGACCAAGCATCATCGGAAGCGGAAACTCGGGCGGTTTGCCATGCCGCTCATCACCGTCGCTTTCCTTTCCTATTTTTCCTATCATTCGATCCACGGCGACTTCGGCCTGCGGGCGACGGAGGTCTTCGACCGCCAGCGCGTCGAGCGGCTGGCAACGCTGAAGGATCTGACCGAGAAGCGCCAAATCCTTGAAAAGGAAGTCGCTTTGCTCAGCGATGGCTCCATGGAGCGGGATATGCTGGACGAAAAGGCGCGCTTCGGGCTGAACATGTCGCGTGCCGACGAGATCGTCATTTTCCATTGAGGGGTTGAGTTAACCGGAAAGACGTTAATCATTATTTATACAGTTTTTTCAGATGCTTGTACTGAATATAAGCCATGCAAATATAGCATTGCTGTTGTCACGCTCTTTCCCTATGGTAGCCGCAAAACGCAAACCATAGGGAGGATCGCATGGCTCCGCGTCAGAACGCGTCCGTATCCAGCCGCGGCAAGGCAGCCGGCAAATCTGCAGGCAAGGATTTCGCCAACGGCACGATCGTAGAATTCGACCGCGAAGAGGACCTGAAGGCCTATCGCGAAATGCTCCTCATCCGCCGTTTCGAGGAAAAGGCCGGCCAGCTCTATGGCATGGGCTTCATCGGCGGCTTCTGTCATCTCTACATCGGCCAGGAAGCCGTCGTCGTCGGCATGCAGATGGCGCTGAAGCAGGGCGACCAGGTCATCACCGGTTACCGCGACCACGGCCACATGCTCGCCACGGGCATGAGCGCGCGCGGCGTCATGGCCGAGCTCACGGGGCGCCGGGGCGGCTACTCGCGCGGCAAGGGCGGCTCGATGCATATGTTCTCCAAGGAGAAGAACTTCTACGGCGGCCACGGCATCGTCGGCGCGCAGGTCTCGCTCGGTACGGGCCTCGCCTTCGCCAACAGCTATCGCGGCAACGACAATGTCTCTCTCGCCTATTTCGGCGACGGTGCGGCCAACCAGGGCCAGGTCTACGAGAGCTTCAACATGGCGGCGCTCTGGAAGCTGCCCTGCATCTACATCATCGAGAACAACCGCTACGCCATGGGCACCTCCGTCGCCCGCGCCTCCGCCGGCGTCGATTTCTCCCAGCGCGGTGCGGCCATCGGCATTCCCGGCTATCAGGTCGACGGCATGGACGTTCGTGCGGTCAAGGCGGCCGGTGACGAGGCCGTTGCCCATTGCCGCGAGGGCAAGGGTCCGGTCATTCTCGAAATGCAGACCTACCGCTATCGCGGCCACTCCATGTCCGACCCGGCGAAGTATCGCTCCAAGGACGAAGTTCAGAAGATGCGGTCCGAGCACGACCCGATCGAGCAGGTGAAGGTTCGCCTGCTGGAAAAGGGCTGGGCCACCGAGGACGAGCTGAAGGCGATCGACAAGGACGTCCGCGACATCGTGGCCGACAGCGCCGATTTCGCCCAGAACGATCCGGAGCCGGATGTATCCGAGCTCTACACCGACATTCTTCTGTGATCCGGGACGAGGGATTGATCCATGCCTATTGAAATTCTGATGCCCGCCCTTTCCCCGACCATGGAAGAAGGCACGCTCTCCAAATGGTTGAAGAAGGAAGGCGACACCGTCGCCTCCGGCGACGTGATCGCTGAAATCGAAACCGACAAGGCGACCATGGAAGTGGAAGCCGTCGATGAAGGGACGATCGGCAAGATCCTGATCGAAGCCGGCACCGAAAACGTGAAGGTCAACACGGCCATCGCCGTGCTGCTGCAGGACGGCGAGAGCGCCGATTCGGCGGCCGATGCCAAGCCGGCGGCACCGAAGGCCGATGCCGACACCCCGACCGCGGCGGCAAACGACGCTGGTGGCAAGGCGCGCGAAGCGAGCGACGAGCCGACGGCCAAGGCCGACAGCAAGGTGCCGGCGGCACCGAAGGTCGATGTCGCCGCCGATCCGGATATTGCGGCCGGCACGGAAATGGTGTCCACGACGGTGCGTGAAGCGCTGCGCGACGCCATGGCCGAGGAAATGCGCCGCGACGGCGACGTGTTCATCATGGGTGAAGAGGTTGCCGAATATCAGGGCGCCTACAAGATCACGCAAGGATTGCTGCAGGAGTTCGGCGCGCGTCGCGTGGTCGATACGCCGATCACCGAGCACGGCTTTGCCGGCGTCGGCGTCGGTGCGGCCATGGCCGGCCTGAAGCCGATTGTGGAGTTCATGACGTTCAACTTCGCCATGCAGGCGATCGACCAGATCATCAACTCGGCCGCCAAGACGCTCTATATGTCCGGCGGACAGATGGGCGCTCCGATCGTCTTTCGCGGACCGAACGGTGCGGCCGCCCGCGTCGGCGCGCAGCACAGTCAGGATTATGCTGCCTGGTACAGCCATATTCCGGGCCTCAAGGTCATCGCGCCCTACACGGCGGCTGATGCCAAGGGTCTCCTGAAGGCGGCGATCCGCGATCCCAACCCGATCATCTTCCTCGAGAACGAAATCCTCTACGGTCAGTCCTTCGACGTGCCGAAGATGGACGATTTCGTTCTTCCGATCGGCAAGGCCCGCATCCACAAGACCGGCAAGGACGTGACTATCGTGTCCTTCGGCATCGGCATGACCTATGCGCTGAAGGCGATCGCCGAACTCGAGAAGGACGGCATCGATGTCGAACTGATCGATCTGCGCACGATCCGCCCGATGGATCTGCCGACGGTCATCGAATCGGTCAAGAAGACCGGCCGTCTCGTCACCGTCGAGGAAGGCTATCCGCAGTCCTCCGTCGGCACCGAGATCGCCACCCGCGTCATGCAGCAGGCCTTCGATTATCTCGACGCGCCGATCCTGACGATTGCCGGCAAGGACGTTCCGATGCCCTACGCGGCAAACCTCGAAAAGCTGGCTCTGCCGAATGTCGGCGAAGTCGTCGAGGCGGTGAAGACCGTCTGCTACAAGTAAGGGAAGCGGGATCATGCCGATCAACATCACCATGCCCGCGCTTTCTCCGACCATGGAGGAAGGCAACCTTGCCAAATGGCTCGTGAAGGAAGGCGATACCGTCAAGTCCGGTGACGTCATTGCCGAAATCGAAACCGACAAGGCAACGATGGAAGTCGAGGCCGTCGATGAAGGCGTCGTCGCCAAGCTCGTCGTTCCCGCCGGCACCGAAGGCGTCAAGGTCAACGCCCTGATCGCGATCCTCGCGGCCGATGGCGAGGATGTCGGCGCTGCGGGGTCGGGTGGCGGCGCGTCCGCACCCAAGGCCGAAGCCCAGCCGGCCAAGGCGGAAGCGCCTGCCGCTGAAAAGACGGCATCCGCACCGCAGGCACAGGCTCCGGCCGCTGCGAAGACGGACGGCGACAAGCGTGTCTTCTCCTCGCCGCTCGCCCGTCGTCTCGCCAAGGACGCCGGTCTCGACCTCTCCGGTGTCACCGGCACGGGGCCGAAGGGCCGCGTCATCAAGAGCGACGTCGAAAAGGCTGTTGCCGGCGGCACCGGCAAGGCGGCGCCCGCGCCGTCCGCAGCACCGGCGACCGCAGCTGCTCCGGCCGCGGCCACGGCTCCCAAGGGCATGTCCGACGAACAGGTTCTCAAGAACTTCGCCGAGGGCTCCTACGATCTCGTGCCGCATGACGGCATGCGCAAGACGATCGCCAAGCGCCTGCAGGAGTCCAAGCAGACCATTCCGCACTTCTACGTCTCCGTGGATTGCGAGCTGGACGCACTTCTGTCGCTGCGCGCGCAGCTGAATGCCGCCGCCCCCGAAAAGGACGGCAAGCCGGCCTACAAGCTGTCGGTCAACGACATGGTCATCAAGGCGCTGGCGCTCGCGCTGCGCGATGTTCCGGATGCGAACGTGTCGTGGACCGAGACCAACATGGTGAAGCACAAGCATGCCGATGTCGGCGTGGCCGTGTCGATCCCGGGCGGTCTCATCACGCCGATCGTCCGTTCCGCCGAGTTGAAGAGCCTGTCGGCCATCTCCAACGAGATGAAGGACCTCGGTGCCCGCGCCAAGGGCCGCAAGCTGAAGCCCGAGGAATATCAGGGCGGCACCACGGCGGTCTCCAACATGGGCATGATGGGCGTCAAGAACTTCACCGCCGTCGTCAACCCGCCGCATGCCACGATCCTGGCGATCGGTGCCGGCGAGGAGCGCGTCGTCGTGGAGAAGGGCGAAATGAAGATCGCCACCGTCATGACCGTCACCCTCTCCACCGACCACCGCGCGGTGGACGGAGCGCTGGGTGCCGAACTGCTGGGCGCCTTCAAGCGCTACATCGAGAACCCGATGGGCATGCTGGTGTAACCCACGCGTCTGGTTCTCCCTTCAGGGGGAGGACCTTCTCACCTGTTTCGTCGTCCATCCCCGTGACATTTGGCTATGGCCTCGCCATATCAGAGCATGCTGGTAAAATGGATGGGTGTGAAAGAGATCGTCGATGGCGAATGAACCGGAAAGCATGATCCTACCTCTGCTCCGCGAGATGCGCGGGGAGATTCGCGAACAATTCGGTCAGGTGCATGAGCGTCTGGAGAATGTGGAGAAACGTCTGGACAAGCTGGAAAGCGGCCAGAAAACCATTCGGTAGGCGCTGACTGCCGATACGATGATGTCGAAATTCGTGACCGGGGATTTCGAGGAGCGGATTTTCGAGCTGGAACGCAAGGTCGAGAAACTGACGAACGGCCAATAGGGAGCTGAGGCGGGCATATCTGCCGCTCAGGCTCGACAGGCCATCTGGCGGCGCAGGAATGACGGACGATGAGTAACACCAGAACAGTCCTCTGCTATGGCGACAGCCTCACCTGGGGTTATGACGCTGCCGCGCCCGGGCGGCATGCGCTTGCGGATCGCTGGCCGACGGTGCTCGGCAATGCGCTGGGCGAAGGCGTCCATGTCATCGCCGAAGGTTTGAATGGCCGCACGACCGCGTATGACGATCATCTGGCGGATGCGGATCGCAACGGTGCCCGCATCCTCCCGACCGTGCTGCACAGCCATGATCCGATCGATCTCGTGATCATCCTGCTCGGCACCAATGACATGAAGCCTGTCGTGCACGGCACGGCATTCGGTGCGGTCCAGGGCATGGAGCGGCTGGTCGAGCTCATCCGGCACCACGCATGGTCCTTCGCGGCCGAGGCGCCGGAGATCCTGATCGTCGCGCCGCCGGCGGCGTGCGAAACGGCGAATGCGGCGTTTGCGGCGATGTTTGCCGGTGCCCGGGAGCAGTCGGCCATGCTGGCCTCGCTGTATGCCGATCTCGCCGATGAGACGGGCTGCGGATTTTTCGATGCGGGATCTGTGGCGAAGACCACGCCGATCGACGGCATCCATCTCGATGCGGAAAATACGAGGGCGATCGGGCGCGGTCTCGAGCCCATCGTCCGGGTGATGCTCGGGCTCTAGGGCACTTCCGGGCGAAGCCTCTTCGCTTCGCCGCGGGACTGCGCTCGCAAGACAGACAGACGACGGCAGCGCTTTGGCGCGCCGCGAAAGAACAGGAAACGCAAGGCATGGCTCAGAACTACGACGTCATCATCATCGGCTCCGGCCCGGGTGGCTATATCGCGGCGATCCGCGCGGCGCAGCTGGGCATGAAGGTGGCCGTGGTCGAGCGCGAGCACCTTGCCGGCATTTGCTCCAACTGGGGCTGCATTCCGACCAAGGCGCTTCTACGCTCGGCCGACGTGCTGCACAGCGCTCAGCATGCCAAGAGCTATGGCCTGACGCTCGAAGGCACGATCTCGCCGGACCTCAAGGCCATCGTCGCCCGCTCGCGCGGCATCGCCGAGCGCATGAATGGCGGCGTCGGTTTCCTGTTCAAGAAGAACAAGGTCGATATCATCTGGGGCGAGGCGAAGCTGACGAAGCCCGGCGAGATCGTCGTCGGCCCGATCACCAAGCCGATCGTCCAGCCGCAGGGCCCGATCCCGAAGAATACGCTGGGCGAGGGCACCTACACCGCCAAGCACATCATCGTCGCCACGGGCGCCCGTCCCCGCGCGCTGCCCGGCATCGAGCCGGACGGCAAGCTGATCTGGACCTATTTCGAGGCGATGAAGCCCGAGCGGATGCCGAAGTCGCTGCTGGTCATGGGCTCCGGCGCCATCGGCATCGAGTTCGCCTCCTTCTACCGCACCATGGGCGTCGATGTGACGGTCGTCGAAGTGCTCGGTCAGGTCATGCCGGTCGAGGATGCCGAGATCTCGGCCTTCGCCAAGAAGCAGTTCGACAAGCAAGGCATGAAGATCCTGCTGGATGCCAAGGTCTCCAAGGTCGAGAAGGGCGCCGACAGCATCACGGCCCATGTCGAGAAGAAGGACGGCACGATCGAGAAGATCACCGCCGACCGCATGATCTCGGCCGTCGGCGTCGTCGGCAATATCGAGAATCTGGGTCTGGAAGCGCTGGGCGTGAAGACCGACCGCGGCTGCATCGTCATCGACGGCTACGGCAAGACCAACGTGACCGGCCTCTACGCCATCGGCGACGTTGCCGGCCCGCCCATGCTCGCCCACAAGGCCGAGCATGAAGCGGTCATCTGCATCGAGAAGATCGCCGGCCTGCCGAACGTCCACCCGATGGACAAGCTGAAGATTCCCGGCTGCACCTATTGCAACCCGCAGGTCGCCTCCGTCGGCCTGACCGAAGCCAAGGCCAAGGCGGAAGGCCGCGAGATCCGCGTCGGCCGCTTCCCCTTCGTCGCCAACGGCAAGGCGATCGCGCTTGGCGAGGACCAGGGCATGGTCAAGACGATCTTCGACAAGAAGACGGGCGAGCTGATCGGCGCGCATCTGGTCGGCGCCGAAGTGACGGAACTCATCCAGGGCTTCGTCGTCGCCATGAACCTCGAGACGACCGAGGAAGACCTGATGCACACCATCTTCCCGCATCCGACGATTTCGGAAACGATGAAGGAAAGCGTGCTCGACGCCTATGGCCGGGCTCTGAACGCCTGATCGTGACTTGACGTCGGGTGCGCGCGGTCGCATCTGAGGGGTGACGCATGAACGGTCCGCTGTCGGCGGGCCGGAGAAGAGCAGGAGCGGGCGGTGTCGCCGGCTCGAACGTCCCCGCGAACAGGCCTTGCGCCTGCAAGCGGGAAGACGGGCACGAAAAGCTGATGGCTCGTCCGGTCAGATGGACGAGCGAAAGCGGGAAGAAAGATCGGACCTATGGTCACCATTCTCGACCGGACCCAGAATGCGAACGAAGCGCCGCGCGTGCGCCATCCCGAAAAGGCCCACAAGCCGGACACGGAGATGCTGCGCAAGCCGGAGTGGATTCGCGTGAAGGCGCCGACCTCCAAAGGCTACCACGAGACGCGCGATCTCGTGCGCTCGCACAAGCTGGTGACGGTCTGCGAGGAAGCGGGCTGCCCGAACATCGGCGAGTGTTGGGAGAAGAAGCACGCGACCTTCATGATCATGGGCGAGATCTGCACCCGCGCCTGTGCCTTCTGCAATGTCGCGACCGGCAAGCCGAATGCCCTCGACATGGCCGAGCCCGAGAACGTTGCGCTGGCCGTCCGGCAGATGGGCCTGTCGCACGTGGTCATCACCTCGGTCGATCGCGACGATCTCTCCGATGGCGGCGCCGAACATTTCGAGAAGGTCATCTGGGCGATCCGTGCGGCCTCGCCACAAACGACCATCGAGATCCTGACGCCGGACTTCCTGAAGAAGCCCGGCGCGCTGGAGCGTGTCGTCGCCGCCAAGCCCGATGTCTTCAATCACAACATGGAAACCGTGCCGGGCAATTACCTGACCGTGCGCCCCGGTGCCCGATACTTCCACTCCGTCCGCCTGCTGCAGCGCGTGAAGGAGCTGGACCCCACCATGTTCACCAAATCCGGCATCATGGTCGGTCTCGGCGAAGAGCGGAACGAAGTCCTGCAGCTGATGGACGACCTGCGCACGGCCGATGTCGATTTCCTGACCATCGGCCAGTATCTGCAGCCGACCCGCAAACACCACAAGGTCGAAGCCTTCGTGACGCCGGAAGAGTTCAAGTCCTACGAGACCGTCGCCTATACCAAGGGCTTCCTCATGGTGGCTTCGAGCCCGCTGACGCGCTCCTCGCACCATGCGGGTGACGATTTCGCCCGTCTGCGCGCTGCGCGGGAGAAGAAGGTTCTGCTGGCAGCGGAGTAAGATCGCGTCCGCGAAGATGCCGTAACGCAATGAACAGAGGTCGGTATGCGCAAGCTGCCGGCCTCTTTTGCTCTCGACATTGCTCCGCTCGCATCGGCACTCGTCCATTTCCCTGCTGTCATTGTTCGTGTAGGCTTACGCGTAAAGCGTTGCAGGCACGGAGTGAGGCAGATGGATATGTCGGTTGAAGGAAAGCCGGGGAGCGGTCGCGTGCGCGGTCTCGGCCAGCGCCTGGGCCGCATGGCGCTGGCGCCGCTCCACACACTGCAGATCGTCACCGGCCGCAAGGACTTCAAGAACGATGTCCTCGGCAGCGAACGCCTGAACCGTAAGGGCCTGCATGTGTGGCGGGTAAAAGCCGCAGCCCGGGTCACGGAGTGGCGACGCAAGCGGCTGGCGCATCTCGTCACGCCGGCGGAACGGGACTTTTTCGCGGAGAACGGCTTCATCGAGCGCCGCAATCTTCTGGACGACAGCCAGTTCCGCGCCCTGGTGGCGGAGGTTGAAGCCCTGCAGGCACCCGCGCGCGAGATGCGCGAAGGCGGCGCGGTCACGCGGCGCATTCCGCTGACGCCCGACGTTCTCCAGCACGCGCCGACCCTTGCCGCCTTTCTCAAGGATGCGCGCTGGACCGGCCCTATTCGCTATGTCGGCGGCTTCGACGTCGAGCCGGTTCTCAGCATCCAGACGATCTTCGGCGAACCCTCCGTCTCCAAGGGCGGCAAGGATCCACAGACCGACCTTCACATGGACACGTTCCACTCGACGGCCAAAGCCTGGTACTTCCTCTACGACGTGCCGGAAGACGAGGGGCCTTTCACCTATGTCGCCGGGTCCCACAAGCTGACGCCGCGTCGTCTCGCATGGCACAAGCGGCAGAGCGTGCTGGCAGCGGAGCGGCGGGGCGGCGGGGCCTTCCGCATTCCGCTCTCCGCCCTGAAGCGGCTCCGCCTGCCGCAGCCGACGCGGTTTGCTGTGCCTGCCAATACGCTGGTGGTGGGCGATACCTTCGGCTTCCACGCCCGCGGCCATTCCGCGCGCCGCTCCATTCGCGTCGAACTCTATGCCTCGCAGCGGCCCAACCCCTTCCTGCCCTTCATCGGCCTCGACAGCGCAAAGCTGCCCTATGTCAGCGGGCGCAAGGAGGTCATCTCCTGGTATTTCGAGGACTGGCTGGTTAAGCTGAAGCTCCAGCGGCTGATCTGGCGGCCTGTCGGTGCTGTCAAGGCCCGGGAGAGACCGCCCGGCAGCTGACGGCGGTCACGTTGCGGGGAGACAGGGAATGCCGCAGACCCTTCAGACCGTCGCGGACGCCGCCGTCGCCGTCTCCCGCGCAAACCGCATCTGCGTCATCGGCTGCTCGGGCGGCGGCAAGACGACGCTGTCGCGGGCGCTCGGCCAGCGGCTCGACCTGCCGCATATCTCGATGGACAAGGCGTTCTTCTGGCTTCCGGGCTGGACGAAGCGCGACAAGGCCGCAGAGCGTGCCCTCATCGCGGAGGCCGTCGCGGCCGAGCGCTGGATCATGGACGGCACGGGTTCGTCGAGCTTCCACCTTCGCATGCCGCGCACCGAGGTCGTGCTCTGGCTGCGCCTTCCGCGCTGGCTCTGCCTGCTCAGCGTCATTCGCCGGGTCCTGACGAGCTTCGGCCGCGTTCGCCCGGACATGGCGCCGGGCTGCCCGGAGCAGATCCCCGACCGCGAATTCCTGGCCTATATCTGGACGTTCGAGCGAAACGTCGCGCCGCTGATCGAGCGGGAGATCGCATTGCACGGGCCACAAGTGGCGATTTTCACGCTGAAAACGCGCCGCGACGTTGCCCGCCTTCTTGATCTTGTCTCCGCCGCCGACTAACTGCGTCTCATGCCGAAGTTCGAAACCAGACGCTTGGTGAAGCACTCCCCCGACCAGATGTTCGACCTCGTTGCCGACGTCGAGTCCTACCCGCAATTCCTTCCGCTCTGCGAAGCGTTGACCGTGCGGACACGCAAGGAGCGCGATGGCAAGGAGCTGCTTCTGGCCGACATGACGGTCGGCTACAAGGCGATCCGCGAAACCTTCACGACGCAGGTGCTGTTGAACCAGGCGGAGCACCGCATCGAGGTCAAGTATATCGATGGGCCATTCCGCTATCTCGACAATCGATGGACATTCGAGCCGGCACCGGATGGCGGCTGCTCGGTGCATTTCTACATCGACTACGAGTTCAAGAACCGTATTCTCGGCGCGCTGATGGGCTCGATGTTCGATCGCGCGTTCCGGCTCTTTGCCGAAGCCTTCGAAAAGCGCGCCGACACGGTCTATGCCGGCGCGACGGCCTGATCGGCGAGCGCCTGCAGCATGTCGAGCGCCGTTCTGACGGTCGAAAGCCGCACCGCGTCGCGACCGATCTCGCCATAGTGCATGGCGCGGTGCAGGATGACACCCCGGCGCGTGGCAGCGACGATGTGGACGAGACCAACCGGCTTGTCCGGCGAGCCGCCGCCCGGTCCGGCAACGCCGGTGACGGCAACGGCCGCCTCCACCTTCGACTGCATCAGGACGCCGCGCACCATCTCCAGCGCCGTCTCGCGCGAAACCGCCCCGAACTGGTCGAGCGTAACAGGGCTGACGCCGAGCATGTCCACCTTGGCCGCGTTCGAGTAGGTGACGAAACCGCGATCGACCACACGCGACGAGCCCGGAATCTCCGTGAGCGCGCCGGCGATCATTCCCCCCGTGCAGGACTCCGCCGTGGCGACCAGCCACCCCTTCGCGACGAAGCTTTCGAGCAGGTTTTCGGCAGACGTCCGGATATCGTCGGGCCAGATGCTCATCGAAAACCTCCGGGGAAGCTGACCGTCGCCGTGGCGATCGCCGCGATCCCTTCACGACGACCGATAAAGCCGATCTTCTCGTTGGTGGTCGCCTTGACCGAACAGCGGTCGAGCGAAATGCCGAGCATCTCGGACAGCGCCTGCCGCATGGCGTCGCGATGCGGACCGATCTTCGGCGCTTCGGCGATGAGCGAGATATCCGCATTCATGACGACGCCGCCATGCTGCCGCACGATGCCTGCGGCGTGCTCGAGGAAGATCCGCGAAGCGGCGCCCTTCCACCTGATGTCGGAGGGCGGAAAATGATCGCCGATATCGCCGGCGCCGCAGGTGGCGAGCAAGGCATCCGTCAGCGCATGCAGCGCCACGTCGGCATCGGAGTGGCCGAGCAGCGCCTGGTCGTGCGGCAGAAAGATGCCGCAGAGCGTGACGCCGGTGCCGGGCACCAGCTGGTGCACGTCATAGCCGTTGCCGGTCCGCACGTCCATCATGCGCCCGTTCAGTTTCTCGTCCGCCATTGCAAGGTCCTGTCGGGTGGTGAGTTTCACATTGTCCGCCGAACCCTCGACGAGGGCAACCGGCAGTCCGGCCCATTCGGCGATCGAGGCATCGTCGGTAAAGTCGGAGCGACCGGATGTGGCCGCGGCCTCGTGGGCTTTCAGAATATCGGGAAGGGCGAAGCATTGCGGAGTCTGCGCGGCGAACAATCGGTCGCGCGACACGGTCTCCAGCACGTCGCCGGAGGCAAAGGCGCGCTTCAGCGTGTCGGTGACCGGCATGGCCGGAAGCACCGCGTTGAAGCCGGCGGCGAGCTTGTCGAGGCACCGGTCGAGAAGATCCGGGTCGATGAAAGGCCGTACACCGTCATGGACGAGCGCATAGTCGGCGCCGAGATCGGCAAGGGCTCTCAGACCGGCCAGCACCGAAGCCTGACGCGTCGCGCCACCATAAATGAGGGTGATGTCAGGCCGAATCCGACACCCAGCAAGCGCGGCATCGAGCAGGGCCGCGTCATCGGGATGGACCACGACGACGACGGGGCCGGCCTTGCCCCAGTTCGAGAAAGCATCGAGGGTCCAGGCGATGACAGGGCGTCCGCCGATCCGGCGATACTGCTTCGGGCCCTCGGTCGAGGCGCCGGCCCGTTCGCCGCGTCCCGCCGCCACGATGACGACACCGCATGAAAGTTCGCGTTCTCTTTGCATCTGCTGTAAGACGCCTCCCTGCCTGCCCTGAACCGCCGCTCGACGAGAGGCGCCGCTCGGTTCGTATGAGCGCGTTTAACCCGCGCGGAAGGGCTTTGCCAGCCGGGCCGGCAGGCGAATGAGGAAAATTACGGATGTCGCGTGAAAGCGCTTGGCAATGGCGATATCTATGTCTAAAAATAGTGCAGAAAAACCATGTGCCTGAAAGATAATCACTTGCATCTTCCGACATTGTCATCGCCCTTCGCGATCGAAGGGATGTCGTTTCGAAACCGCGTGGTGCTTGCACCCATGTCGGGCGTGACCGACCTGCCGTTTCGTCAGCTGGCATGGCGCTATGGCGCAGGCCTCGTCGTGACCGAAATGGTAGCAAGCCGCGAGCTGGCTTGCAATGCGGGCGAGAGCTGGGCGCGGCTGAAAAATGCAGGCATCACGCCGCATATGGTGCAGCTGGCCGGTCGCGAGGCGCATTGGATGGCGGAGGCTGCGAAGATCGCGGCCGGGAACGGCGCCGACGTGATCGATATCAATATGGGTTGTCCCGCCAAGAAGGTCACCGGCGGCTATTCCGGTTCGGCGCTGATGCGCGATCCCGACCACGCGCTCACGCTGATCGAGGCGACGGTTCGTGCCGTCGATATTCCCGTGACGTTGAAGATGCGGCTCGGCTGGGACGAGACGACGATGAATGCGCCCGACATCGCCCGTCGCGCCGAAGCGGCCGGCATCCGCATGGTGACGATTCACGGGCGCACGCGCATGCAGTTCTACAAGGGCCACGCCGACTGGGATGCGATCCGCGCCGTGCGCGATGCGGTGTCCGTGCCGCTGGTGGCCAATGGCGACGTCGTGACGCTCGACGATGCAATGGATATCCTCAAGCGCTCGGGCGCCGATGCCGTCATGGCCGGGCGTGCCTGCCAGGGGCGGCCATGGCACGCCGGCGTTCTCGCCGGTGCCAGTGCGGAGCCCGAAGGGCAGGCGCGTCTCGATGTCATTTCAGAGCATTACGAGATGATGCTCGCCTTCTACGGCATGGAAACGGGCCTTCGCCATGCGCGAAAACATCTCGGCTGGTATATCGACCGGTTCGCACCCGATGCCCCCGGGCATCGCAAGGCGTCGGTCTTGACGGCGACGGATCACAAGGCGGCGCTCTCCGGTCTTCTCGAGCTCCTTCGGGATGGCGGGACAGCGGTTGAAAGGACGATGGCGGCATGAGCGGCAAAATAACCGACGACACCAAGAGCGTGTTGCCGATGGCGGTGCTGAACGCGATCCAGAATCCGGTCGTCCTCGTCAACGAGACCGGGCTGGTGACCTTCGCCAACTGGGAGGCCGAGGCCTTCTTCGGCGCCAGCGCCAACTATCTGGCTCGCCACGACATCAGCACCTTCATTCCCTTCGGCAGTCCGCTCTTGACGCTGATCGAGCAGGTGCGGGAGCGCAAGGCGGCGGTCAACGAGTATCGGGTCGATTTGTCGTCGCCGCGCCTGGGGGCCGACAAGCTGGTGGACCTTTACGTCGCTCCTGTGCTGTCCGAGCCGGGCTGCGTCGTCATCGTCTTCCAGGAACGCTCCATGGCCGACAAGATCGACCGGCAGCTGACGCACCGCGCCGCCGCCCGATCGGTCACGGGGCTGGCCTCCATGCTGGCACACGAGATCAAGAATCCGCTGTCCGGCATTCGCGGCGCCGCCCAGCTGCTGGAGAGTTCCGTCAATGACGAGGACCGGGCGCTGACGCGGCTGATCTGCGACGAGACCGACCGCATCGTCTCGCTGGTCGATCGCATGGAAGTGTTTTCCGACGAGCGTCCGGTCGACCGGCACCCGGTCAACATCCACTCCATCCTCGACCACGTGAAGGCCGTGGCACGGGCGGGCTTTGCCCGTCGCATCCGCATCACCGAGAATTACGACCCGTCGCTGCCGCCGGTCTATGCCAATCGCGACCAGCTGGTGCAGGTGTTCCTCAACCTCGTAAAGAACGCGGCGGAAGCGATCGGCGACAAGCCGGATGGCGAGATCATGCTGACCACCGCCTATCGCCCCGGCATCCGCCTGTCGGTCGCCGGTACGCGGGAGAAAATCTCGCTGCCGCTCGAATTCTGCGTGCACGACAATGGCCCGGGCGTGCCCGCCGATCTCGTGCCGCACCTGTTCGACCCCTTCATCACCACCAAGACCAACGGTTCGGGCCTGGGCCTGGCGCTGGTGGCGAAAATCATCGGCGGTCACGGCGGCATCGTCGAATGTGACAGCCAGACCAACCGCACGACATTCCGCGTCCTCATGCCTGCGTCGAAAGGACCGACCGCCGAGGACCCCGAACCCATTGCTGTAAAAGGGAAGACCCGATGACTGGCGCCACGATTCTCGTTGCCGACGACGACGCAGCCATCCGCACCGTGCTGAACCAGGCGCTCAGCCGCGCCGGCTATGACGTCCGCATCACCTCCAACGCCGCCACCCTCTGGCGCTGGATCTCGGCGGGCGATGGCGATCTGGTGCTGACCGACGTCATCATGCCGGACGAAAACGCGTTCGACCTGTTGCCGCGCATCAAGAAGGCCCGGCCGGAGCTGCCGGTGCTGGTGATGAGCGCGCAGAACACCTTCATGACCGCCATCAAGGCGTCGGAAAAAGGCGCATACGACTATCTGCCCAAGCCCTTCGACCTGACCGAGCTGATCGCCATCATCGGCCGGGCCCTGGCGGAGCCGAAGCGCAAGCCGGCGAAGATGGACGACGACACGCAGGACGGCATGCCGCTCGTCGGCCGGTCCGCCGCCATGCAGGAAATCTACCGCGTGCTCGCCCGTCTGATGCAGACGGACCTGACGCTGATGATCACCGGCGAATCGGGCACCGGCAAGGAGCTGGTGGCACGGGCGCTGCACGATTATGGCAAGCGCCGCAACGGTCCCTTCGTCGCGATCAACATGGCCGCCATTCCGCGCGACCTGATCGAGTCGGAACTGTTCGGCCACGAAAAGGGCGCCTTCACCGGCGCGCAGAACCGCTCCACCGGCCGCTTCGAGCAGGCCGAGGGCGGCACGCTGTTTCTCGACGAAATCGGCGACATGCCGATGGATGCCCAGACGCGGCTTCTGCGCGTTCTGCAGCAGGGCGAATATACGACGGTTGGCGGACGCACGCCGATCCGCTCCGACGTCCGGATCGTCGCGGCGACCAACAAGGACCTGAAGCAGTCTATCAACCAGGGTCTCTTCCGCGAGGATCTCTATTACCGCCTCAACGTCGTGCCGCTGCGGCTGCCCCCGCTGCGCGACCGCGCGGAGGACATTCCCGATCTCGTTCGCCACTTCGTCCAGATGGCCGAGAAGGAAGGCCTCGACGTCAAGCGCTTCGAGCAGGAAGCGCTGGAACTGATGAAGTCCCACCCCTGGCCGGGCAATGTGCGCGAACTGGAGAACGTCGTCCGGCGCCTGACGGCGCTCTATCCACAGGAGGTCATCAGCCGCGAGATCATCGAGAGCGAGCTGCGCTCCGACATTCCCGACAGCCCGATCGAAAAGGCGAGTGGACGCTCCGGGCCGATGTCGATCTCCCAAGCGGTCGAGGAAAACATGCGCCAGTATTTCGCAGGCTTCGGCGACGGTCTGCCGCCCTCGGGTCTCTACGACCGCGTCCTCGCCGAAATGGAGTATCCGCTGATTCTCGCGGCGCTCACGGCGACCCGCGGCAACCAGATCAAGGCGGCCGATCTGCTCGGTCTCAACCGCAATACGCTGCGCAAGAAGATCCGCGAACTCGGCGTCTCCGTTTACCGCAGCTCGCGGAACGCTTGACACCCATCAGCGACCGTTGCATTTACGCCACATTGTGTTGCTTGGATGACACATGGGAGCCGACTCGTCCGCAAGGCACGGTCCGGCACCATGGTCGTCGGGGCGAGGTTCCGGGTCGCTGAGACCCTGGGATAAGCGGGACCGGTTATCGCCGGATCCCGTCAATGGGTGGAATACCGCATGGCCGAAGGGCTGATACTGCCACTGGCGAAGGACGAGGCGGGCAACGGCACCGACCGCCGCGCCGCCTTCGCTCTGCCGGGCCTCGTGCTGGCCTCCGGCGCGCTGGCCTGCGCGATCATTTCCCTTCTCGTGCTGCTCGGCCTCACGCCGATCAAGCCGGAAACCAACATCGTCATCGCCTCGGCGGCGATCAACGCGCTGTTCGTGATCGGCCTGATCTACCTGATCGGCCGGGAGATCATGCGGTTGCTGCGGGCCCGCAACAAGGGTAGGGCGGCGGCGAGGCTGCATGTGCGCATCGTCGCGCTGTTCTCGATCGTCGCCATCACGCCGGCCATTCTCGTCGCCATCTTTGCCTCGATCACGCTCGATGTGGGCCTCGACCGCTGGTTCTCGTTGCGCACCCAGGCGATCGTGCGATCCTCCATCGACGTCGCGCAAGCGTACGTGCTGGAGAACGCGAGTTACCTTCAGGGGCAGACCGCGTCGATGGCGACCGACCTCGAGCGCAACCGCCAGCTCTACAGTCTCGACCGCACCGGCTTCGTGGATCTCATGACCCGGCAGGCACGGGCGCGCGGCATGCTCGGTGCATTTCTCGTGCGGGCAGACGGCACGGCGATCCTGCAGGCCAACATCCCGACCGACCGGCCCCTGCCGGCCATCCCGGTCGATGCTCTGGCCAGCACGGTTTCGGGCCAGCCGACGCTCATCCCGCCCGGCATAACCAATCTCGTCGGCGCCATCATCCCGCTCGACAACATCGCCGGGGCCTATCTCTACACGGTTCGCACCGTCGATCCCAAGGTGATGAACTCGATGCGGCTGATGGAGGAGAACGTTGCGGAATACCGCAACCTCGCCGCCGGCCGCACCTCGCTTCAGGTCGCCTTCGGGGTCCTTTATCTCGGCTTCGCGCTCATCGTTCTGCTTGCCGCCATCTGGGCGGCGATTGCGGTTGCGGACAGGATCGTCCGGCCCATCCGCCTGCTGATCGGCGCCGCCGACAGCGTCGCCTCCGGCAATCTCAACGTCGTCGTGCCCGTTCACACGGTTGATGGCGATGTCGGCAGCCTGTCGCGCACCTTCAACAAGATGATCGTCGAGATCCGCACCCAGCAGCACCAGCTGCTGGAAGCGAAAGACGAGATGGACAACCGCCGTCGCTTCATCGAGGCCGTTCTGTCCGGCGTGACGGCGGCCGTGATCGGTGTCGAAGACGATCGCCGCATCACCATCGCCAACCCATCGACGGAGGTCTTCCTCTCGCGCCCGACCTTCGACATCGTGGGCGAGCGTCTGGCGGATGTGGCGCCCGAGATCGACGACGTGCTGACCGAGGCGATATCGCGGCCACGAAACGACTTCCGCAAGCAGATCAACATCATGCGTAACGGCAAGGAGCGCACGCTGAACGTTCAGGTGACCCGCGAGGAGGCAACCGATACGGCCGAGTCCTACGTCATCACCCTCGACGACATCACCGATCTCGTCATCGCCCAGCGCTCGACCGCCTGGGCCGACGTCGCGCGCCGCATCGCGCATGAGATCAAAAACCCGCTGACGCCGATCCAGCTGTCCGCCGAGCGCCTGAAGCGCCGCTACGGCAAGCAGATCGATCCCGACGACCGGGCCGTTTTCGACCAGTGCACGGACACGATCGTTCGCCAGGTCGAGGATATCGGCCGCATGGTCGATGAATTCTCTTCCTTTGCCCGCATGCCGAAGCCGACGAAGGAGCGCTCCGACCTTCGCGCGATCCTCAAGGACGCCGTGTTCCTGCGGGAGATGGGGACGAGCGACATCCAGTTCATCCGGGATTTCGGCGACGACGCGCTGGATGGCTCCTTCGACGGGCGCATGCTGGGGCAGGCTTTCGGAAACATCATCAAGAATGCGGTCGAATCGATCGAGTCGCTGCCGGCTGATGCAGAGCGTGACGAGCTGAAGATCATGATCCGCTCGCGTCTCAACGAGAAGAGCGGCACCTACGTGGTCGACATCATCGACAACGGCAAGGGCCTGCCGACCGAGAACCGCCACCGGATTCTCGAGCCCTACATGACGATGCGCGAGAAGGGCACCGGCCTCGGGCTCGCCATCGTCAAGAAGATCATCGAGGATCATGGCGGACACCTCGAACTGCACGACGCGCCTGCCGATTTCGACCAGGGCCACGGCGCGATGATCCGCATCATCCTGCCGCCGGCCATCATCGCCGAGGCGGAGCGAAACCGTCCGGGCCTGGCCGGTCCGCCCGCGGAGCGGGCGGGGCCGGATCCGGCACGATCCGGCTCCGCCGATGCGGAACGCAAAGACGACGACAGACAAAGCAAGGAACTGACCGATGGCCGCTGATATTCTGGTTGTGGATGACGAACAGGACATTCGCGAGATCGTCTCCGGCATCCTGTCCGACGAAGGCTACGAAACGCGTATGGCGTTCGACAGCGACAGCGCGCTCGCCGCCATTTCCGACCGCGTTCCGCGCCTCGTCTTTCTCGATATCTGGATGCAGGGCAGCCGCCTCGACGGCCTGTCGCTGCTGGACGAGATCAAGAGCCGGCATCCGGACCTGCCGGTCGTGATGATCTCCGGCCACGGCAACATCGAAACCGCGGTGTCGGCGATCCGTCGCGGTGCCTATGATTTCATCGAAAAGCCCTTCAAGGCAGACCGACTGATCCTGATTGCGGAACGGGCGCTGGAAAACTCCAAGCTGAAGCGCGAGGTCACGGAACTCAAGAAGCGCTCCGGCGATCCGGTGGAGCTGATCGGCACCTCCGTCGCCGTTTCGCAGCTGCGCCAGACCATCGAGAAGGTCGCGCCGACCAACAGCCGCATCATGATCCACGGGCCCTCCGGTTCCGGCAAGGAGCTGGTGGCGCGGATGATCCACAAGAAGTCCGCCCGCGCCGCCGGCCCCTTCGTGGCGCTGAACGCCGCGGCGATCACGCCCGACCGTATGGAAATCGCGCTGTTCGGCACCGAAGGCACGCCTGGCCAGCCGCGCAAGACCGGCGCGCTGGAGGAAGCCCATGGCGGCATGCTCTATCTGGACGAGATCGGCGAGATGCCGCGCGAGACGCAGAACAAGATCCTGCGCGTGCTCGTGGACCAGCAGTTCGAACGCGTCGGCGGGTCGAAGCGGGTGAAGGTCGATGTCCGCATCATCTCCTCCACCGCCTACAATCTCGAGAGCCTGATTGCCGAAGGCGCCTTCCGCGAAGATCTCTACCATCGGCTGGCGGTCATTCCCGTCCGCGTGCCCGCCCTTGCCGATCGCCGGGAGGACATTCCGTTTCTCGTCGATATGTTCATGCGCCAGATCAGCGAGCAGGCGGGTATCCGCTCCCGCAAGATCGGCGACGATGCGCTGGCGGTGCTGCAGGCGCACGGCTGGCCCGGCAACATCCGCCAGCTGCGCAACAATATCGAGCGGCTGATGATCCTCGCGCGGTCGGACGGTCCCGACACGGTCATTTCGGCCGATATGCTGCCGACGGAAGTGGGCGACAGTCTGCCGAAGATCTCGGCCCAGGGCGACCAGCACATCATGACGCTGCCGCTGCGCGAGGCGCGCGAAATGTTCGAGCGGGACTATCTGATCGCGCAGATCAACCGGTTCGGCGGAAACATCTCCCGCACGGCGGAATTCGTCGGCATGGAGCGTTCGGCCCTGCACCGGAAGCTGAAGTCGCTGGGTGTCTGAGCCCAAACGGATGCCGTGGCGCCCACGCTGTCACGGAAACGTCGCGCAGGCTTTTTGGAGATTGCGAAAGACCCCTTGATGCGATACCAGATTCCGCAGCGTCTGAGGGGCAGGCGCGCGGGGGCAACTCTCGATTTACAGACGTATCAACCGGTTGATTTCGGACCGGCAATAAAGAAAGAAGCGGCGCTATGGCGGAACGTTCTCAGAACCTGCAGGACCTTTTTCTCAATACGGTTCGCAAACAGAAGATCTCTCTCACCATCTTCCTCATCAACGGCGTCAAGCTGACGGGCGTCGTTACCTCGTTCGATAATTTCTGCGTGCTGCTGCGGCGCGACGGGCATTCCCAGCTCGTCTACAAGCATGCCATCTCGACCATCATGCCGGGCCAGCCCATGCAGATGTTCGAGAGCGAAGAATCCGCCTCCTGAACACCGGACTGAAGCCATCACAAAACACAACGATACCCCAGACAGCATCATCCCCGAGACCGAAAAGCACCGCGACGACATGCGGGCGCTGGTCATCGTCCCGGTCGTCAAGAAAACCGGGCGGCAGCACGCCGAGCAGTCCCACTCGATCCGCTCGGATGAGGCGCGTCTCGAGGAAACGATCGGTCTGGCGCGCGCCATCGACCTCTCCGTCGTCCAGGGGCTGGTCGTGCCGATCGCCCAGCCGAAGCCGGGAACGCTGCTCGGCAGCGGCAAGATCGAAGAGATCGGGCATCTGCTGGACGCCCAGGATGCTGGCCTCGTCATCATGGACCACCCGCTGACCCCGGTGCAGCAGCGCAATCTCGAGAAGGAATGGAACGCCAAGGTCATCGACCGCACGGGCCTCATTCTGGAAATCTTCGGCCGCCGCGCCTCCACAAAGGAAGGCACGCTGCAGGTCGATCTGGCGCATCTGAACTATCAGAAGGGCCGTCTGGTCCGCAGCTGGACCCACCTTGAACGCCAGCGCGGTGGCGCGGGCTTCATGGGCGGCCCGGGCGAAACCCAGATCGAGGCCGACCGCCGCCAGCTGCAGGACAAGATCATCAAGCTGGAAAAGGAGCTGGAGCAGGTGCGCCGGACGCGCCAGCTGCACCGCTCGAAACGCCGCAAGGTGCCGCACCCGATCGTCGCCCTCGTCGGTTACACCAATGCCGGCAAGTCCACCCTGTTCAACCGGATCACCGGCGCCGGCGTGCTGGCCGAGGACATGCTGTTTGCGACCCTCGACCCGACGCTGCGCCGCATGAAGCTGCCGCAGGGCCGCACCGTCATCCTCTCCGACACCGTCGGCTTCATCTCGGACCTGCCGACGCACCTCGTGGCGGCCTTCCGGGCGACGCTCGAAGAGGTGCTGGAGGCCGATCTCATCCTGCATGTCCGCGACGTGTCGGATCCGGATCACGCGGCCCAGTCCGAAGACGTCGAGCGGATTCTCGAGGATCTCGGCATCGACGAGAAGGCGCGCACCGAGCGCCTGCTGGAGGTCTGGAACAAGATCGACCGGCTCGAGGAGGAGCCGCATGCGGCGATGCTCGAAAAGGCGGTGCACACGCCCAATACGATCACCGTATCGGCGGTCACGGGCGAGGGGGTGGATGCTCTCATGCAGGAGATCAACCGCCGCCTCTCCGGCGTGATGATGGAGACGACGGTGACGCTGCCTGTCGATCGCCTGCAGCTTCTGCCGTGGCTCTACGAGCACGCGATCGTCGATCATCGCGAAGATCTCGAGGACGGCGCCATCCGGCTCGATCTGCGCCTGACGGAAACGGAGGCGGGGGAACTCGACCGCCGTCTGGGCCAGGGACAGAAACCCGCCGCAGAAGACTGGGAATAGAAAAAGAAGGCGCCACGTCCTGTGGCGCCTCGGCCGCTCGCCCCGTGAGGCGAGGGCATCGCGACCAGACAGTTTCCCGACAGGATTTCGGCTCTACCACACCCTCAGCATAGCCTGACGGGTTCCCGCCGGCGTTCTGACGGGAGTGACCCCTTGAAAATCCCCAAGCTTCCCCGGCCTGAGATCGGCAGTATCCCGCTGACGCTCATCGTGTCCGCCTATCTGCTCGTGGTGACCAATATCACCTTCTGGAGCCGCGCGGCCGCGGCCTTCTCGTCCAACACGATGAGCCTCGTCGCCTTCTCGGTCGCGATATCGCTGCTGACGATCTGCGCGCTCGTGACGCTTTCGGTCCGCTACGTCATCAAGCCGGTCCTGATCCTCTGCGTTCTCGTCGCGGGCATTGCATCCTATTTCACAGATACCTACGGCATCGTCGTGGACAAGGAGATGGTGGAGAGCGCCTTCGTGACGACGGGCGCCGAGGCAGGTCACCTCGTGACGCCGCGCTTCGTCCTGCATCTCCTCGTCTTCGCCGTGCTGCCGGCCGTCATGATCGGCCTTGCGCGCATCCGCCATCGTCCGTTCTTCCAGAAAGCACTGCGAAACCTGGCACTGATCATTCCGGCCCTTGCCGTGGCACTGGTCCTCATCGGCTATAACTACGCGGCGATCGCCTTCGTCGCCCGCGAGCGGAAGGAGGTGCTCAACGTGTTCAACCCGGCCGCACCCCTGTCGTCGGCGGCGCGCTTCGCCTTGTCCGCCTATAAGGAGGTCGATGCCGTGGTCGCTCCCTTCGGCACGGACGCCCGGGCGGGCGATCGGCTCGCCGCCGAGAAGAAGCCGGTCGTCGTCGTGGTGGTTGCCGGCGAAACGGCACGGGCCGCGAGCTTCTCGCTCGATGGCTATGCCCGCGAAACCAATCCCGAACTCAAGGCGCTCGGCGTGGTCAACTTCACCAACACGAGCAGTTGCGGCACGGCAACCGCCGTCTCCTTGCCCTGCATGTTCTCCGGCTACCGACGGACCGAATACAGCGAGAGCAAGGCACACACGCGCCAGAACCTCGTCGATGTCCTGACCCATGCCGGCGTCAACGTCTCGTGGTGGGACAACAATACCGGCAGCAAGGGCATCGCCAAGCTGATCGACTATGCCGCGATCAACGGGCGCCAGAACAGCCCGCTCTGCCACGCGGGCGAATGCCTCGACGGCATCTTCCTCGATGGTCTCGACAGCAAGCTTGCCACGATCAAACACGATACGGTGATCGTGCTGCACCAGCTGGGAAGCCATGGCCCGGGCTATTTCGGCCGCTATCCCGAGGAGTTCCGGCGCTTCACGCCCGACTGCCGCACGGACGAGCTGATGAACTGCTCGCACGACGAGATCGTCAACGCCTACGACAATACGATTCTCTACACCGACCACATCCTCGCCAGCGTCGCCAAGCTGCTGGCAAAGCACGAGACCACGATGGCCGGCGCCATGATCTACATGTCGGACCACGGCGAATCGCTCGGGGAAAACGGCATCTACCTGCATGGTGCGCCGTATGCGATCGCGCCGAAGGAGCAGACGCATGTTCCCTTCATATCCTGGTTCTCGCCGTCCTACGCGCGGACCATGGGGCTTGATACGAAATGCCTTCTCGCCTATTCCGATGCGGCCATGTCGCACGACAACCTGTTCCATACGGTGCTCGGCATGATGAACATCCAGACGGATGTCTATAATCGCGAACTGGACGCTTTCGCGCCCTGCGTGGCAAGAAGCTGAGATGAACGGGAATACGCTGCGCATGCAGAAGCGAGAGCCGGACCAGGATCTGCCTGGACAGAAGCTGCCGCGAAAGCTCACAGGCTTTCAGCACTTCTTCGCCGCCGCGACCTATTCTCTTGGGGGCGCGCGGCGTCTTCTGGGCGAAGCCGCTTTCCGCCAGGAGCTCATCGGCTTTGCCGTGGCGATGCTGGCTTTCGTCATCAGCGGTGCCACGCTCTTCCAGTACGTCGCGATGATGCTGCTCTTCCTGCTGATGATCGCGTTCGAGGCATTGAACACGGCGATCGAGGAGATCGTTGACCGGGTGTCGCCCGAGATCTCGGAAATGGGCCGTAACGCCAAGGACCTTGGCTCGCTCGCCTGCCTCTGCCTGATCCTTGCCAATGCCGGCTATGCGTTCTACGTCGTCTTCCTCTCGCATGTCGTGACCGACATGCCGCTGACCGGGCTGTGATGACGCAAAGGTGATCGCGGCGCGCGAGGCAAGGCGCGCTTCCTGCAAAATCGTGCACGAAAGCAAGCGCTTCTAAAGTTGACCTTCAGGTTCAGCTTATCTATACCGCCTCTGCCGGGCACGTCGCCCGGGCACTCTCAGGAGGTCGTCATGAAAATTTCCGTTCGCACCGCGGGCTTCGTTGCCGCGGCTGCTCTTCTGGCCGCGATGAACCCCGCGCTCGCCCAGTCCGAATCCGCCGGCATCGTCATCTACAATGCCCAGCACGAGAGCCTCGGCGTTGCCTGGGCCGAAGCCTTCACCAAGGAAACCGGCATCAAGGTGACGCTGCGCAAGGGCAGCGACATGGAGTTCGCCAACCAGATCGTCCAGGAGGGTGCCGCATCTCCCGCCGACGTCTTCCTCACCGAGAATTCGCCGGCCATGTCGCTGGTCGATCAGGCCGGCCTGTTCGAACCCGTCGCCAAGGACACGCTGGCGCAGGTTCCCGAGACCTTCCAGCCGTCGAACGGCCATTGGGTCGGCGTGGCTGCACGCTCCACCGTGTTTGCCTATGACAAGACCAAGCTGACCGAAGACAAGCTGCCGAAGTCGCTGCTCGACCTTGCCGATCCCGCATGGAAGGGCCGCTGGGCCGCATCGCCGGCCGGCGCCGACTTCCAGGCCATCGTCAGCGCGCTTCTGGCACTGAAGGGCGAAGCCGCCACCAAGGAATGGCTTGCGGCCATGAAGACGAACTTCACCGCCTACAAGGGCAATTCGACGGCGATGAAGGCCGTGAATGCTGGCGAGGTCGAAGGTGCGGTGATCTATCACTACTACTATTTCGGCGATCAGGCGAAGACCGGCGAGAACAGCAAGAACGTCGCACTGCACTTCTTCAAGAACCAGGATCCGGGCGCCTTCGTCAGCATCTCCGGCGGCGGCATCCTTGCCTCCAGCCAGCACAAGACCGAAGCCCAGACGTTCCTCAAGTGGTTGACCGGCAAGGGCGGGCAGGCCGTTCTCCGCGATGGCACGTCCTTCGAATATGCCGTCTCCAAGGATGCGGCCTCGAATGCGGCGCTTCCGGCACTCTCGACGCTGGACTACCCGAAGGTCGATCCGCAGTCGCTGAACAGCAAGTCGGTCACCGACCTGATGACGGCAGCCGGTATCCTCTGAGCGCCCGTGTTGGCGTCTTGCGCAGGCAACATGACGCCGGCATGACGATTCTGGATTGATTTCATCCACAATCGCCGCAATAGGTCATCGCGACCCGTGCGCGCTTCCTTGTCGGAGGCGCGCATCTTTCTGTTCCGTGTAGAGGCGCCACACGTGCCGCATGCCGATGCCAAGTCTTTCGCTGTCTCCAAGGCCGCGACGCCGAGCCGTCTGACGCTCGGACAGCGCGAGCGGTCGCGTCTTGCCTATCCGCTGGTCACGCTGCCGGCTCTTATCGTGGCGCTGGTCAGCCTCATCCCGCTCGGCTTCGTCGTGATCGTGACCGTGCAGACGGGGTGGGACCAGGTGGTTGCGCTCGTCTTCCGCGGCCGCGTCGGCGATCTCCTCGTCAACACGGCGCTGCTCGAAGCGGCAACCGTGCCGCTGACCATCGTGCTCGCCGTGACGCTTGCCTGGTTGACGGAGCGCACAGACCTGCCCTTTGCGCGGCTCTGGGCCTGGTTCGCCGTCGTGCCGCTCGCGGTGCCCGCCTTCGTTCACTCCTACGCCTGGATCAGCCTCGTTCCCGGTCTGAAGGGCCTCGGCGGCGGTGTCCTCGTCTCGGTTCTCGCTTACTTTCCCTTCCTTTATCTGCCGGTAGCCGCACAGCTGCGCCGGCTGGATCCCGCCATCGAGGATGCCGCGGCATCCCTCGGCCTCAGCCCGTGGCGGGTCTTCCTCCGGGCGGTCCTTCCGCAGCTGCGCGTCGCGATCTGCGGCGGCAGCCTGCTCGTCGGCCTTCACCTCCTGGCCGAATACGGCCTGTTCGTGATGATTCGGTTCGACACGTTTTCCACGGCGATCGTCGATCAGTTCCAGTCGGCCTTCAACGGCCCCGCCGCCAACATGCTCTCGGGCGTCCTCGTCCTCTGCTGCCTGGCGCTTCTCGGAACGGAAGCGCTGGCGCGGGGCGGGGAGCGCTACGCCCGCGTCGGGTCCGGCGCGCCGCGCATGGTGACGCGCCATGCGCTCGGCGGCTGGGTGTGGCCGGCGCTGGCGCTCAATCTGGCGACCGCCGCGCTCGCCATCGGCGTGCCGTTCACGACGCTGACGCGGTGGCTGGCGATCGGCGGGTTGGAGATCTGGCCGCTGCAGACGGTGGGCAATGCCGTGATCCAGACGATTTTCCTCGCCGTCATGGGCGGCATGCTGACGACGATCGTCGCAGCGCCCATGGCCTGGCTTTCGGTGCGCGCACCCGGTCGCCTGCAACGGGTGCTGGAGGCCTGTCACTACTATGTCGGCTCCCTGCCGGGCGTCGTCGTGGCGCTGGCGCTGGTCACCATCACCGTCCGGCTGGTCCTGCCGCTCTATCAGACATTTGCGACGCTGCTCCTCGCCTACGGCCTTCTGTTCCTGCCGCGGGCGCTGGTGGCGCTGCGGGCGAGCATCGCGCAGGCGCCGGTGGAGCTGGAGCGTGCCGCGATGGCGCTGGGCCGGGCACCGTTGCAGGCTGTGCGCGTGACGACGATGCGCCTTGCCGCGCCCGGTGCGGCGGCGAGCACCGCGCTCGTGGCGCTCGGCATCACAAACGAACTTACCGCCACCCTCATGCTGTCGCCGACCGGCGTCGAGACGCTCGCCACCAAGTTCTGGTCGCTGACAAGCGAGATCGACTATGTCGCTGCCGCGCCGTATGCGCTGATGATGGTCCTTCTGTCCCTGCCGCTGACGCTGGTCCTCCACCGGCAATCCAGCCGCGCAAGCGGGAGCGCCGCATGAGCCTTCTCTCCATCTCGTCCGTCAGCAAGACCTATGGCCGCGACGCGCGCGCCCTGATCGACGTCTCCCTCGTCGTTCCCGCCGGCGCGCGAACGGCGATCGTCGGCCCGTCCGGCTCCGGCAAGACGACGCTGCTCAAGCTGATCGCCGGTTTCGAGCGTCCGGACGCCGGGCGCATCACGCTGGAAGGGACCGTACTGGCCGGCGAGGGCGTCCATGTGCCCCCCCACAAGCGCGGCATCGGCATCGTCTCGCAGGATGGCGCGCTCTTTCCGCATCTGACCGTCGGCGAGAACATCGGTTTTGGGCTTCCGAAACGGCAGGACGGCCGCGGCAAGCGCATCGCGGCGCTGATGGCCATGGTGGAGCTCGACGCGGACATGCTCTCGCGGCGTCCGCACCAGCTCTCCGGCGGCCAGCAGCAGCGCGTGGCGCTCGCCCGCGCTTTGGCGCTCGAACCGCGGCTGATGCTCCTCGACGAGCCCTTCTCCGCGCTCGACACGGGCCTGCGGGACACGATGCGCCGCACCGTTTCGCGCATCCTCGCCGCGTCGGGAACGACGTCCATTCTGGTCACGCACGATCAGGGGGAGGCGCTATCCTTCGCCGATCACGTCGCGGTGTTCCGGGAGGGACGGCTGGTTCAGGCCGGCAGCCCGCAATCGCTCTACCGCTGCCCTGCCGATCGCCAGACGGCGCTCTTTCTCGGCGATGCCGTTCTGCTGGACGCGACGGTTACCGCGGGCCAGGCGGAAACCGTTCTCGGCTCCATTCCTGTCGGGTCGACCGACAAGGCCTCGACGGGCACCGCATCGACGGCGCTGGTGATGCTCCGTCCGGAGCAGTTGCGCATCCGCTGGCTCGGTCTCGGGGAGGCCGATCTCGTCAAGGGCGCGCGGGCGCGCGTGCTCGACAGCGAGTTCGGCGGCGGTCTCTGCCGCCTGACGGTGGAGGTGGGCGAGGGCCCGGCGCGCACCGTTCTCGATTTGCGCGTCTCCGGCTTCGATGTCGCGGCACCGGGCGAAACCGTGGCCATCGAGGTCGTCGGGCAGGGACACGTCCTGCCCGCCTGAAACGGTCCGGGAATCCAGATCAGGCGAAACTCTTGCGACGCCGCGCCACGGCGGCGGTCTCCTGCACGGCGGGCACCGTCTGGAGCACGCGGCGCGCCGGCAGGATGGCGATGACCTCAGTTCCCTCGCGCAGCTTCGAGCGCAGGATGAACTCGCCATCATGCTTGGCAAGAATGGCCTGCACGATCGGCAGGCCGAGTCCGGTGCCCTGTTCCGCGCTCTTGATGGCGATCGACCCCTGGCCGAAGGCCGAGAGGACGACGGGAATTTCATCTTCCGGGATGCCGGGTCCATCGTCCTTGATCGACAGATATTGTCCGCCACCAGCCGTCCAGCCGACCTTCACTGCGATCTGCCCGCCCTGCGGGGTAAACTTGACGGCATTCGACAGCAGGTTCAGCGTCACCTGCCGCATGGCCTTCTCATCCACCCAGACGGCCGGCATGCCCTGCTCGAACTGCTCCGTGATCGTGATGTTCTTGGTGCGGGCACGCAGTTGCACCATGCCGATGCAGTCCTCCGTGATCTCCGCCAGCAGGATCGCTTCCTCGTTGAGGTCGTAGCGTCCGGCCTCGATGCGGGACAGGTCGAGGATTTCGTTGATCAGGTCTAGCAGGTGCTTGCCGGAGCGGTGGATATCGCCGGTATATTCCTTGTAGGTCGGGTTGTTCAACGGGCCCATGACCTCGGTGAACATCACCTCGGAAAAGCCGAGAATGGCGTTCAGCGGCGTGCGCAACTCGTGCGACATGGAGGCAAGGAAGCGCGATTTGGCCAGATTCGCCTCCTCGGCCCGCCGGCGCGCCTCGTCCGACATGGATTTCGCCACTTCGAGCTCCGCGATCAGATCGTCTTTTTCGGCCTGCACGGAGAGGATCTGGATATTGGCGCGGCGCATGCGCGTCGTCATGTAGACGAGAAAGGCAAGCGACGTCGACAGCACGATGGCGAGCGCGACGAGATCCCCCCGTCCAGCCATGACGGCGGTGCCGGTGAGAAGAGCGACGCAGGGTGCAAACGTGACGATCAGCGCATAGCGCAGGAGGATGGTGGCGATGGCCGTGGCGGCGAGGGCGACGAGGAGGGCCACGCCCTTGTACAGTCCGAAGTCGCGCGGCACGCAGGACTGGCATTCCTGCAGCAGGAACAGCACCCAGACGACGCTCATCAGTCCCTGCACGGCCAGGAAGCGCCGACGCCAGTAGACGACGGCCTCCGGCGTCATATCCTTCCGCCGGGCCCGCTGCGCCGCAAGGAGGCCGAGGGCGTGGATCACGAGCGCCACGATCAGCCAGCCGACGATCTGCAGGTTCTCCGTCAGGTACAGGCCGCCGGCGGCGATCATCATCAGGAGGATCGGCATGGCAGCAGCGCCCTGCAGGACGGAGGCGACGTAGAGAGACAACATTTCCTTGTCGAAGCCCGAGCCGTTCGACGGACCGGACTGCAGGCGTTCGCGATTCGCGCGCACGGTTTTCGACACGGCCTTGTTGCGGTGGCTGCGCGATTTGTCGACAATGATCTTGTCGGTCGATGTGCTGACGCCCTGATTCATCTTGTCCGGAAAGTCTGACGGATACCCAACGGATTCTAGGTAAGAATTGTTAAGAACTTGCTTCCTGCACCGGCTCGGCGTGTCCGCCAACAGCCGATTTTTCCGTTGGTTTCCGTGGTAGGCCGGCAGCGGTCGCTGATCTTGGATGGTCTGCTGACGATCCTCTTCCTGGGGCTCGTCTGGCTTGCTGCCAACCGGCTTGCTGGTGAGGGCGAAACGGTGACCGGCCAGCCGCGCGTGGTCGATGGGGACACGCTCGCCCTCGGGCGGGATCGCATTCGCCTCATCGGCATCGATGCGCCCGAGGGCGCGCAGACCTGCGAACGCGACGGCGAGACCTGGGCCTGCGGGCAGGAGGCGCGACGGCATCTCGCGCGGCTGATCGGTACGACCGCGGTCCTGTGCGAAGGTCGGGCGGACGACCGCTACGGCCGGCGGCTGGCGGTCTGCGCGGCTGGAGGAGAAGACCTCAACGCCCGCATGGTTGCGGACGGTTTTGCCGTTGCCTTCGGTGACTACGCCGCCGAGGAGGCCGAGGCGCGCGCAAACCGGGCCGGTCTCTGGGCCGGTACCTTCGATCGACCGCAGGATTGGCGCGCCCGCCATGGCGGAATGGCCGAGCTGCCCCATATCGATGGGGATTGGATCAAGGCCCTGCTGCGCCGTATCGAGACCGTATGGATATCCCGCTGACACCGACCAGAGACGAGATCGATCGCTGCTCGGCTGCGATCGCGGCCTGCCGCATCTGTCGTGACGCACCGGTTTTCGGCGCGCCGCTGCCGCATGAGCCCCGGCCCATCTTCGTGCTCTCGGCAAAAGCGCGCATCCTGATCGCGAGCCAGGCGCCCGGCATGCGCGCGCATGTCAGCGGCGTGCCCTTCGACGATCCCTCCGGCAACCGGCTGCGCGACTGGCTCGGCGTGGACCGGCCGACCTTCTACGATCCCGACAATTTCGCCATCGTTCCCATGGGTTTCTGCTTCCCCGGTTACGACAGGCATGGCGGCGATATCCCGCCCCGGCGGGAATGCGCACCGGTCTGGCGGGAAACGGCGCTTGCCGCCGTGCCGAACGCCTCCCTCATTCTCGTCATCGGCGCCTATGCGCAGGCCTATCATCTCGGCACGAAGCGGCAGGCCTCGATGACGGCGACGGTGGCGGACTGGCGGCGGACGTTCGAGCGGGTGGAGGGACTGAAGATGCTGCCTCTGCCACACCCCAGCTGGCGCAATACGCCATGGCTGAAACGGAATCCCTGGTTCGAGGCCGAACTGCTGCCGGTGCTCCGTGCTGAAATTGCATTGCGGATATCGTAAGATTTCACTCTGGCATTGGCCCCTTTTGACGCTATAGAAGAAATAATATTCGAAAGGGGGCTATTGAAATGGATCGTCTCGATCGCAAGATCCTGCGACTTCTGCAGGAAGATTCGACACTTGCCGTTGCCGACCTGGCCAAGAAGGTTGGCCTGTCGACCACGCCGTGCTGGCGCCGCATCCAGAAGATGGAAGAAGAGGGCGTGATCCGTGGCCGCGTCGCCCTGCTCGATCCGGCGAAGATCAACACCAAGGTCACGGTCTTCGTGTCGATCCGCACCAATGCTCACTCGATCGAGTGGCTGCGGCGGTTCTCCGAGGTCGTGGGAGAGTTTCCCGAAGTGGTCGAACTCTACCGCATGAGCGGCGACGTCGATTACCTCTTGCGCGTCGTGGTCCCGGACATCGCGGCCTATGATGCCTTCTACAAGCGCCTGATCGCCAAGATCGAGATCCGCGACGTGTCCTCGGCCTTCGCCATGGAGCAGATCAAGTACACGACGCAGATGCCGCTCGACTACATGATCCTGGAACAGGCAAAGTCCCAGGAGGACTGATCTTCGCGCACGGATCGGGGGAAGCAGGCGCGGGGGCGCGCCTACTTCTTTTCCAGCCGCGCGAGAAGCGACGACGTATCCCAGCGCTTGCCGCCCATGGCCTGCACCTCGCCGTAGAACTGATCGACCAACGCGGTGACCGGAAGCTTGGCGCCGTTGCGGCGGGCTTCGGTCAGCACGATGTCGAGGTCCTTGCGCATCCAGTCGACGGCGAAGCCGAAGTCGTACTTGCCGGCGATCATCGTCTTGTGGCGGTTTTCCATCTGCCAGGAACCGGCCGCACCCTTGGAGATCACCTCCACCACGGCCTCCATGTCGAGCCCGGCGCTCTTGCCGAAATGCACGGCTTCCGCCAGTCCCTGGACGAGGCCCGCAATGCAGATCTGGTTGACCATCTTGGTCAGCTGGCCGCTGCCGGCCGGTCCCATCAGCCCGACCATGCGCGCATAGGCATCGATGACAGGCCGGGCGCGTTCGAACACCGCCGAATCGCCGCCGCACATGACGGTGAGAACACCGTTTTCCGCACCCGCCTGGCCGCCGGACACAGGCGCGTCGAGGAAATGCGCGCCCCGCGCCCGGGCGGCGGCGTCCAGTTCGCGTGCAACTTCGGCGGAGGCCGTGGTGTTGTCGATGAAGATCGCGCCGGCCCGCAGCGTCTCGAACGCGCCGTCCGCGCCCGTGGTGACCGACCGCAGGTCGTCATCGTTGCCGACGCAGCAGAACACGAAATCCGCATCGCGCGCCGCTTCGGCCGGCGTCGCCGCTGCGGTGCCGCGGTTTTCGGACACCCACGTCTCGGCCTTCGCCGCTGTGCGGTTGTAGACGGTCAGCTCGTGGCCGCCCTTGACGGCGAGATGGCGGGCCATGGGGTACCCCATGACACCGAGACCGATGAAGGCGACTTTGGCCATAGGAGGCTCCTTGAGGCTGTCGAGAGAATCAGGCGTCGGCTGCAGAAGGCTGGCGCAGCCGCGCCAAGACGAGATGACCGGCAATCGGCGCGCCGTCTTCCATGCGCACGGTGATATCCGTCAGATCGACCAGATCGAACCCGGTCGCCTCCAGCCGCTCGAGAACGTAGTCCCGCGCATGCGCGAACCGCTGGTGCGGCCCCACCATGAAGCGGCGGCCGGCGAACACGTCGTCCGGCAAGGTCTCGCTGGAGAAGATGAACAGGCCGCCCGGCTCCATGGTCTCGGCCGCCGCGAAGAACAGCGCCTCGAGCCCGCCGAGATAGGGCAGGACATCCGTCGCGGTGACGAGGTCGAACGGCCCGTCTTCGTTGTCCTCGAGAAAATCCACGGCTTCGCCGACATAAAGCGCGTCGTAGAGATCCTTCTCATGGGCGATCTCGACCATGTTTTCCGAGAGATCGACGCCGGTCAGGTGTTCGGCCATATCGCGTAGCGCGCCGCCGGTCAGCCCCGTGCCGCAGCCGAGGTCGAGCAGGCTCCTGAAGGGCCCGAGCCCGAGCGCCTGCAGCCGCTGGCGGACCATCATCGGCACGGAATAGCCGAGCTGTTCCACCAGCACGTCCTCGAACACGTCGGCATGCTGGTCGAACAGGGTGGTGACATAGGCGTCCGGGGCCTTGTCGGGCGTTTCGCCGCGGCCCATGGAGGCGATGCGCACGGCGGCACCGCCGTGATCGTCCGGGTCCAGTGCCAGCACCTCGCCATAGGCCGCGACCGCCGCCTCGACATCGCCGGATTTTTCGAGCGCGAGAGCGCGGTTATAGGCCTCGGCCAAAGCTTCTTCGTCGATCTTCTTTTGCATGCGCGCTTTGTAGGATGGGCATTGCCGAATGGCAATCCCGATCCAGCGACGGGACTTCGATGTGACGCGTCGTCAGCAGCGCATCAGTTGATGATGAATTCGCCCTTTAAAGCGCGCCAGTCGCCGGCCGATATCAGCTTGCGGTGAACGTAGCGCACCGAATGGAGCGGCCCGTCCAGCGTTTCCTGCCAGAACTGCAGGAAGCGTTTCATTTCGGGGAAGTGGGGGGCCAGATCGTAATGCTGCCAGATGTAGCTCTGCAGGATCGCCTGGCGATCCGGCATACGGTAGAGGATCTCAGCCGTGGTGAGGCCGTACCCTTTCAGCTGCAGTTCCATGTCAGATGCCATGCGAAACCTCATCTTTGCTGAATGACGGTCTCTAGAATGAAGCGCCCGAATGGTTAAGCAAGTCTTAATGACATCGGCGTGACAAAAAATATCGTGTCTTACCAGAGGGTTGGCAGCATCCGGTCGAGAGTGCTGCCATTGTTTCGCATGTCAGCGCTTCAGGTGGCGGGTCAGCCGGTTCTCCAGCCAGACCCAGAGATTGCGCAGCGCTTCGACCATGATCAGGTAGAAGATCGCGGCCCAGAGGTAGGTCTGGTAGTCGAAGGTGCGCGAGAAGGCGCGGCGGGTTTCGCCCATGAGGTCGAACACGGTCACGATCGCGACGATGGCCGATGCCTTGATCATGAGAATGATCTCGTTGCCATAGGGACGAAGGGCAACGATCAATGCCTGCGGCAGGATGATCTTGAAGAAGGCGATGCGCTGCGACAGGCCGAGCGAGGCCGCACCTTCGTGCTGGCCGCGCGGCACGCTTTCGATCGCGCCGCGCAGGATCTCCGCCTGATAGGCCGCCGTGTTCAGCACGAAGGTCAGAAGCGCGCAGTACCAGGCCTCGCGGAAGAACCACCAGAGCCCGATCTCCGTCAGCTGCGGCCGGAAGCTCCCAAGGCCGTAATAGATGAGGAACAGCTGCATGATGACCGGCGTGCCGCGGAAGAAATAGACGTAGACATAGGCGATCCAGTTCGCGACCTTGTTCTTCGACATGCGGCCGAGCGCGACCGGCAGCGAGAGAAGCGCGCCGAGCACGATGGAGGTCGAGACGAGGCCGAGCGTGACGCCGAGGCCGGAGATGTAGCCGGGTCCGTAGCGCTGGAATTTCTCCGGATCGAACCCGCCGACGATCAGCATGCCGAGGCCGACGAAGACCGCCAGCCAGACGCCGAGAAGGATGCGGCCGAACAGGCGCGACAGCGTGTAGGGACGTGCCGCGTCGCGAGGAGCCGGCAGCGGCGGAAGGAGGTCCGCTGAAACGAAGGCCTGCACCGGGCGGACGCCGGAAGCCGGCATGTCGGTATCGAGCGCCGGCGGCGCGCCTGCGGGCGGAAGCGGCGGTGTCGCACTCATCGCGCCACCTCCGAACGGTGCGCCCACCGCTCCAGGGCGGAGAACACGACGGAGGATGCTGCGGCGAGCAGCAGGAACAGGATGCAGGCAAGCCCGAAGAATTCGAACGCCTGCTTGGTCACGCGCGCGGCAACACCGGTCTGGCGCAGGATATCCGGCAGGCCGATGACGGAGACGAGGGCCGTATCCTTCAGAAGCGCCATCCAGAGATTGCCGAGGCCGGGCAGGGCGATGCGGAAAAGCTGCGGCAGCACGATCAGCCGCATGGTCTTTCCCCGGCTGAAGCCGAGCGCGTCGCCCGCCTCGTACTGCCCTCGGGGAATGGCCTTGAAGGCGGATTGCAGGACCTCGGAGCAATAGGCCGAGAAGACGACCCCGAGCGCGACGATGCCCGCGAAAAAGGCGTTGATCTCGACCGGCCCGGAGTAGCCGACGCCGGCGAGGACCTGCTGCGCGACGATCTGCAGGCCGTAATAGACGATGAACAGCGTCAGCAGTTCGGGCAGGCCGCGGAAAATGGTGGTGTAGATATCGGAGGACAGGCGCAGCGATTTCTCGCTCGACTGCTTGCCCATCGCGACGCAGAAGCCGAGCGCAAGGCCGACCGGTAGAGTGGCGATCGCCAGCGATGCGGTGATGAGAAAGCCGTAGCCGATCTCGTCGCCCCAGCCGGCATCGCCGCAGGCGAGCAGGGTGTTGCCGGCGAGAAGGCGGAAAATGCCGATCGGTCCGCACCACGGATCGAGCGTGGCGCCGAGCCACGACACGGCGGAGGAAAGCGCGGCCATGATTCCGCTCATCGTCTGGTCTGTCCCCTTGAGGCGCTTCTTGTTGGGCGCCTCTTGCTTACGGCATCGTTTGTCAAACAAAAACGGCGGGAGGGCAAGCTCCCGCCGCAGGATTTCGGACGAGCCGGGGAATTAGCCGCCGTAGACGTCGAAGGAGAAGTACTTGTCGTTGATCTCCTTGTACTTGCCGTTGGCGCGGATGGCCTTGATCGCCGCGTTGAACTTTTCGCGCAGATCGTTGTCGCCCTTGCGCAGCGCGATGCCGGCGCCTTCGCCGTTGATGACCGGGTCGATCGGCAGCGTGCCGAGCAGCTTGCAGCAGTCGCCGTCCGTGGTCTTCAGCCATTCCGAGAGAACCACGACGTCGTCGATGACGGCGTCGATACGGCCGTTGGCGATGTCGAGCTTGTACTCGTCGGAGGTCGGATAGAGCTTCAGCTCGGCCTTCTTCATATGCGCTTCGGCATAGTTCGAATGGGTCGTGGAGGACTGCGCGCCCAGCGTCTTGCCGTCGAGACCGGCTTCGGTCGCCTCGGTGATCGGGCTATCCTTGGGCACGGCGATGGCCGGCGGCGTGTTGTAGTACTTTTCCGAGAAGTCGACCTGCTGCTTGCGCTCGGCCGTGATCGACATGGAGGCGATGAAGGCGTCGTACTTCTTGGCGATCAGGGCGGGAATGGCGCCGTCCCAATCCTGGGTGACGAAGGTGCACTCGGCCTTCATCTCGACGCAGAGCGCCTTGGCGATGTCGATGTCGAAGCCGGTCAGGGAGCCGTCGGCTTCCAGAACGTTGAAGGGCGGGTAGGCGCCTTCTGTGCCGATGGTGATCTTTTCGCCGGCGGCAAGCGCGGTGCTGGCGGCAAGGGCGAAAACGGCCGCAGCGGCAGCCATGGTGAAACGTTTGGCGATAGGCATGTCGATCCTCTCTGTTGGCGCAGGCCCGGCTTGTTCTTCGTGTCCCGGGCCATTCGCAAGCGACCGTGAACGGTGGCTTCGGTTGCGATATTCCGTCACCCGTTCGCAAAAGCAACAGGAAAAGCGCACGCGGAGAAAAGCGTGCACACGCTCTGGCGGGATGACGCGGAAAGCCTATGTCCGCCGGGTGAACGCGGCATTCATCGCCAATTCATGCGCCTGTTGCTACCGCTCGGGCCATGGATCGCAGCGAAGGCTGCGACCGTCCGTCACGCGGCGTTCAAGCGTATGCCGGCCCGGATCATCGGTGCCGGTCGACAAGAACAAGAACGGGATCTCTCTCAGGAGGAGACACCATGACCATTCGATCCAAGCTTTTCGCAACCGTGGCAATGCCGCTGTTGACCATGACAATCGGCCTGCAGCCGGCGCTCGCCGACGCTCAGATGAAGCCGTTCCAGGTCGCTCAGGCCGATCCCGAAGAGGAACTGCCCCGCAAGCGCAGGCCTGCCGAGGGACAGCAGGAGGCAGCGCCGCAGGGACAGGCCGAACCGTCCGAAAGCGGCGAAGGCCGCCCCAGCCGCGAAGAGCGCCGCAAGCAGCGGGAGGCCGAGCAGCCAGCGGAAGAACAGCAGCAGCGCCAGGCCGAGCCGTCCGGCGAGGACACCCCCCGCCCGAGCCGCGAGGAGCGTCGCAAGCAGCGCGAGGCCGAGCAGCAGCAGAACGGCGAACAGCCGCAGGCCCAGCCTTCGGGCGAGGACACGCCGCGCCCGAGCCGCGAGGAGCGCCGCAAGCAGCGCGAAGCCGAGCAGCAGCAGAACGGCGAACAGCCGCAGGCCCAGCCTTCGGGCGAGGACACGCCGCGCCCGAGCCGCGAAGAGCGTCGCAAGCAACGCGAGGCCGAACAGCAGAAGCAGAATGGCGAGCAGGCCCAGCCAGAGGGTCAGCCGATGCCGGACCTCGATGGTCAGGCACCGCGCCAGAGCCGCGAGGAGCGTCGCAAACAGCGCGAGGCCGAGCAGCAGAAAAAGCAGGACGGCGCTGACACGCCGGAGCAGATCAAGCCGTCCGATCTCGATGCGACCCGGCCGCGCCAGACGGGGCAGGACGCAGACGCACCGGATGCTGCCGAACGCAAGCGCCAGCGCGAGGAGCGCATTCGCAAGCGGGAAGCCGAACGTCTGAACGGCCAGCAGGATGGTACCCAGCAGGCCCAGCCGGGCGACACGGCCGAGCAGCCGGCGTCCGGCGACATGACCGACGAAGAGCGGGCCCGCATCCGCGCCGAACGCCGCAAGCAGCGCGAGGCCGATGGCCAGCAGGCGGAGGATCCGGCACGTCCGGGTGTGGAACCGAATGGCGCTGATCCTGCACAGGCGGGCGACAACCGCGCGAACCGGGACCGCCCCGCGCGGGACGTCGTCGACACACGTTCGCGCGAGGAGCGTGAGAAACTGGCGCGCGACCCGTCGAAGAGCGATGAGACGGTCGTCCTGCCGGTCGAGAACGGTGCCGCCGTGCTCGACAGTGACAAGGATGCCGACAATCGCGGCAACGACGACACCCGCGACCGCCGCCGCCGCGAGCGCGAGCAGGTTCGCCAGGAACGCGACAACCAGCCGCCGCCGCGCACCGATGCCGACGCCCAGTCGGATCACCGCGAACGCCGGCCGGACCGCGAGGAGCTGAACGCGGCCATCAACGAACGCGGCCGCCGCATCGACCGGGCGCCGGAATTCGATGCCGGCGATCTCATCGACGCGCTGACGGGTCAACGTCCGCGGATCGAAGAGTCGCGCAACAACCGCACCGTGCTCGATTTCGGCGACGAGATCGTCGTGCGCAGCGACGACCGTCCGCGCCTGCGTCGCGATGCCCGCGAGACCTATTACGAGGAGCTGCCGCGCGGCCGCACCCGCGAGGTCATCGAGCGGCCGAACGGCATGCGCGTCGTGACGATCTACAATCGCTATGGCGACGTCATCCAGCGCACGCGTATCAACAGCGACGGCGAAGAGTACCTGATGGTCTATGCGCCGGAAGTCGATGAAGAAAAGCGTCCGCCGCGCTACGATGTCGGCGAGGATCTGCCGCCCATGCGCCTGACGGTGCCGGTGCGCGACTATATCATCGACACCTCGACGGAGCCGGATCGCGACTATTACGACTTCCTGGCCGAGCCGCCGGTCGAACGGGTCGAGCGGACCTATTCGCTCGATGAAGTCCGCAACTCCGCCCGTATCCGCGACAAGGTGCGCCGTATCGATTTGGATACGATCACCTTCGCAACGGGCAGCGCGGAAGTTCCGATGTCGCAGGCCAAGACCCTGCGCAAGGTGGCGGACGCCATGCTGGAGGTCATCGACAAGGACCCCGGCGAAACCTTCCTGATCGAAGGTCATACGGATGCGGTCGGCTCCGACCAGTCGAACCTCGTCCTCTCGGACGAGCGTGCCGAATCGGTCGCGGCATTGCTGACGGACGTCTACGAGATCCCGCCGGAAAACCTGGTCACACAGGGTTACGGCGAGCGCTTCCTCAAGGTCCGCACGTCGGAAGCAGAGCAGGAAAACCGTCGCGTCACCATTCGCCGCGTCACCCCGCTCGTCCGGCCCGTGGCCCAGAAGTAAGGGATCGAGGGGAAAGGCGGGCGGCCAAGAACGGTCGCCTGCCCAGATTTCGCCATGTTCGAGGCTCTGAAGATAGGGAACCCGGTGCTCGTCGCGCCGGGTTCTTTTCGTCTGGACGCCTCATGAGACCCATTTTCCTTCTGCCCCTTCTTGCCGCCCTCGGCCTGTCCGTGCCGGCCATGGCGCGGGACGGCCTTTTGGAGCCGAAGCTGCACGTTGCGGCAGGCGACAGGACGCCGCGCGTGGCGCTGACCTTCGACGCCTGCATGGGACTTGCGGACCAGCGGATCCTGTCCGTCCTCATCGAAAACCGCATCCCGGCGACGATCTTCATCACCGAACGGTGGCTTAAGCGAAATGCGGAGACGTTCGCGATCTTCCGCGCGCATGCCGATCTGTTCGAGTTGGAAAACCACGGTGCCATGCATGTCCCGGCCATCGATCGTCCGGTGCCGGTCTACGGCATCGCCTCGGCCGGTTCGGCGCAGGCCGTGGAGGCCGAAGTCATGGGAGGGGCCAAGGCGCTCGTCGCCAGCGGCGCACCGCAGCCCCACTGGTTCCGCGGCGCCACGGCCAAATACACGGCTTCGTCCATCGCCCAGATCCGGTCCCTCGGTTTCGATGTTGCGGGCTACTCGCTGAATGGCGACGACGGATCGTTGCTGGGCGCGAAGATGGCCACGCGGCGGATCGCCGGCGCGCGAGACGGCGATGTCATCATCTCGCATATCAATCAGCCGACGCATGCGGCCGGCGAGGGCGTTGCGGCGGGCATTCTGGCCTTGAAGGCGAAGGGTTACGAATTCGTGCGGCTCGACGCCGTCCCCGAGAACGGCAGCAACGCGACCGTCAACTGAGCCTTCGTTTCATGGCCGCCTGAGCCCACAGGTCGCCTCCACGAAATCGGCGATGACGCCGGTGTCGTCGAGATCGAACACGGGCAGGGTGGCGTCGGGAACGGCGTGATCGGATGCGATGGCGAGGATGTGCGGGTCGCCGGGCGCAAGCGGCTCACGATTCTTCGCCTCCAGCCGTCGCGCCTCGATCTTGGGGATCGGCTCGCGCTTGTAGCCTTCGATGAGAACGAGATCGCAGGGGGCGAGACGTGCGAGAATGTCGGCGAAGGACGGCTCCGGTTCGCCGCGAAGCTCATGCATGATCGCAAAGCGGGTGCCGGACACGATCGTCACCTCATGCGCCCCGGCCTCGCGATGCCGCCAGCTGTCGGCGCCGATCTTGTCGATGTCGAAATCATGATGGGCATGCTTCACGGTGGAAACCTTGTAACCCCGCGCCGTGAGCTCTGTCACCAGCCGCACGGCAAGCCCCGTCTTTCCGGAGTTTTTCCAGCCGGCGATGCCGAAAATCTTCGGTGCCGTCATTGCTCCGCCATCCCCTTGCGGGACAGCATCCGCTCGATCATCTCGATATCTCCCGGCCTGTTCATGTTCGTGAAGGGATCGATATCCCCGGAAGCCCCTCCCGTCGCCGGAAAATCGACGACGACATGGGCATGCCGCTCGATGAAGCCGCGGACCCGTCGCTTGGTATCGGTTGCGATGAAACGCTCCAGATCGTCGGCAAGCGACGAGGACCAGAGCGCGAAGACGGGATGCAGCGTGTCCCGCGATGCGGCCACGGCAATGACGCTGTTGGTCTCTTCGAGGGCTTCGAGAAGCCGGTTTACGAAGGTATGCGGGAAAAATGGCGCATCCACGGGAACGCTGACGACTAGCGGGATGTCGCGGGATTGTCCGAGACGCAACCCGGCGAGAATGCCCGCAAGCGGACCGAACGCCCCCGGCACCGCGTCGGGAATGGCTTCGATATCCGGGGCCAGTCCCGGAAAGGCGCGGGCACCGTTGTAGGCGAGGGTGGTCACTTGCGGCCGCAGCCGCTCAAGGGCGCGGTCGGCAAGCGGGATGCCGGCAAGGGGCAGGGCCGCCTTGTCCCGCCCCATACGGCGCGACAGGCCGCCGGCGAGGACGACGCCGAGGATGGAGCGCGGTCCGTCTGCGGTCACGTCAACCGCCCGTCACACTCATGTGCCGCGCGACGGCCGGGCGGTTCTGCGTGCGGTCGATGATGAAGTCGTGACCCTTCGGCTTGCGGCCGATCGCCTCGTCGATCACCTGTGACAGAAGCACGTCCTCGGAAGAGGCGCGAACGGCGGCGCGCAGATCGGCGGCATCGTTCTGCCCGAGGCACATATAGAGCGTGCCGGTGCAGGTCAGCCGCACCCGGTTGCAGCTTTCGCAGAAATTATGCGTCATCGGCGTGATGAGGCCGAGCCGCCCGCCGGTTTCCGCGACCGTCATGTATCGCGCCGGGCCGCCGGTGGCATAGGCATTGTCGGTGAGGGTGAAGATCGTCGAAAGCCGGTCGCGCATCTCCGACAGCGGCATGTAGCGATCCGTCCGGTCCTCTTCGATCTCACCCATGGGCATGGTCTCGATCAGCGTCAGGTCCATGCCGCGACTGTGCGCCCAGCGGATCATGTCGGGAATCTCGAGATCGTTGAAGCCCTTGAGGGCGACGGCGTTGATCTTCACATGAATGCCCGCCGCCTGCGCCGCATCGATGCCCTCGAGCACTTTCGACAGATCCCCCCAGCGGGTGATCTCCCGGAACTTCACCGGGTCGAGCGTGTCCATCGACACGTTGATGCGCTTCACGCCGGCGTCCGCCAGTTCCTGCGCGTAACGCGCGAGCTGCGAGCCGTTGGTGGTCAGGGTCAGCTCGTCCAGCGTTCCCTCCTGGATCTTTCTGCCAAGCGCCCGCACGAGATGCATGATGTTCTTGCGCACCAGCGGTTCGCCGCCGGTGAGACGCAGCTTGCGCACACCCTTTTCGATGAAGGCGGAACAGATGCGCTCCAGCTCTTCCAGCGTCAGAAGATCCTTCTTCGGCAGGAAGTTCATATTCTCCGCCATGCAGTAGGTGCAGCGGAAATCGCAGCGGTCGGTGACCGACACGCGCAGGTAGGTGACCGCACGGCCGAACGGATCGATCATCGGTGCGGTGGAGTGCGCGAGCGCCACGGCTCCGCGCTTGTCGATCGGGCGTCTGTCGATGATGATGGTGTTCACAAGCGTCTCCGTCGTCCTGCCCACAAACATCGTGCCTGGGACGAGATGCGTCAAGGCCGGCTGTGGCGGGCGGCCTGCGATGACGCTCTGCAAAGCGGGGGTGTCAGTTTCCTTGAGGGGGAAACTGCGCTAGGTCTCTGAAAAATCAAGCGGCGGATAGCGCACGGCGTGCCGGGCGCGGAAGGACGGACATGACGAGCGAGATCTGGCCGAAAGAATTGCGTGTCTCCAAGGACCGCAGGACGCTGACCGTCACCTTCAACGACGGCGTTGCCGGCATCCTTCCAGCCGAAATGCTGCGCGTGCTGTCGCCGTCGGCGGAAGTCCAGGGCCATGGCCCGGGCCAGAAGGTCACCGTGCCCGGAAAGCGTAACGTCGCCATATCAGCGATGACGCCGACGGGGAACTACGCCGTCCGGATCGCCTTCGACGACGGCCACGACACCGGCATCTTCACCTGGAACTACCTGCGGGAGCTCAGCACCGACGGCACAACGCTTTTTGCCGCCTACGAGGAGGAGCTCGGCGCCAAGGGGCTCGACCGTGGTCCGGCTCCCGGCGGGCGGGACACGAAGGAAGGCGCGGTGCGATGAGCACGCTCTTCCAGTCGCTGCGGGATCGGGCCGGCTGGATGCGCGAGCGTCGCGAGGGCGAGGACGACAAGGTCGCCTTTCCCGAGCTGTTCTTCGATCTGGTCTTCGTCTTCTCGCTGATCCAGCTGTCGCACACACTTGCCGGTCACTACTCCCTCATGGGCGCGCTCGAAGCGCTTCTGATGATTCTGGCCGTCTGGTGGGTCTGGATCTTCACAACCTGGGTCACGAACTGGCTCGATCCCGACCGGATGCCGGTGCGGGCCATGCTGTTCGCCCTGATGTTCGGTGCGTTGCTGCTTTCGACCGCCATCAACGACGCCTTCGGCGACAAGGCGCTGCTGTTCGCCATCTCCTATGTCGCCATGCAGGTCGGCCGGTCGCTGTTCACCGTCTACGCGATGCACGGCCACAGTCCGGATAATGCGCGCGATTTTCTTCGCATCACCTGTTGGCTGATTCTCTCCGGCGTGTTCTGGATCGCCGGCGCGCTGATCGGCGGCGAGGCGCAGCTCTTCATCTGGATCGCGGCACTGACCATCGAATACATCTCCCCGGCCGTCGGCTTCCGGGTGCCCGGATTGGGTCGTTCTGAATTCGACGATTGGGACGTTCTGGGCGCGCACATGGCCGAACGCTGCGCACTCTTCGTCCTGATCTGCCTCGGTGAGACGATTCTCGTGACCGGCCGCACCCTTGCCGAAATGGAGGTGACGCCGCTCGTCTTCGTTCTCGCCATCAGCAGCTTCGGATCGACCGTCACCATGTGGTGGATCTATTTCCGGTTCGGGCAGGAGCGGGCGGCGGCGCAGATCGAGAGCGACGAATCGCCCGGCGAAGTCGCGCGCACCATCTTCACCTACGCCCATATCCCCGTCGTCGCGGGTATCATCCTCTGCGCTGTCGCGGACGAGTTCGTGCTCGCCCATCCCCATGGCGCGATCGACCTGAAGACCGCCAGTGCCATCATCGGCGGTCCCATCGTCTTTCTCGCCGGAAACATCTGGATCAAGAGCTCGGTCGCGCCCCGCCTGTCGGTCTCCCATCTCGCGGGCATAGGGCTGCTCGTGCTGGCCGCACCGCTCGCCCTCGTGGTCGAGCCGCATATCCTCCTGATCGTTTCCTTCGTCATCCTCGTCATTGTCGCCGTCTGGGAATACCTGACGCTGAAATCCGTGCGTTGAACCCGCATCGAACCTCTCTGGAGCTGGAAGAACAATGTCCCTGAAAGTCTATCTCGCCGGTCCCGAAGTCTTCCTGCCCAATGCGCGGGAGATCCTCGATATTAAGGCCGAGCGGGCGAGGGCGGCGGGTTTCGAACCGCTGAGCCCGGGCGATCTCGCCATTCCCCCGGCCGAGACGAAGTTCGGCATGGGTCTGGCGATCAGCCAGGTCAACGAGGGGATGATGCGCGCGGCCGATGCGGTCATCGCCAACCTCACCCCGTTCCGCGGCGTCGCCGCCGATGTCGGCACGGCCTTCGAGGTCGGATTCATGTGCGCGCAGGGCAAACTGGTCTATGCCTATACGAACGTCGCCCGATCGCATTACGACCGCTGTTCGGCCTATTACGGCGGAGACATCCGCGAGACGTCGGACGGCCGGCATCGCGGGCCCGACGGTATCTCCATCGAAAATTTCGACATGGCGGACAATCTGATGCTGGACGGTGGCATCGCCGCCCGTGGCGGCGCGCTCGTGGTGAGCAATGCGGCAGCCGACGCGCTCTACACCGATCTCGCCGCCTTCGAGGAATGCCTTCGCCTGCTCGCCGAGCAGCAGGGCACGATGGCCTGACCGTCGTTCTCGATCGATCTCACTGCAGAATGCCTTAAGCCGGAATCGGCTTGAGGATAAAAATACGCAGAAAATTTAATAAGTTACATAGATATTTGCGCATCATGAATGACGGGTGGCGCTCTAACGGCGATAGAGAAGCCAGTTGCGGCCGGTATCCTTCTTCATGCCGTCCTCGAACAGCATGGTCCGGTTGCGTCCGGCATTCTTGGCGCAGTAGAGCGCCACGTCGGCCTTGTTGTAGAGATCGACCGGGTCTTCCGCGAGGGAGGCTTGGCAAACGCCGATGGAGAGCGTGATCGGGCCATAGTTCACGCCCGTCTTCGAATTCTTGAACGGCGTGTTGGCCAATGCGGTGCGGATGCGGTCTGCGACCTGCACGCATTCCTCGACGGTCTGGTCGTTGAGGATGATGGCGAACTCCTCGCCGCCGGTGCGCGCGACGAAGGCTTCGCGGCGCAGGTTCGAGCGGATGACCGTCCCGACCGTCGCAAGGATCTTGTCGCCCACGGGGTGGCCGAACGTGTCGTTGACCTTCTTGAAATGGTCGATATCGGCGATCAGCAGCCCGGTATAGGTCCTGATCTGATCCGAATTGTAGACGGACGACAGCTTCTCGTCGAAGGCGCGGCGGTTGGCGAGACGGGTCAGGGAATCGGTGTTGGCGATCCGCTTGTACTCGTCGAGCTCCTGCCGGATGACATCCATCTCCACCGATTTCAGGGAGACGTTCTCGACCAGTTCCTTGCCCTGGCTCATCGTATCCTCGGTGGCCCGAGAGAGCAGGGTCATCGCGCTGCGCAGGATTTCGACGCTCGCGGCACTCTTGTTGTTGATGTTGTCGGCGGTCTCGCCGAGCACCCGATTGTAGCTTTCGAGCGCGAACTGCTCGTCGCGCATCAGGGCCAGCAGATCGTTCAGCTGAGCCGCAAGGCGGCTATGCGCGCGCTCGACGCCGGCGGCATGGTGGATATGCGCGAAGTAGCGGGCGCCGATCTCGTCCAGTTCTTCCTGCGTCGCCTTGCTGCCCAGCGCGGCCAGCTCTTTCGTCAGCCGCGGGTTGGAGCCGATATAGGCTTCGTAATAGAGCTCGTAATTCCGCGGGATCGGGGCAATGCCCATGATCCGCATCGCAAACGTAACCTGCGCCGCAATATCCGGAGCTTGCCCCTTGGGTGATGTCGCAGGCTGCACGCACGCCCTCCTGTTATCCTGAGCTCGGCATCGCGGAAGACGACATTGTCGACCGGCACACATGCCCATGGCTGCAGGTGTGGCGTTCGATCGACCGGCGAAGACCCTCTGCAGTAGCGTATTCTAGGGATGAAAAGATTTGAGAAAGTTTAACGATTGTTGGAAACATCGCCTGCCACCTGCGGGAATGTGCGGAGCGACACAAAAAACCCTGCCGGGCATTCCGGCAGGGTTTGAAGAGCGAGACGATCCTGTGACGGCCGCTTGGGTCAGGCCGGGCTGATCATCGTTTCCGGGCGAACGACTGCGTCGAACTCCTCGTTCGTGACATAACCGCCTCCGACGGCTTCCTCGCGGAGCGTCGTGCCGTTCTTGTGGGCCGTCTTGGCGATCTTGGCGGCATTGTCGTAGCCGATCTTCGGCGCAAGCGCCGTGACGAGCATCAGCGAGCGATCGAGCGCCGCCTTGATGTTGTCTTCGCGTGCCTCGATGCCGGTGACGCAATTGTCGGTGAAGGAGACGGCGGCATCCGCCAGCAGCTGTACCGACTGCAGGAAGTTGTAGGCCATCAGCGGATTGTAGACGTTCAGCTCGAAATGCCCCTGGCTGCCGGCGAAGGTCAGCGAGGCGTGGTTGCCGAAGACCTGGACGCAGACCTGGGTCAGCGCTTCGCACTGCGTCGGGTTGACCTTGCCCGGCATGATCGAGGAGCCCGGCTCGTTCTCCGGCAGCGACAGTTCGCCGAGACCCGAACGCGGGCCGGAGCCGAGAAGCCGGATGTCGTTGGCGATCTTGAAGAGCGCGGCCGCCGTCGCATTGATGGCGCCATGGCTGAACACCATGGAATCATGTGCGGCCAGCGCCTCGAACTTGTTCGGCGCTGAGGTGAACGCGATGCCGGTGATCGCCGCGATCTCTTCGGCGACCTTTTCGGCAAAGCCGATCGGTGCGTTGAGCCCGGTGCCGACTGCGGTGCCCCCTTGCGCGAGTTCCTGCAGGCCGGGCAGGGTCATCTCGATGCGCTTGATGGAGGAGGCGACCTGCGCTGCGTAGCCGGAGAACTCCTGGCCGAGCGTCAGCGGGGTCGCGTCCTGCGTGTGCGTGCGGCCGATCTTGATGATGTGGTCGAAGGCCTTCACCTTGGCTTCGAGCGCCGCGTGCAGGTGCTTCAGGGCCGGCACCAGATCGTGCACGACGCGTTCCGCGCAGGCGATGTGCATGGCGGTCGGGAAGGTGTCGTTCGACGACTGGCTCATATTGACGTGATCGTTCGGGTGAACCGGCTTCTTGGAGCCCATGACGCCGCCGAGCAGTTCGATCGCCCGGTTCGAGATAACCTCGTTGGCGTTCATGTTCGACTGCGTGCCGGAACCGGTCTGCCAGACGACGAGCGGGAAGTGGTCGTTGAGCTTGCCGTCGATAACTTCCTGCGCGGCGCGGATGATCGGCTCGCCGACGGCGGGGTCGAGCCGGCCGAGCGCCATGTTGGCCTTGGCCGCCGCCTGCTTCACGATGCCGAGGGCCCGCACGATGGACAGCGGCTGCTTTTCCCAGCCGATCTTGAAATTGCCGAGGGAGCGCTGGGCCTGTGCGCCCCAATAGCGGTCGTTCTCGACCTCGATCGGGCCAAATGTATCGGTTTCCGTGCGCGTGGCTGTCATCGTCTCTTCCCTGCTTCGTCTGATGCAGCACCGTCGCGCGCTGCGAGATCCTTTGAGCCGGACGCGACAAGGCCCGGCCGGTCTGGGGTCTTCTGTGGCCCAGGAGCCGCCCGGTTGTAAAGAGGCAGGAGAGGCATGCCCGCCGTACAATCGTTTGAATGATCCCGCGGCGGTGAGGGACGCTGCATGCCACGGCGAGAGGGGATCGGACGCGCTTTCTGTGCCTTTTGGAACACAGGCGGAATGTCTCTTGAAAAGCCTGCACCGCATGGCGAGAGGAAGATCCTCGGGCGTCGGTAAACCATTCAGGGGAAAAGCAAGAACTATCAGTTTCTTGGCCCGTACGTCTGCGCCGCGGACACGGTTTTTTCGCCCGCACCCGCCCGATTGCGCCGCGCGCGTTTCCTTTTCATTCACCAACATTTCTTATAAGTCGGATGCTTGGTGACATGAACGGCATCGGGCGCCACCCGCCATGAGGCGGCACTGCGATACGGAAAGTTCGGCTATGACATTGAAGAAGACAGCAGCGATCGTCACCCTCATGTCGGGGTGCGCCCTGACCACGCTCCACGTCGGTTCCGCCGACGCCATGACGCTGATGGACCTGTTCCGTCGCAACCGCGCGCCGGAGACCCTTCAGACCCTGCCGGAGGCTGCTCCGGCGCCCGCGCAGGAGCCGTCCGCACCGGCCCGGCGCAGCGCGTCATCGCCGGCTCCGCGTGTCGTCGGCCCCAAATACTACACCTACAAGGCGGAAGCGCCGCGCCGCATCGAGACCGATCGCCTCGTCGATCCCGTGGTCACGGGCTCGCTCCGTCCCGAGCTCGTATCGACCGGCAGCACGACGCCGCTCAGCGATATCAGGCCTTACATGCCATCCGTCACCGCTTATGCCGCGCCCGATGTCGCCAAGACGATCGAGGCCTATTACGCCGGCACGGATGCGCTGATCTGGATCGACGCCACCGGCGTGAACGACCGCGCGCGTGCCGCCATGGCCGTGCTGGCGGATGCCGCCAGCATCGGGCTCGATCCGCAGGATTATGCCGTCGCGCTGCCCTCGGAAACGCCGGATGCGACCGACATGGCCGCCCGCGAGAAGGCGCTCATCTCCTTCGAGATCCGCCTGAGCGCCGCCGTGATGACCTATGTGCAGGATACCATTCGCGGTCGGATCGATCCGAATGCGATTTCCGGCTACCACGATTTCAAGCGCAAGGACGTCAACCTCGCCGGCAAGCTGCGCGTCATCGCCGCCAGCCATGACGTCGCGGCTTTCCTCGCAACGCAGACGCCGTCCAACCCCGAATTCACCGCGCTTCGCGACGAGCTGAAGCGGCTGGAGGCGACCGCGGACGGCCAGCCGCGCATCGAGATTCCGGAAGGCACACTCCTGAAACCGGGCATCGCCGATCCGGGCCTGCCGGCCGTGGTCGCTGCCATCAAGGCGAAAGGCTCCGAGACGCTGAAGACGGACCATGCCGCGACGCTGGCCGCCTATCAGGGCAGCGAGGACTACGCGCCCGATCTGGTCGCCCTGGTCGAGGGATTCCAGAAGGAAAACGGCCTGAAGCCGGACGGCATCGTCGGGCGCGCCTCGATCCGCATCCTGAGCGGCGGCGACAGCCACGCCGACAAGATCGCCAAGCTGCGCATCGCCATGGAACAGGCTCGCTGGCTTCCAGCCGATCTCGGCAGCCGCTACGTCTTCATCAACCAGCCGGCCTTCACGGCCTCTTATCATGATGCCGGCGTCGAGCAGTTCAACATGCGCGTCGTCGTGGGCTCGAAGACGAACCAGACCTACTTCTTCCAAGACGAGATCCAGACCGTCGAGTTCAATCCGTACTGGGGCGTGCCGCAGTCGATCATCATCAATGAAATGCTGCCGAAGCTGCGCAGCGATCCGGGCTATCTCGATCGGCTGGGCTATCAGGTGGAGGTCGCAGGCCGTGCGGTGTCGTCCTACGACGTCGACTGGTATGGCTCCACCAAGGGTGTCTCCGTGCGCCAGCCGCCGTCGGATGACAATGCGCTTGGCGAACTGAAGATCTTGTTCCCCAACGCACACGCGATCTACATGCATGACACGCCGTCCAAGAGCTTCTTCAAGAAGGACATGCGGGCCCTCAGCCATGGTTGCGTCCGGCTCGCCGATCCCCGCCGCATGGCCGCTGCTGTGCTCGGCACGACGGTGGACGACGTCGCCAAGCAGATCGCCGGCGGTCGCAACAAGGGTGTCTCGGTTCCCGGCCACATTCCCGTCTACGTCGCCTACTTCACGGCATGGCCGGATAAGGATGGCCGCATCGCCTATTTCGACGACGTCTACGATCGCGACATGTATATGAACCGCGCCTTCGACGCGACACGCCAGGTTCGCCGGATCGAGGGCTGACCCGTCACGACGTTCGCAGTCGCACGCATCCGTATTCGATGAAGCCAGTCTCCTCCGGGAGGCTGGCTTCATTGTTTGGAGAGGTTCGTGTTCAGCCAAAGACGTGGCATGAAAAAAGCCGCGGGCACTGGGCCCGCGGCTTCTGTCGTCATGGGATCGAGCCGTTCGGCTTAGCGCTTGGAAACCGGAACGTAGTCGCGCTTCGGTTCGCCGACATAGAGCTGGCGCGGCCGGCCGATGCGCTGTTCCGGGTCCTCGATCATTTCGTTCCACTGCGCGATCCAGCCCACGGTGCGGGCCAGGGCGAACAGAACGGTGAACATGGTCGTGGGGAAGCCGAGCGCCTTCAGCGTGATGCCCGAGTAGAAGTCGATGTTCGGGTAAAGCTTCTTCTCGATGAAGTAAGGATCGGTCAGCGCGATGCGCTCGAGTTCCATGGCGACCTGCAGCAGCGGATCGTCCTTGTGGCCGAGTTCGGCCAGAACTTCATGCGTGGTCTTCTGCATGATCTTGGCGCGCGGATCGTAGTTCTTGTAGACGCGGTGACCGAAGCCCATCAGGCGGAACGGATCGTTCTTGTCCTTGGCCTTGGCGACATATTCCGGAATGCGATCGACCGTGCCGATTTCCGCCAGCATGTTGAGAGCCGCTTCGTTGGCGCCGCCGTGTGCCGGGCCCCAGAGGCAGGCAATGCCGGCCGCGATACAGGCAAACGGGTTTGCACCCGACGAGCCGGCGAGACGAACCGTCGAGGTCGATGCGTTCTGCTCGTGATCGGCATGGAGGATGAAGATCCGGTCCATGGCGCGGGCGAGCACCGGATTGACCTTGTACTCCTCGCAGGGAACAGCAAAGCACATGTGCAGGAAGTTCGACGCGTAATCGAGGTCGTTCTTCGGGTAAACGAAGGGCTGGCCGATATGGTACTTGTAGGCCATGGCGGCAAGCGTCGGCATCTTCGCGATCATGCGCAGGCTCGCGACCATGCGCTGGTGCGGATCGGTGATATCCGTCGAGTCGTGGTAGAAGGCCGAGAGCGCGCCGACGCAGCCGCACATGACGGCCATCGGGTGGGCATCGCGGCGGAAGCCGGTGAAGAAGCGCGACATCTGCTCGTGCACCATGGTGTGATGCGTGACGCGGTGATCGAAGTCGATCTTCTGCGTCTTCGTCGGCAGTTCGCCGTACAGAAGAAGGTAGCAGACCTCGAGGAAATCGCCCTGTTCGGCGAGCTGCTCGATGGGAAAGCCGCGGTGGAGAAGAATGCCTTCGTCACCGTCGATATAGGTAATCTTGGACTCGCAGGATGCGGTCGACGTAAAGCCCGGATCGTAGGTGAACTGGCCCGTCTGCTTGTAGAGCGTGCCGATATCGACCACCTCTGGGCCGATGGACCCGGACCGCACCGGCAGCTCGACCGATTTATCGTTGACCGTCACCGTTGCGCTTTTGCCTGCCATATAGCGATCCTCCATTTGCACCGAAACGGCACGAAAGCGTGCCGCAATTCATCGTTGTTGCCTCAGTGCTACCGCATTTGATACCCCCTGCCAAGCGCTCGGGGGCTTACGTTTTGCGATGCAGCATAAACATCTTGCGGCGCGATAGTTGCATGGATTGTCGGCAGTTCCAATCGGAGCTGCATAGGAAAGTCGCGGCTTTCCGCCATCGATCGGAGACATGATGAAGAATTAGGCAGGAACGCGAAATTGTAAATTGGCCTGTTTTCTGCAACATTTTCGTGGGGTGTCGAGAAGGGGCGTGCAGGTGATGCGTAAGGTGCCCGAAACGGTGACGGACATCCGACCGCGGCCGGCCGATCGCGCTCTTCATGAGCCGGCTCCGACGGCGTTGCCGCGCGTCGCCGCACCCCGGCCCGACCGGCGTTTCCCGCGATTTCCGCAGCTGTCGATACGCGCGCAAGGTCGCCGGATCCATGCCTTGCGACCGCGTCCGTCCGCCTGGCCGGCTCGCTGCCGCGTCGCCTGGGAAGAGGAGGCGGCTTTCGGGCATCCGTTTCTCTTCCTGCCGCTGCTGATCGCTTTGGGAGCTCTTCTCTGGTTTTCCGCGCATGATCCGCCCGATCTCCTCAATGTTGCAGTGCTGGCATGTGTTTTTTGCATAGCCAGCGGCGCGCTCCTGTCGCGGCCGGGATGGCTGCGTCTTGTCGTGCTCACGGCCACGGGTCTGCTGCTCGGTGCGACCTCGGCGGCCTTCGAAACGGCGCGGACGGCCACCGTCATGCTGGACTCGCCTGTGACAACGACGATGACGGGCAAAATCCTCAGCCGGGAAATCGCCGGGCGGACTGCCTATCGCTATATCGTCGCTCTCCAGAGCACCGAGGCGCCGAGGCTGCGGCGACCGCCGACGACGCTGACGCTCGTCGTGCGCAACGGCGGTGCGGCAAAGGTCGGCGATGTCATCAAGGGCAGGGCGCGTCTGTCACCGCCGTCCGGCCCCGCGCTCGCCGGCCTCAACGATTTCGGCTTCGACAGCTTCTTCAAAGGCATCGGAGCCGTGGGCTATGCCTACGGAAAACCGCAGATCCTCGTTGAGGCCGGCAACCGGGAGACCGACAGCTGGTCCCTGATCGACAGGGGATGGGCCGGTCTGGCCGTCTGGCGCGAAGCCATCGGCATGCGGATCCGCGCGACGATCCCCGGCGATGCGGGCGCCATCGCCGCGGCTCTCGTCACCGCGGAGGAACGGGCGATCGGCCGGGACAGCATCGCGGCCTTGCGCAATTCCGGCCTCGGCCATGTCCTGGCGATCTCGGGGCTCAATATGGTGCTGGCCGCGGGCACGCTGCTGGTCGGTCTGCGAACCGGGCTCAGTCTCGTGCCGGGTCTTGCCCATCGCGTGCCCATCAAGAAGATCGCGGCGGCCGGGGCTCTGCTGATGGTCTGCTTTTATATCCTGATTTCCGGCGGTGCCGTGTCCGCCGTCCGGTCGTGGATCATGATCGTCATCATGCTCGTTGCCGTCTTCTTCGATCGTCCCTCGATCAGCCTGCGCAATGTCGCCATCGCAGCGCTCGTCATCCTCGCGGTGGATCCGTCGGCCGTGTCCGGTCCGGGATTCCAGATGTCCTTCGCCGCCACGCTGGCCCTCGTCGCCGGCTATGCCCGCTGGCGGGAACGCGAGGTGCCGGCAGGCCGGCGCGAAGGAAACGAGATGTTCGCGAGCCTTCGCGGTTTCCTCGCCGGCCTCTTTCTCAGTTCGCTGATCGGCGGCGTCTCCACGATGATCTACTCCGCGGCACACTTCAACCAGCTGCCGGCTTATGGCCTGCTCGGCAATATGCTGGCCATGCCGGTCATCGGCATCGTGGTCATGCCGGCCGGGCTCGTGGCGATGCTGCTGATGCCGCTCGGGCTCGATACCCTGCCGCTGATGGTGATGGGATACGGGCTTGAAGTCATGCTGGCCGTCGCCCGCTTCGTCTCGTCGCTTGGCGGCCAGATCATGACCGGGCGCCTGCCGCACGCGGCCTTCGCGCTGATCGCCATCGGAGGTCTGGTCGTCTGCCTGCTGCGAACGCGACTGGCACTCGCAGGTCTCGGGCTCGCCGTCCTTGGCCTCTGCATGGCTGTCGCTGCACCGTCCGAGCGACCGGCTCTCCTTGTCGCCGAGGACGGGCGACTGGTCGCGATCACCGGTGGCACGGCCGGCGCCAGCAACCGGCCCCGGCCGCCCGCCTTCATCTACGGCCAGTGGACCCGGGCACTCCGTCTGGAGCGGCACCAGGCGCCGGCTATGCGGACCGATCTCGCTCTGCCGGAACCTCCATCACCCACGGCCGACGGACGGAACCGGCCACCCTTCGAGAGAACGGCCGCCCGCGCGGCATTGCGCCGGCTGATCGGTGAGGGCGAGAAGAGCCGTTTCTCCTGCGTTCCAGAGCAATGGTGTGCGGCAACATCGCGCCAAGGCTGGGTCGTCGTGACAGTGGAGGATCGAAGGCTCGTCGGTGCCGCCTGCGATCTCGCCGATATCGTCGTGACCTCCGCGAGCCTTGCCTTCTCCACCTGCCGGTCCGGCGCCCTGCTCGCCGGTGCCCGCATGCTCCGGAAAACGGGCGCCCTCGAAATCTACGCCGATGAAACCGCGCCGCAGGGCAGGCGGATCGTTACGGCGATGGACGGCCTTGTCCGTCCGTGGCAGCGCCACCGCGCCTATGATTGGCGCCGCGATACGTTCCCGGACGACGTACCGGACACAGACGGAGCCCTCACATCCGCTGGCGCGGAAGAATCATGATGAAAATACTCTACAAATCTTGCCTTCCTGACCGTCTGTGACATATGAGAGCGCGAACGACGTCACAGTGGTGACGAAACCGGCTGCGGCCGGCGCCCGAGATCATCCCCCGCTGAGCGGTACGGATGGATCGCTTGAGATGGACGGATCATGTCGAACCGCAAGTTTTCCACGCCCTTTTTCGCCGTCGCCCTGATCGCGGCCACCGCGATGTCGATGCCGGCCCATGCCCAGTCGGTCGCTCCCACGGTACCCGCCACGGAACAGGCCCCGCCCGCGCCGGCAGATCCGCAGAACGCGAACCCTGTGGCACCCGCCCCTTTGACGCCGGCGCCACAGGCGACGACCCCCGCGACGTCCGAAACGGCCCCTGCCGCGCCCGCGCCGGAGGAGGCTCCGACGGAGCTTTCGGCCGAGGACGGCGCCGACCCGGCGCTCCCGCATGATCTTTCGCCGGTCGGCATGTTCCTGGCGGCGGACTATGTGGTGAAGGGCGTGATGATCGCGCTGGCGCTTGCCTCGGTCGCCACCTGGTCCATTCTCCTCTTCAAGGTGTTCGAGCTTTCGGCAGCCAAGACACGCCTGCGCCGGGCGCTCGCCCATTTCACCGATTCGACGGGCCTGCGCGACGCCTCCGAAGGCGGCGCCGTCCGCAGCGGGCCGGCGGTCGCCATGCTGACGGCGGCGGGTCAGGAGCTGACCAAATCCGAGCCTGTCCTCGATCTCGTGCCGGGCGAGGGCGTCAAGGAGCGCGTCGCTTCGCGCCTCCAGCGTATCGAGGCCGGTGCCGGCAAGAAGATCGCGGCGGGCACGGGCGTGCTCGCGACGGTCGGTTCCATCTCGCCCTTCGTCGGCCTGTTCGGCACGGTCTGGGGCATCATGAATTCCTTCATCGGCATCAGCCAGGCCCAGACCACCAATCTGGCCATCGTCGCCCCCGGCATCGCCGAGGCGCTTCTGGCAACGGCCATCGGTCTCGTCGCGGCCATTCCCGCCGTCGTCATCTACAACTACTTCGCCCGCTCGATCGCCGGCTACCGGCTGATTCTCGCGGACACGGCCGCCGCCGTCGATCGTCTCGTCAGCCGCGACCTCGATTTCCGCCTGGCCCGCCGCACCGCGCCGCGGCTGGCCGACACGATCAAGCAGGGCGAGACGCCCGTCGCACGGGCGAGGTAGACCATGGCAACGCGACTTGGCGACAGCGGCGGCGGCGATCTCGAGGAAAACGCGGAGATCAACGTCACCCCCTTCATCGATGTCATGCTGGTGCTTCTCATCATCTTCATGGTCGCTGCACCGCTGGCCACCGTCGACATGAAGGTGGACCTTCCGCAATCGGCGGCAAGACCGACTCCGCGCAGCGACGACAAGCCGGTCTTCATCACTCTGAAGTCCGATCTGACGCTGGCACTCGGCAATGAGACGACCGACGAGACGCGTTTTGCCGCGGATCTCGACGCGATGACCGAAGGCAACAAGCAGACGCGCATCCTCCTGCGGGCCGACAAGACGGTCGATTACGGCGCGTTGATGGACCTGATGAACAGAATCCAGCAGGCGGGCTACGGCAAGATCGCGCTGGTCGGCCTCGAGGGTGCGCCCGCGCCACGCTGAGCGCATGAGGCATCGGAGACGCCGAGCGATTTGCCGATCCCTGCATTCGCCGCTTGAAACGCACGAAGCGGCGATTTATGAGCTTTGCAAGGCAGTCCGCCAATGCGGCGGACGCAGGCGTCCGGACCATGGTCCACAAGGGCGCGTTCAAAGCGGATCGAAGAGGCACGCGCGATGGATTTCGAAGCAGCACGTATCAAGATGGTCGACAACCAGGTTCGCACCACGGATGTCACCTCTCATACGGTCCTTTCCGCTTTTCTCGCGGTTCCCCGCGAGGCGTTCGTTCCGGAAAACCGCAAGCAGCTCGCCTATATCGACACGGATATCGCGGTCTCCCCGGCCGACGGCGGCCGCTACGTCATGGAGCCGTCGCCACTGGCGAAGTTGCTGCAGCTCGGTGAGATCGCCGTGACAGATTCCATTCTTGAGATCGGTTGCACGACCGGATACACCTCTGCTCTTCTGTCTCTGCTTGGCAAGGATGTGACGGCGCTGGAAAGCGACGCGGAGCTCGCCGCGCAGGCGAAAGCCAACCTCTCCAGCCTCGGCTATGCAAACGTCAACGTGGTCACGGGTCCCCTCGAAGCCGGTTATCCCAGCAAGGCCCCGTATGATGTCATCTTCGTCAATGGTGCGATCGAAACGGTTCCCGCAGCCCTGACGTCGCAGTTGAGGGACGGTGGTCGCCTGATCGCCGTCGTCGGCTTCGGCAACGCATCGCGCGCCAAGGTTTTCATGCGCGAAGGTGGCAAGACATCCGAGCGCAAGGCGTTCAACACGGCCGTCAAGCCGCTGCCGGGCTTCCGCGTCGCCAGGGAATTCGTGTTCTGACGATCTGATCGCCGCGCTTTATGGGAGTAGAAGAGGCCGGGTCGCTCAAGGGGTGCCCGGCTTTTTCATGTGTGATCGTCCGGCCTCAGGTGGCGCTGGCGTATCGACGGGTCCATGGTCAGGCTGGCGCCATGCTCGCCAATTAGGTCTAGCTTGAATACCGGTCGGGTTTCAGGATGACCTGATGCGCGACAGCAACGGTGCGCCACTCTTGGGTTACGGAGAACCGTTTCCGCCTTGCGCACGGGGCAGTAGGGCTGGCATCGAAGACGCCTGCGGCGGTCGCTGCCTTCAAGGTCGGTATGGCCGTTGCGGCGGACACACGGAAGTCGATGTGCAGGGACCGGATGTCCGGGCCTGTCACACTGGAGGCATCGCATGAACCTGCTGCGCACAACGGCCATTCTCGCGCTGGCTCTCGTTTCGCCGGCCGCTGCCGACACGATCGCGGATGCGATGGCGAAAGCCTACGTCAACAATCCGGATCTGAACGCCGCACGCGCCGGCCTGCGGGCCGTGGACGAATCCGTCACGATCGCGAAGGCCGGTTACAGGCCGCAGGTTTCGGCGGTGGCGACCGGGACGCAGACGCGCTTCGAGAGCGAGCTGCAGAGGCGGCGCGATTTCCATCAGGGCACGGCCGGACTGACGATTACCCAGCAGATCTTCGACGGCTTCCAGACCCTGAACGAGATCCGCGCGTCCGAATCCACGGTCCTTTCCAATCGGGAAAGCCTGAAGGCGAACGAGATTTCGATCCTGCTGTCGGCTGCGGAAGCCTATGCCAATATCGTCCGCGACCAGCAGATCGTCGGCATCCGCCGCCAGAACCTCGCCTTCCTCAAGGAGCAGCTGAAGGCCGCCAATGCGCGGCTGACGGTGGGTGAGGGCACGCGCACGGATGTCAGTCAGGCCGAGGCGGAGCTGGCCAGTGCCAAGGCGCTGCTCGCCACGGCGGTCTCGCAGTTGAAGCAGAGCGAAGCCGTCTACGTCCAGATCGTCGGCGGCGCGCCGCGCGATATCAAGGCGGCGTCGCCCGCCAAGATCGGCATGCCCCGCACGCTCGACCAGGCTGTCGCCGCGGGCCTTCGCGACAATCCGCAGATCATCGCGGCCGAATATGCGGTCGATGCCGCCGGCTACCGGGTGAAACAGGCGGAGGGGAGCATGCTGCCCGGCGTGACGATCCAGGGCTCGGTCAGCCGCAACACCGGCGATGCCTTCAGCAATGGCGGGATCGACAGCACCTCGGGCTCGATCACAGCGCGGCTTCAGGTCCCCATCTACCAGGGCGGCGCCGAATACGGCCAGGTGCGGCAGGCCAAGGAGCGGGCAGGTCAGCAGCGCATCGTCGTCGACAGTGTCCGGCTCGACGTCCAGAAGACTGTGGTCAGCGCCTATGCGCAGCTGGATGCCGCCCGCGCCTCCATCACGGCCAACAAGGAGCAGATCCGCGCCGCAAACCAGGCGCTGGCCGGCGTCATCGAGGAGCGCAAGGTGGGACAGCGCACGACGCTCGACGTGCTCGACGCCCAGCAATCCGTGCTCGTCGCACGCGAAAGCCTCGCCGCATCGGAGCGCAACGCCGTCGTCGCCAGCTATTCTCTGCTCGCCAGCATGGGCATACTGACCGTCCGTGGCCAGAAGCTCGACGTTGCGGAGTACCGGCCGGAAGAACACTACGAGGCGGTGAAGAACAAGTGGTTCGGCTTGAGCCCCGTCGAGGGACGCTGACCGGTTCCGCTTCGTTTGCCCGGAAGATCGGATGACGGGAGAAACAAATCTGTGCATCATCGTAGGAGGATGATTCGCGTCATTCCGCCAAACGGACAAGTCGCTTAAGGGTCATCGGGCTCTGCGCGAAGCGGCGGCGCGCGTTGAATGAAACGAGGATCTGCAATGGCACAATCGAACCTGGCGCGCGAACCGTCGATGGACGAAATTCTCGCTTCGATCCGCAAGATCATCGAGAGCAACGAGGCGACCGGCCCCGGTTTCCCCGCCAATGACCACGGTCCCATGTCGGACGGCTATTATGCCAGCGACCGCACCTATCTCGACGAGGAACAGGCCGAAGACATCCAGCTGACGATCGACGATACCGTTTTCCCCGATTTCGACACGTCCGAGCCCGCGACGGCGCCCCGGCAGGCGCCGCCCGCGTCCTTTGCCATGGAAGAGCCGCCCCGTGCCGCGCCATCCGCGCCGCTGTCGCTCGCCGATGTCGCCGCGCGCGTTCGCGCTGCGTCCGAGCGCCAGACGATGCCGCGCGAAGCAGTGTCCGCCCCGCGCGAACTGCCGGCAAGGGCGCCGCAGACGGCTGCGCCGCGGTCCGACATGCCGCAACCCCTGCCGCAGGCAACCGTCGCGGCGGTATCCCAGCCGGAGCCGGCTCCCGTCGTGGCCCCTCGCGAGCCGGCCGTCGTCCAGACGCAGCGCGAACAGGAAGCCGCTCATCAGGCAGAGGTGGAGGCATCCATCCGCGCCATGGCGCGCGACGTCGTCACCCCGCATCTTGTGCCGGAAGAGGTTGCCTCGTCCGAGATCGCAACGTCTGGAGCGGCCGTGACGGCACAGCCGGAAACGCCGGCCGCTGCACCGATGGCGTCGTCCGACGCATCGTCGTCGCCCCGCGAAAAGGATGTGACCGCCATCCTTTCGGATGCGGTGAGCGAACAGGTCTCCCGCTCGTTCGGCGAGCTGGCACTCGCTGTCGACAGCAGCCCGCGCCGCTCTTTCGATGAGATCGCGGAAGAAATGCTGCGTCCGATGCTTCACGAATGGCTCGACGACAATCTGCCGACGCTGGTGGAGCGCCTCGTGCGCGAGGAAATCGAACGCGTGGCCCGCGGCCCGCGCCGCTGACGCCGTTTCCGGAGCGGCGTCCGAACGGAGCCGTTCCTCCCTTGCCCTGCTGAAGATCGGAGCGCGCGCGAGCCCATTGCCGCGCGCATCCTTCATTCCGGTCCGGTCGGCATGGCATCCTCCCCCGGCGAACCCCATATTCACGGGGCGGAATGTTGCGCGCTTGCGCCGTTCCGGTTTACAAGCCTCCCACATCCACCAGCACGTTTGGCTCCGAAATGCTTGACAAAACCTATGATTCCGCTGCGGTCGAACCGCGTATCGCCAAGCTTTGGGACGATGCCGACGCTTTTCGCGCCGGTGCGGGCGCCAAGCCCGGCGCCGAGCCCTTCTGCGTCGTCATTCCCCCGCCGAACGTGACCGGCTCCCTGCACATGGGCCATGCCCTCAACAATACGCTGCAGGATATCATGATCCGCTTCGAGCGGATGCGCGGCAAGGACGTGCTGTGGCAGCCGGGCATGGACCATGCCGGCATCGCGACCCAGATGGTCGTCGAGCGCCAGTTGATGGAACGCCAGCTTCCCGGCCGACGCGACATGGGCCGCGAGGCCTTCGTCGACCGGATCTGGGATTGGAAGGACGAATCGGGTGGTCTGATCTTCAACCAGCTGAAGCGCCTCGGCGCCTCCTGCGACTGGTCGCGCGAGCGCTTCACCATGGACGAGGGGCTTTCGAAGGCGGTTCTCGAGGTTTTTGTCACGCTCTACAAGCAGGGCCTGATCTACAAGGACAACCGGCTCGTCAATTGGGATCCGAAGCTCCTGACCGCGATTTCGGATCTCGAGGTCGAGCAGATCGAGGTTGCCGGCAATCTCTGGCATCTGCGTTATCCGCTGGAGCCCGGCGTCACCTACCAGCATCCCGTTGCCTTCAACGAAGAGGGCGAACCCACGGCGTTCGAGACGCGCGACTATCTGGTCGTTGCGACGACGCGCCCGGAAACCATGCTTGGCGACACCGGGATCGCCGTCAATCCGGAAGACGAGCGCTATCGCGCGATCGTCGGCAAGCACGTCGTGCTGCCGCTGGTCGGCCGCCGCATTCCGATCGTTGCCGACGACTATGCCGATCCGACCGCCGGAACCGGCGCCGTCAAGATGACGCCGGCCCATGATTTCAACGATTTCGAGGTCGCGCGCCGCCACGATCTGCGCAAGATCAACATCCTCACGATCGATGGCCATGTCACGCTGAAGGACAACGAGGACTTTCTCGAAGGTCTTCCGGCGATCGGCGAACTCGATGCGCTGATCGAGATCCTCGAGAACGTCGAACGTTTCGCGGCCCGCAAGATCATCGTCTCCCTGTTCGAGGAGCGCGGCCTGCTCGACAGGATCGAGCCGCACAAGCACATGGTTCCCCATGGCGACCGCGGCGGCGTGCCGATCGAGCCGCGGCTGACGGAGCAGTGGTATGTCGATGCGGCGACGCTCGCCAAGCCTGCCATCGCCTCCGTTCGCGAAGGTCGCACCAATTTCGTTCCGAAGAACTGGGAGAAGACCTATTACGAGTGGATGGAGAACATCCAGCCGTGGTGCGTCTCCCGTCAGCTCTGGTGGGGGCACCAGATCCCGGCATGGTACGGCCCGGACGGACAGGTCTTCGTCGAAAAGTCCGAGGAGGAGGCGCTGCACGCCGCCATCCAGCATTATCTGTCGCATGAAGGCCCGATGAAGGCTTTCGTTCAGGACCGGATCGAGAACTTTGCGGTCGGCGAGATCCTGACGCGCGATGAAGACGTTCTCGATACCTGGTTTTCGTCCGCGCTCTGGCCGTTCTCCACGCTCGGCTGGCCCGATCAGACCAAGGAACTGGCGAATTACTACCAGACGGACGTTCTCGTCACCGGGTTCGACATCATCTTCTTCTGGGTCGCCCGGATGATGATGATGGGCCTTCACTTCATGAAGGACGAGAGCGGCGACCCGGTCGAGCCCTTCCATACCGTCTATGTTCACGCGCTCGTGCGCGACAAGAACGGGCAGAAGATGTCGAAGTCGAAGGGCAACGTCATCGATCCGCTCGACCTCATCGACGAATATGGCGCCGATGCGCTGCGCTTCACGCTCGCCATCATGGCGGCGCAGGGGCGCGACGTGAAGCTCGATCCGGCACGGATCGCAGGCTACCGCAATTTCGGCACCAAGCTCTGGAACGCCACGCGCTTTGCCGAGATGAACGGCGTGAAGGCCGATCCGTCCTTCCTGCCGGAGGCCTGCATCCTTCCGGTCAACCAGTGGATCCTGACAGAGCTGTCGCGCACGGTTCGCGATGTCACGGCGTCCATCGAGACCTACCGCTTCAACGAGGCCGCGGGCAGCCTGTACCGTTTCGTCTGGAACCAGGTCTGCGATTGGTATCTGGAGCTGCTGAAGCCGGTCTTTGCCGGTGAGGACGAGGCGGCCAAGGCCGAGTCCCAGGCCTGTGTCGCCTATGTGCTCGAAGCGGCCTACAAGCTTTTGCACCCGTTCATGCCCTTCATGACGGAGGAGCTGTGGACGGCGACGGCCGACGAGGGCGTGAAGCGGGACGGGCTGCTCTGCCACGCCGCATGGCCGGTTTCCGGCTTTGTCAACGAGCATGCGGCGGCGGAAATCAACTGGCTGATCGACCTCGTATCCGGCATCCGCTCGGTCCGTTCCGAGATGAATGTCCCCCCTTCGGCGATTGCGCCTCTCGTCGTGGTCGATGCCGGCATTCCCACGCGCGAACGGCTGGAACGTCATGCGGCCGCGATCCGTCGTCTCGCCCGCGTCGATGCCATCGAGATCGCGACGACGGCGCCGAAGGGCAGCGCGCAGATCGTGGTCGGCGAGGCGACCTTCTGCCTGCCGCTTGGCGCCTTGATCGATCTCGTGGCCGAAAAGGCGCGCCTCGGCAAGGCGATCGACAAGGTCGAGATCGAACGCCAGCGCATCCTCGGCAAGCTGTCGAACGAGAAGTTCGTCGCGAATGCCAAGGCGGAGGTCGTGGAAGCGGAGCGCGAACGACTGGTCGAACTCGATGGCCAGAAGGCCGCGCTCGATGTCGCCCTCGGGCGCATCGCGGATGCGAGCTGAGCTCTGACGACACGCGATCCCTTCGGGAGAGCATAAGCATTCAAGGGGCCGCGACATCGTCGCGGCTCTTTTCAGATGCGAGCTCGCGGAGCCGGCGCAGCCGGCGACTCAGCGACGCGGGCGGGGTGATGGCAAGCGATCGGACGCCACACGCGGAAAGTTCCACCCGCAACGCTGCCGGAACGGAAACATGTCTGAAAAATGGCAGGTTGTGGCATGTTGGTGACAGTCTCAGGGGTGAAGCAAATTCATGCCTTCTTCTTCGAGAAACACCAGTTCGCTAGAAAAAAATTTCCAAATCACTCGAAATTCAGCATGCAGACGAAATTCTTACGTCAATTTTTGCACGCAACCAGATGTGACCATCAATTTATGGGAATTGCTTTCGGTTTGTATTCGCATATCCTCATGTTCAATAAGGCGGCATCCGAGGGCGTGTCGTCACGTTGAGTGGGAGGTTACATGAATTTCAAACATACACGGTCCGTCGTTGCCATGGCAGTTCTCGCCGCGATGACTGCGACGTCGGCTCACGCAGGTGGTCTGGAGCGCGGCGGCTACAACATCGATCTTCTGTTCGATCCCTCTGCCTATGCGCTCGAAGCGACGACAACCTATGTGAACCCGCAGCGCGACCTGAAGAACGGCCGCGACACCAACCCGGCGAACGGCCTCGGTGCCGATGGTCGCGGCGGCGGTTCGACATCGACGCGTGACACGGAAAGCTACTGGGTACCGCGTGTCGGCATCAAGGCAGCGCTTGGCGACAGCGGCATCGACTGCATGGCCGACTACTCGCAGCCCTTCGGTGCCTATACCAATCCGGGCCGCAACTGGATCGGCGCCAACGACAATACCAAAACGAAGATCGAAACCGACAACTACGCGGTGACCTGTTCCTACAAGTGGGCCATGGGTCCGGGCAAGATCCGGGTCATCGGTGGCGGCTTCTACCAGGAGGTCAACGGCTTCAAGGAGCGTCTGGTCGCGCCGAACTTCTACGGGACGGGCAACGGCATCGGCCGCCTGGATCTCGAGGATAGCGGCTGGGGCGGTCGCGTCGGTCTGGCCTACGAAGTTCCCGAATATGCCTTCCTGACGAGCCTCGTCTACAACAGCGAAGTCAAGTTCGACGATATCGAGGGCACGATCGACCTCAGCGAAGTGCGCGTACCCGGTCCGCTGGGACCGACCCGGCCGATCCAGTTCGGCAAGTATTCCGTCACCGGCGAGGCATCCGTGCCGCAGTCGCTGGAGTACAAGATCCAGAGCGGCATCGCACCCGATTGGCTGGCCTTCGGCTCGATCAAGTGGACGGACTGGAGTGTCTTGCAGTCGGTCGCCTTCTGCCCGGCAACGGCGAGCCCTCTGACCCCCTGCACCAGCCTCGACCTGCTCTACCGCGACGGTCTGACCGTTACGGCCGGCCTCGGTCACAAGTTCAACGATCAGTGGAGCGGCGCCGTCAGCCTGACCTGGGATCGTGGCACGAGCACGGTCATCAACGCGCAGAGCGACACCTGGACGCTCGGCACGGGCGTTGCCTACAAGCCGGTCGAGAACGTCGAGTTCCGTCTGGCCGGCGCCGTCGGCATCCTGACCAGCGGCTCGTCCCGCTCGACCACTGTCAATGGCGTGCCGTTCGGCAGCAACGTCAGCTACGACTACGGCAACGATGTCGTCACGGCCGTCTCGACCTCGCTGAAGGTTCGCTTCTGATCCATCGCAAGCGATGCGGAAAAACGAGCGCCCGGTTCAAAGCCGGGCGCTTTTGCGTTCCGGGCCACCTGCGCCGGGTCGGGGTGTGGACGGGCATGACCGTGACAGGCGTGGCGGGCGGCTGCAACGCGCTGTGGCGGACGCTGCGGCTGCGCACCACCTATCATGGTCCGACGCTCATGGGCGGGCTTGCGTCAGCAACAGGCGTCCGATCGCCGTTTCCCGGCTGTCCCCTTCGCGGGCGGCAGGAAGGAGAAAGACCGGGATCGGGTGGCGGGACGGGGGCGGGACATCGGCGCTGGCCACACGCATTTTGTGACGATTCCGCAACACGCGGTTTGAATGGTTTGGCGGCCCCGGCAGGCCCTTGTTTCAGTCTATTTCCCGCCACAAACAGAGAGCATCGATCTCCTACCGCAGGAAGATGAACCCCGTCGCGAACGCGCAGTGCGCCAAGGGGAACAATTTTCGGCAGGTGAAACGAAGTAGTGATGTTTCATGATGTTACATGGCGATCTTCGAGGGCGTCGACGGGTGGAACCGCGAAGGGGAACCCCGGATCTGAAGAGGGTGGAGACAGGGCCGCAGTGTCGCCGAAAATCGGCGCTAGGCTGGCTTGGACACTCGATGAGCCGGCAGCGGCTGCGACAGGGGAATGCGGGCGAGGGGTCGCCGCGGCATTCCGGCAGGCATGGACCGAGTGGGGAAGCGCCGGATCGAACACGAGGCGAACCGGGTTGAACGGAAGATTTTGACGAATATGCTACGCGAATGCAGGTCGTTGACGTTGGTGGTATTGAGTTTGGCGACAGCGCTTGGGGCGTCTTGCGGTGCGGTTCGCGCCTTTGACCCCAATGCTGGCGTCACGAAGGAATCCGGTCCGTTCGCCCTCTTCAAATTCGGCTTCTCCGCCTATAAGAACGGCCGCAAGGACGAGGCCGTCGAGGCCTATCGCTACGCGGCCGAAAAGGGCCATACGGCGTCCCGCTGGGCCCTGGCCAACATGTATGCCGATGGTGACGGCGTCACCGAAAACGACCTCGAAGCCTTCAAGATCTATAGCGAGATCGCCGAGAACGGTGTCGAGCCGGGCTCGCAGGATACGGGCTACTTCGTCAATGCGCTGATCTCGCTTGCAGGCTACTACCGCCGCGGCATTCCCGACACACCCGTCTCCGCCGATCTCAGCCAGGCCCGCCAGCTCTATTTCCAGGCGGCCTCCACCTTCGGCGTCGCGGAAGCCCAGTTTCAGCTGGCCAAGATGCTGCTGTCCGGCGACGGCGGCAGCGTCAATGTCCAGCAGGCCAAGAAGTGGCTGAACCGGGCCCGCAAGAAGGGCCATGCCGGCGCCATGGGCGTCTTCGGCAACGTCATCTTCCAGGAAGGCCAGACCGTCCGAGGCCTCGCCTACATGACGGCGGCGCTCGACCAGTGCTCGCCCAAAGACCGGCAGTGGCTGCAGCCGATGCAGGAGCAGGCCTTCTCGCTTGCGACCGAGTCCGACCGCCGTGTCGCGATCAACATGTCCCACGCCATCCGTCCCGGCGAAGCGGACTGACCACGCCCATCGTCGCGCGCCGGCCACCCGCGACCCGCCGGACGATCGTTCGACGCCGGCACGGCATCACATGCGCGACCTCCGATCATAACCGTTCGAGGCGAGGCGTCTTCAGGCAGCGACGACCTCGATCGGCGTGAAGTCGAAATGGGCGATGACGGGCACGTGGTCGGACGGCTTCTCCCAGGCGCGGACATGCTTCTCGATGTCGGTCGAGATCAGCTTGTCGGTCGCCTCCGGCGACAGCATCAGATGGTCGATGCGAATGCCGTGGTTCTTGGGCCATGCGCCAGCCTGGTAGTCCCAGAAGGAATAGTGTGAGGCCGCATCGGTCGTCGCGCGAACGGCGTCCGTGAGGCCGAGCTGTTCCAGGCGGCGAAAGGCGGCGCGTGTGCGCGGCAGGTAGAGGGCGTCGTTCTCCCAGACGCGCGGGTCCCAGCAGTCGTGCGGCTCGGGGATCACGTTGTAGTCGCCGGCAAGGATCAGCGGCTCTTCGAGTGCCAGCCGTGACGCGGCAAAGGCCTGCAGCCGCTCCATCCAGCCGAGCTTGTAGGTGTACTTTTCCGTTTCCGGCGGGTTGCCGTTGGGCAGGTAGAGCGAGCACACCCGGATCACGCCGCCCTCGACGGAGAACACGCCCTCGATGAAGCGCGACTGGGCGTCCTCGTCGTCGCCCGCGAGCCCGTTGGTGATCTCGTCCGGCTTGATGCGCGTTAGGAGCGCGACGCCGTTGAAGCCCTTCTGGCCGTGGGTAAAAACATGATAGCCGAGCGCCTCGATCTCGGCACGGGGAAAGCCCTCGTCGACCGTCTTGATCTCCTGCAGGCAGGCGATGTCGGGGCGGGACTCCTGCAGCCAGGCAAGGAGAGCGTCGATGCGGGCCCTGACGCCGTTGATGTTCCAGGTCGCGATCTTCATGGTCTCAGTCTCCCGTGGCTGCAGCCTCGTCTTAAAGGGCATCGATGGCTTTGACAAACGCCTCGGCGGAAAATCGGTGGTCCCGGTGTGCCTTGCCTTGAAGGGCGGGGCGGGGCGCGAACGGCAATAATCTTCGGTGCGCGATACACGTTGACGGCCCGATGCGCTAAGTCATCACACACGTCACGCCGCTGTCGATGAGAAGGGATAGACCCGGGAGCATGATCCAGACGCTTGCCACCTACTGGCCGCATATTCTCGCCGTTCTCTCGGTGCTCCTCGGCGTTCCCGCTGCCCTTCATGCCACTATGACCAAGGAAGAGGTGCGGGCGGCCCTTGGCTGGGTCGGCGTCATCGTTCTCTCTCCGGTCCTCGGCGCCATCATCTATGCCGTCGCGGGGATCAACCGCATCCGGCGCAGCTCCATCGGCCTTCAGCGCTCGCTCCTGAAGGACCGGACGGCCGACGCGCTCCGGCGTTTCGATGTCACCGATGCGCTCGTCGCCGATCGCTTCGGCCAGCGCTTCTCATCGATGAAGGTTCTCGGCGACAAGGTCAGCCGTCACCATATGTCGGCCGGCAACGCGATCGCGATGCTCGAAGGCGGCGATATCGCCTATGCCCGCATGCAGGAGGCGATCGCCGGCGCCACGCGCTCCATCCTCTTGGAGACCTACATCTTCGACCGGGACCCGATCGGCCTGCGCTTCGCCGATGCCCTGATTGCGGCCGCCGGACGCGGCGTCGAGGTGCGGGTGCTGATCGATGCGGTCGGCGCGCGCTATTCCGTGCCGAGCATCGTCGGTCATCTGCGCGCGAGCGGCGTCACCACCCGGACGTTCAACGGCAATATCGTCATGGGGCTGCGTCTGCCCTATGCCAATCTGCGCACGCACCGGAAGATCCTCGTGGTCGATGGCGGCGTCGCCTACACCGGCGGCATGAACATCCGTGCCGGCTTCACGTCGGAATTTGCGGGCGGCAGGGAGGCGCACGACACGCATTTCGAAGTGCGGGGACCCGTGGTCGCCGATCTGCTGCATGTCGCCTGCGAGGACTGGCAGTTCGCCGATGGCGAAGTGCTGGAAGGCGACACCTGGGGTGTCGATCCGCCGCCGGACAGCGAGCGCAAGTCACCCATGATCATGCGCGCCATACCCACTGGGCCGGACCGCGCCAACGAGGCCAATCACCGGATGCTGATGGGGGCGATCTCCATCGCCCGCAAGAGCATACGGATCATGTCGCCCTATTTCCTGCCGGATCGCGAGCTGGTGAGCGCTCTGGTCACGGCGGCGCTGCGGGGCGTCGATGTCGATATCATCGTGCCGGCCGTCAACAATCTGACGCTCGTCGATCGGGCCATGACCGCACAGTTCGATCAGGTGCTGAAGGGCGGCTGCCGGGTCTGGCGGGCGCAGGGCACGTTCAACCACTCCAAGCTGCTGACGATCGACGGACGCTGGTCGTATATCGGCTCCTCGAACATCGACCCGCGATCGCTGCGGCTCAATTTCGAGATCGATCTCGAAGTGCTCGATACGGCGTTCGCTGCGGATCTGGAACGCCGGTTCGACGCCATGCAGGGCGCCGCAAGCGAGGTGACGCTGGCCGCGCTCCGCGCCCGGCCGTTCACCACGCGGCTGATCGACCGGGTCTTCTGGCTCGGATCGCCGTACCTGTAGGATAAGTATTACAGTGCGTTGCACCGGTTTCCGGATTCGGAACATCCGGTGCGAACCCGCAAATGTCGAGCGTCAGATCGAGAAGCTGGTCCCGCAGCCGCAGCTGGCGACAGCATTCGGGTTTCGGATCTGGAAGGACTGGCCGAGAAGATTGTCGACGAAGTCGATCTCCGAGCCCTCCATGTAGACGAGCGAGAGGCTGTCGATCAGCACCTTCGCCTCGCCCTTTTCCAGAACGAGGTCGTCGTCCGAGCCGTCATCGACCAGATCGAACTTGTAGGAAAAGCCGGAGCAGCCGCCACCTTCGACGGACACGCGCATGGCATGCTTCTCCGCATCACCCTTGAGAATCGTGGCGATGCGCTTTGCGGCGGAATCGGAGAGCGTAACGGTGGTCTCGGTCATTCTGGTGTCTCCTGCCGGGGTCAAGATCCGGAGAGTTTGTCGCCGCTTACGGCGAAATCTGTATCCATGGTCTGCGCCGTGGCCGCCAACGGCATGATTCTGAACGGATCATGCCGTAGAACTGCAGTCCATGCTTTCATGCGGCCGACACTATAGGTATGAAGGCTTTAAAACCGCGTCAATGGGATGCTTCATGCAAATGGCTTTGGACAAGGATGCACTGGGTTTCGGCACCGGACAGCGGGCGATTTTCGCGTCCGATCCCTGGACGAACAGGGGGCGCCTCTACCCCGAGGGCACCAGCACCACCCGGTCCGATTTCCAGCGCGACCGCGACCGCATCGTTCATACCACGGCCTTTCGCCGGCTGAAGCATAAAACCCAGGTCTTCATCGCTGCGGACGGCGATCACTATCGCACCCGGCTGACCCACACGATCGAGGTCGCGCAGATCGCGCGGGCGCTCGCGCGGGCGATGCGCCTCGACGAGGATCTGGCGGAGGGTGTGGCCCTCGTCCACGATTTCGGCCACACGCCCTTCGGGCATACGGGCGAGGATGCCCTTCAGGAGGTGCTCTCGGCGCATGGCGGCTTCGATCACAACGCCCAGTCGCTGCGCATCGTGACCAAGCTGGAGCGCCGCTATGCCGAGTTCGACGGCCTGAACCTGACCTGGGAAAGCCTCGAGGGGCTGGTCAAGCACAACGGACCGCTGACGGGGCCGGCCGCCGACCCGCGCCATCCGGTCGTGCCGCAGCCGATTCTCGATTACTGCGCCCTGCACGATCTGGAGCTTGGCACCTTCGCCAGTCTCGAGGCGCAGGTGGCGGCCATCGCCGACGATATCGCCTACAACACGCACGACATCGACGATGGCCTGCGCTCCGGTTACCTGATCTTCGAAATGCTGGAGGAGATCCCGTTTCTCGCCGGCCTCATGCAGGAGGTGCGGGCGAAGTATCCGGGTCTGGAGGCCGCCCGCTTCACCCATGAGATCATGCGCCGGCAGATCACCGCCATGGTCGAGGATGTCATCGGCGTCGCACAGGGCAACCTGCGCGACATCCGCCCGGAAAGCGCCACCGATATCCGCATGGCCGGACGCGTCGTCGCGACGTTTTCGCCGGAGATGGCGGAGACGGACCGGCTGATCAAACGCATGCTGATGACCCGCATCTACCGGCATGCCGACGTGATGCGGGTGCGGGAGAACGCCGCCAGGATCGTCGTCGATCTCTACCACGCCTTCATGGCGGAGCCGCGCGAGATGCAGACGCATTACTGGATCGACCAGATCGCCGGTCTTGCGGAGCCGGCGAAAGCCCGCCATGTCGCCGATTACATCGCCGGAATGACCGATACCTATGCGATTTCCACGCACCGGCGTTTGTTTGACCACACCCCGGATTTGCGCTAGAGCGCCAGCCACCCGCCCGGTCGAAGATCTCAGTCTGTCAGAGCCGGGCCACTTTGATGCGGACCGCGGCCTGATGTGGCGCGCCCTCCCGGACGATGGATATCATGAACATTTACGCCGACCTCGAAGCCAGAGTGAAGAACGTCCTTGAAGCCATTGATCTGGTGAAGGAAAGACGGTCTGAGCTTGATTTCGCGCGTGTGGCCGTCGAGACCCCGCGCGACCCGAGCCACGGTGACGTCGCGACCAATGCCGCCATGGTGCTGGCAAAGCCGCTGGGAACGAACCCGCGCGCGCTTGCCGAAACCATTGCCGCAGCGCTTCGCGACGATGCCGATATCGCCGAGGTCTCCGTCGCCGGTCCCGGCTTCATCAACATCCGTCTGTCGGTCGGCTACTGGCAGAAGTTGCTGGCCGCGATCGTCATCGCAGGCGACGCCTATGGCCGGAGCGCAGTGGGCGCCGGGCGCAAGATCAATGTCGAGTATGTCTCGGCCAACCCGACCGGCCCCATGCATGTCGGCCACTGCCGGGGCGCCGTGGTGGGCGACACGCTGGCCAATCTGCTCGGCTTTGCCGGCTGGGCCGTCACCAAGGAATATTACATCAACGATGCGGGCTCGCAGATCGACGTCCTCGCCAAATCCGCCATGCTGCGGTATCGCGAAGCGCTGGGCGAAACGATCGGCGAGATTCCGGCAGGCCTCTATCCCGGCGACTATCTCGTGCCGGTCGGGCAGGCGCTCGCGGACGAATTCGGTGCGAGCCTGCTCGGAATGCCGGAGGACGCCTGGATGCCGCTCGTCAAGGAGCGCACCATCGCGGCGATGATGGCGATGATCCGCGAGGATCTGGCCGCGCTCAACGTCCATCACGATGTCTTCTTCTCGGAGCGCACCCTGCATGCCGACGGCGCGCAGCGTATCCGCTCCGCCATCAACGACCTGACGTTCAAGGGCCATGTCTACAAGGGAAGCCTGCCGCCGCCGAAGGGGCAGGTGCCGGAAGATTGGGAAGACCGCGAGCAGACGCTGTTCCGCTCGACGGATGTCGGTGACGATATCGACCGGCCGCTGATCAAGTCGGACGGCTCCTACACCTATTTCGCCGCCGACGTCGCCTATTTCAAGGACAAGTTCGACCGCTCCTTCGACGAGATGATCTATGTGCTGGGCGCGGACCATGGCGGCTACGTCAAGCGGCTGGAAGCTCTGGCGCGTGCCGTCTCGGGTGGTTCCGTCAAGCTGACCGTGCTTCTCTGCCAGCTCGTCAAGCTCTACCGCAACGGCGAGCCGGTGAAGATGTCGAAGCGGTCTGGCGATTTCGTCACGCTGCGTGACGTCGTGGACGAAGTCGGCCGGGATTCGGTGCGCTTCATGATGATCTACCGGAAGAACTCCGAGCCGCTCGATTTCGACTTCGCCAAGGTCACCGAGCAGTCGAAGGACAATCCGGTCTTCTACGTGCAGTATGCGCACGCCCGTTGCCGGTCGATCTTCCGTCAGGCGGCGGACGCGTTTCCGGACCTCGACCTCGACTCCATCGACTATGCGCAGGCCCTGGGAGCGCATATCGCGGATCCTAGCGAGTTGCAGTTGGTCGCCAAGCTGGCAGAATATCCGCGGGTGATCGAGTCGGCGGCGCTGGCGCAGGAGCCGCATCGCATCGCATTTTACCTCTACGATCTGGCCAGCGCGTTCCATGGGCATTGGAACAAGGGCAAAGATTTTCCGGGCTTACGCTTTATTAACGATAAAAGTAGAGAATTGAGCCTTGCCAGACTAGGACTGGTGCATGCGGTTGCCTCCGTTTTGAGGTCCGGCCTTGGTATCACAGGGACGGACGCCCCGAACGAGATGCGATAGCATGTCACCATTTCCCCATATTGGACTGGCACGACCGGCCCAGTTTATGTGAGTGGAGCGAATGGCAGACAAACAGTTGGCACGAAGCACGGATGTGGACCTGAACGCGTTCCCGGATGAAGATCCGTTGAGCGAGCTCGCCCGCATCGTCGGCTACGACAATCGTCCCGCCCTGCAACAGCTCCAGGAGCTGGAGCGTCATCGGGAAGCGGTTCGCTATGATCCGATCGTCGATCTGGAAGAGGAGCTGATGCGGGAGTTCGAGGCGTTCGATACGCCGGCGGCGCCCGAGCCTCAGTCTTCCTTTTCGCCCGAGCCCGTTTCGCGACCGCACCCCATCGTGGAGCCCGTCGCCGCTGCTCCCGTTCAGCCGGCGCCGCGTCCGGTCGAGCCGACCTTCGATCTGCATCCGGAGCCCGTCTTCCAGGCCCAGCCCGATCCGTCGATGGATCTCGGCGACGAGCTGGAGATGTCGCTCGGGTCTGCACCCGAGCCTGTTCCTTTCGTCGAGCAGATCCCGGTCGAGCCCGTTCGCCCTGAGCCTGTTCGCCCTGAGCCCGTCGCCGCCGTTGCGCCCGCTCAGCAGCCTGCCCGTCCCCGAGCCGATCCCCTGCTGGATACGGTCGAGCATTTCGCCGTGCCGAGCGCGCCGGCGCGCCCTGCCGTTTCCGCGGACGCGGCGCGGAAGAACAACTATCCTTTCACGCCGAACTTCAGCCGTGCGACACCCGTCGCGCTGAACGGCGGCGCGCCGCGCACCTTCGCGACGCCGCTGCCGCCTGCGCCGGTTGCTCCGGTCGCCCCTGCGCCCGTCGCACACATGCCCGTCGCCGCTGCGCCGGTCGTGGCGGCGCCCGTTCTCCCGGCTGCCGCTCCCCAGGCCTTCGTCGCCCCGGCGCCGGTCGCAGCCCCCATTGCGCAGCCTGCACCGGTCGCCGCCTCGGAAGCCGAACCGGACTTCGACCTCGACGATTTCGAGATCGATCTGTCCGATATCGAGCTCGAACTGGACATGGCGACGGAAGAGGTCGCTGCGATCGAGGAACCGGTCGAGCCCTTCACCGAAGTGGAGCTTCCCTTCGATCCCTCGCTGATCGCCGAAGCCGATTATGGCGTGGCGGCAACCGGCGAGATCGACGTGCCGCAGCTGCCCGTCGTCGAGGAGCAGGCCCATCCTCTCGATGCCGGCGACTATGATCTCGATATCGATGCCGAGATGGCGCAGATCTTCAGTGCCGGTCGTCAGGCGTCGGAGCGTGGCAATGGTGGCCTGCAGGCCGCAATGGCTGCCGGCATCGCAAGTGCCGCAACTCCGGCCCGTGCCTCCCACGAAGAGTTCGCCGATTTCGAGCGGGCGATGGAAGAGGACTTCCGCCGTTCGATCAGCCAGCGCCAGGAAGTCATCGGGCAGGGCGACCGATATGCCGAGCCGACCTATGGCAACGCTAACGAAACCCGCCCGCGCGGCAAGCTGCTGCTTCTCGCCAGTGCGGCCGCCATCGTGCTGATCGCCGGAGGCGTGGGCGCCTACACCCTGATGGGCAGCGTCGGCTCGTCCTTCACCAGCGGCGAACCGCAGATCATTCTCGCCGACAAGACGCCGACCAAGATGGTGCCGGTCGAAAAGGGTGGAAAGACCGTTCCGAACCAGGACAAGGCCGTCTACGACCGTGTCGCAGGCGCCCAGGAAGATGCACCGCAGCAGGGCACGCTGGTTTCCTCCACCGAGGAGCCGATCGACGTCGTCCAGCGCACGCTGACGCCGGAGAGCCTGCCGCTCGAAGGGATGAACGGGCTCGACGGCATGTCGCCTTCTGACGACGAGGGTGCAGACCGTCTGATGCCGGACGATGGCGATGCGCAGGCAAGTGCCGCGAACGAGGATGCCGCACCGGCCGTTGCACCGCGCAAGGTCCGGACCATGATCGTCCGCCCGGACGGAACGCTCGTCGCCCGCGAGGATCTCGCACCGGAAGACGCCGCGGTTGTTGTCGCTGCGGAGCCGGCAATCAAGACGGTCAAGACCAGCGCGCTGAAGCCGAACACACCGGCGCTGGCGACTGCTGCACAGGACGATGTCGGTGCGCTCGCCGCCGCCGCCAGTGCCGCAGTGCCTGCTGCCGAGATCGCCAAGGCCCAGCCGCTCCCGGAAGCCAAGCCCGTCGAGACCGCGAAAGCGACACGCAAGCCGGTCGATACTTTCGCGACGCCGTCTCCCGCGGCAAGCGCCGTGCCGGCCGAAGCCTCGCCCGTGCAGACGGCGTCGATCGCCCCCGGCAGCTATGTCGTTCAGGTCGCGTCCCTTCCGTCGGAGGCCGAGGCGCAGAAATCCTACAAGAGCCTGACCGGCAAATATGGCAGCGTCATCGCCGGCCGCGGCGTCGACATCAAGAAAGCCGACATCGCCGGCAAGGGCACCTATTACCGCGTCCGCATCCCGGCCGGCAGCCGCGACGAAGCGAACGCGCTCTGCTCGCGCCTGAAAAGTGCCGGCGGAAGCTGCCTGGTCACCCGTTAAGGGTCGCACCACGCTTGACGAAAAGGGCGCGGCTTCGGCTGCGCCCTTGCGCGTTTGGGGCGACGGCGAGGACGGGCGAATCGCTCGCCTCTTGCTCTCCGGCGCGATCCGTCCTTAAACCGAACGCGAACGACGACAACAAAAGGCATGAGGGTGACGCCATGAGCGGATCGAAAGCATTCATCTCCGGCTGCAAGGGCCTCTCTCTGACCGCCGACGAGAAGGCCTTCTTCGCCGACGAGCGTCCGTGGGGCTTCATCCTGTTTGCCCGCAACATCGGGGAGGCCGCGCAGATCTCGGATCTCGTCGCCAGCCTCCGCGACAGCATCGGCAATCCCAAGGCGCCCGTCCTGATCGATCAGGAAGGCGGACGGGTGCAGCGCATCCGTCCGCCGCTCGCCGGCACCTATCCGAACGCGGCCACCATCGGCGCCCTGTTCCAAGCCGATCCGGAAAAGGGGCTGCGGGCGGCCTGGCTCATGTCGCGCCTCCACGCCTTCGACCTCATGCGCTACGGCATCAATGTCGATTGCCTGCCGGTGCTCGACGTGGCGGCGGAGGGCATGAGCGAGGCGATCGGCAGCCGGGCGTATTCCTCCGATCCCCAGGCCGTGGCGGCCCTTGGTGCGGCGGCGGCGGAGGGGCTCAAGGCCGGCGGCATGCTGCCCGTCATGAAGCATATGCCCGGCCATGGCCGCGCGCTGGTCGATTCGCATCACAAGCTGCCGGTGGTCGATCGTAGCTTCGAGGAGCTCGCCGTCAGCGACTTCGTGCCTTTCGTCGCGCTGAAATCCGAAGTCATGGCCATGTCCGCCCACATCGTCTTCACCGCCATCGATCCCGATCGCCCCGCGACGACGTCGCGGAAGGTCGTGGACGAGGTCATCCGCGGGCATATCGGTTTCGACGGATTGCTGATGTCCGACGACGTGTCGATGAATGCGCTTGCCGGCGACATGGAAACGCGGGCGAGGGGCATCGTCGAGGCCGGGCTCGACCTCGTCCTCCATTGCCACGGGATCATGGAGGAGATGCAGGCCGTCTCGCGTGTGGTGCCGGTGCTCTCCGGCGATTCCCTCCGCCGCGCCGAGATCGCTGCGGCGAGCTTCCGTGCGCCGGACGATGCCGACGAGGCAACGTTGCGGTCCGAATTCCTGGAGATGTTGCCGAGTGCCTGACGCACCCCTGTCCGCCGCAACCCCCTTGGACATCGCCGGATGAGCCGGGCCGATGGTCGCGAGCGTGCGCGCGGCGACGTGCCGATGGATGCGCATTGGCAGGCCGACGAGCGGGCGCTCCACGAGGCGGAACTGGTGGTGGATATCGCCGGCTTCGAAGGTCCACTCGATCTCCTGCTGCACCTTGCACGAAACCAGAAGGTTGATCTCTCCCGCATTTCGGTGCTGGCGCTGGCCGAGCAGTATATCGCCTTCATCGAGAGCGCCCGGTCGATCCGGCTGGAGCTCGCCGCCGACTACCTCGTCATGGCGGCCTGGCTCGCCTTCCTGAAGTCGCGCCTTCTCATTCCGCAGCCGCACAAGGACGATGGGCCGTCGGGTGAGGAAATGGCTTTGGCACTGGCCTTCCGGCTCAAACGGCTGGAAGCCATGCGCGATGCCGCCACCCGGCTCGTCAACCGCAACCGGCTGGGCCGCGACGTCTTTGCCCGCGGCGCGCCCGAGCACATTCCCGTCGAGCGCACCTCTGCCTTCGAGGCGTCGCTCTACGACCTCCTGCAGGCCTATGCCAGCCTGCGCCAGCGGGAAGCCGTGATGCAGGTGACGATCGAGCGGCGGCAGGTCTGGTCGCTCGCCGATGCGCGCCTCGTTCTCGCGCGTCTCATGGGTGGCCTGTCCGACTGGACGGCACTCGATCATTTTCTGCTGCGCTATGTCGGCGATCCCCGCCAGCGCGTCAGCGCCATCGCCAGTGCCTTCGCCGCCTCGCTGGAAATGGTCCGCGAGGGCCGGCTGGAGATCCGGCAGGAGGAAGCTTTCGCGCCTCTTTATGTCCGGCTCGGGGAGAACCCGATGACCGAGGACGAGATCGCCGATCTGGAGGCGCGCAATGGTTGACGCCCACGGGGAGGGCACCCTTGTCCGCGAGGGGCACGATCGACACCGGGCCGACGAGCTGGAACGCATCGCCGAGGCGCTCGTCTTCGCGGCGGCCCAGCCCGTGTCGGAAGCCTATCTCGCCCAGCGCCTGCCGGCCGGTACGGATGTTCGCGGTATCATGCTCGGCCTGAAGGCCTTTTATGCGAAGCGCGGCGTCAACCTCGTGCAGGTCGATGATCACTGGGCGTTCCGCACGGCAGCCGATCTGTCCTTCGCCTTGTCGTCGGACGCGCAGGAGGTGCGCAAGCTCTCGCGCGCAGCCCTCGAAATCCTCTCGGTCATCGCCTACCACCAGCCTGTCACACGCGCCGAGATCGAGGACATCCGCGGCGTGCAGACCTCCAAGGGGACGCTCGACGTCCTGATGGAGGCCGGATGGGTTCGATTTCGCGGACGCCGCCGGACGCCCGGGCGCCCGGTGACGTTTGCGACGACGCGCGATTTTCTCGACCATTTCGGCCTGGAGGAACTGCGCGACCTGCCCGGTCTGGACGAGCTGAAGGGCGCGGGCCTCCTTGCGGGCCGCATTCCGCCCAACTTCCATGTTCCCCTGCCATCGGGAGACGACGGGCTCTCGGATGACGAAGATCCGATCACCGCCCTCGACCTGGAAGAGCTCGGTCTCCTGGCGCCGCGTGGCGACGAGCCTGCCTGATCTTGACCACGGCGGTCCGGCCGATGCTCTCGGGGGATTGAACAGCGTGAGCATTGCGCGACATCGCCGTTTCCTTTAGATCTTTGCCCGAAAAGCAGGATTGCGTTCCCTACGGAGAATCGCGTCGGCCGACAAAGACGAGGGCTGAGGGCAGGGCGGTGACGCCGGCTCGACGGCTCGACAAAGTGGAACAGGGCAGGCAGGCCATCCCGGATGGGTTTGTCGGATTTGCAGGGAGTTTTAAGAGAATGGGTTCATTCAGCATCTGGCACTGGCTCATCGTGCTCGTGGTCGTCCTGCTGCTCTTCGGTCGCGGCAAGATCCCGGAATTGATGGGCGATGTCGCCAAGGGCATCAAGAGCTTCAAGAAGGGCATGACCGACGACGAGACGGATGTCGCCGACAAGCCCGGTTACGACAAGCCCGGCTACGACAAGGGTCCCTATGACAAGGGCGGCCCGATCGATCCGCGGACCGTCGAACATAAATCCGACGAAGTCCGCTGATCAGCCAGTCCGGGCGCGCAGCATGTGCCGCGCGTCCCATCATGATGTGCGGAGTTCCTGAGTATGCTTGACGTCGGCTGGACCGAGCTTGTTGTCATCGCCATCGTCCTGATCATCGTCGTTGGCCCGAAGGACCTGCCGCCGATGCTCCGGACCTTCGGCAAGATGATGTCGAAGATGCGCGGCATGGCTGCCGATTTCCGCCACCAGTTCGACGAGGCGCTGCGCGAGGCGGATCTCGACGATGTGCGCAAGACGCTGAGCGACGCGCAGAAGCTCAATCCCGCAAACAGCCTGCGCGAGGCGATGAACCCGCTCCGCCAGATGGGCAACGACATCAAGGCCGACCTGCAGAAGGCGACCCGGCCGGATGAAAAGCCGGCAACCACCGGCTCGGACATTCCGCCCTCTCCGGAGATGGCGGCGTCGGTCGCGCTACCGGCCGAACAGCCCGCGGTCCCCGCAGGCAGCGTCGCTCCGGCGGTCGCTACGCCGAATGCCGTCGCCGCCAGTCCGGTTACCGCCGTGACCTCCGCACCCCTTGTCGCCGTGACCCAGCTTGCGCCCGCCACGCCTGTTTCGCCGGGTGTTCCGCTCGCCGCCGACACGGGTCTCGGTCCCAAGCCCCGCAAGCGCTCCGTGAAAGCGGATGCCGGGGCTGTCGATGGCCAGGCGATGGCCGTGCCGCGCAAGAAGCCTGCAAAGGCAGCCGGTGACGCCACGACGGCCAAGCCGCGCAAACGCCCCGCGGCAACCGTCGGCGATGCCGAGGTTGCCGCGATCGGCGCGAAACTCGCCAAGCGGAAAAAGGCGGTGAAAGCCGACGGACCGCTTGAGACACCGATGACGCCGAAGAGCGGAGACGAGGCATGAGCGCCGAAATCGAAGACAAGCCCCAGCCGCTTCTCGATCATCTCATCGAGCTGCGCACCCGACTGATCTGGGCCGTCGGCGCCTTCTTCATCGCCTTTCTGGTCTGCTTCTTCTTCGCCAAGCAGATCTTCAACATTCTCGTGCAGCCCTACAAATGGGCCGTGTCCTGGGCGGGACTCGATCACCGCGCTGCGGGCCTCATCTACACGGCCCCGCAGGAATTCTTCTTCACGCAGATCAAGGTGGCCATGTTCGGCGCTCTGGTCATCGCCTTTCCGATGATCGCGACGCAGCTCTACAAATTCGTCGCGCCCGGCCTTTACAAGAACGAGCGTGCCGCGTTCCTGCCGTTCCTTATCGCGTCGCCGCTGCTGTTCCTGCTCGGCGCGGCGCTGGTCTATTTCTTCTTCACGCCGATGGTGATGTGGTTCTTCCTGAACATGCAGCAGGAGGGCGGGCAGGGCGAGGTGTCGATCCAGCTTCTGCCGAAGGTATCGGAATATCTCAGCCTGATCATGTCGCTGATCTTCGCGTTCGGCCTCGTCTTCCAGCTGCCGGTCATCACCACGCTTCTGGCGCGTGTGGGCTTCGTCACGGCCGATACACTTGCGGCCAAGCGGAAATATGCGATCGTCATTTCGTTCATCGCCGCGGCCATCCTGACGCCGCCGGATCCCGTCTCCCAGATCGGCCTTGCGATCCCGGCGATCCTTCTCTACGAGATTTCCATCTATACGGCCCGACTCATCGAGCGCCAGCGCGCCAGAGATGCGGCGTCGCGGGAGCTTGCGGAAGCCGACGAGAAGACGGACTGATCTCTGGAAAAGGGGATGCGGCTGTCTTCACACGGTCCGCAAGGTCTTCGGCGTCTTCGTCCGCATTCCCTGCGGAATGTCGGGTCTCTCACGTCCGGAGACTGATCGATGCTCGATATCAAATGGGTGCGGGACAATCCCGAAGCGTTCGACGCGGCACTGGCAAAGCGCAGCGCCCCTGCGCAAGCCGCGAGCCTGATCGCGCTGGACGAGAAGCGGCGCGGCCTCGTGCAGGCGCTGCAGGACATGCAGTCCCGTCGCAATTCCGCATCGAAGGAGATCGGTGCGGCGATGGCGCAGAAGAACGCCGAGCTGGCCGATCGCCTGAAGGCCGAGGTGGCCGAACTGAAAACCGCGATGCCGGCGCTCGAGGACCAGACGCGCGCGGTGGATGCCGAGCTTCTCGACGTGCTCTCCCGCCTGCCCAACATCCCCCTGGATGACGTTCCGGTCGGCGCCGACGAGCACGCGAACACCGTGACCCGTACGGTCGGCACGCGTCCCGGCTGGAACCACAAGGCGCTGGAGCATTTTGAAATCGGCGAAGCGCTCGGCTACATGGATTTCGAACGGGCCGCCAAGCTGTCCGGCTCCCGCTTCACGGTGCTGACAGGCCCGCTGGCACGCATGGAGCGGGCGCTCGGCCAGTTCATGATCGACCTTCACACCGGCGAGCACGGCTATACCGAGGTGTCCTCGCCGCTGATGGTGCGGGACGATGCCATGTTCGGCACCGGCCAGCTTCCCAAATTCGCCGAGGATCTGTTCCGCACGACCGACGGCCGCTGGCTGATCCCGACGGCCGAGGTGACACTGACGAATCTCGTGCGCGAAGAGATCGTCGAGGCGGAGAAGCTGCCGCTGCGCTACACGGCGCTGACGCCGTCCTTCCGTTCCGAAGCCGGGTCCGCCGGTCGGGATACCCGCGGCATGCTGCGCCAGCACCAGTTCTGGAAATGCGAGCTCGTCTCCATCACGGACGCGGAGACGTCGATCGAGGAGCACGAGCGGATGACGGCCTGTGCGGAAGAGGTGCTGAAGCGTCTCGGCCTGCATTATCGTGTCCTCACGCTCTGCACCGGCGACATGGGCTTTGGCGCGCGCAAGACCTACGATCTCGAAGTCTGGCTTCCGGGGCAGAACACCTTTCGCGAGGTCTCCTCCTGCTCCGTCTGCGGCGATTTCCAGGGCCGGCGCATGAATGCGCGCTATCGCTCGAAGGACGAAAAGGCGCTGAAGTTCGTCCACACGCTGAACGGTTCGGGCACCGCCGTCGGCCGCGCGCTGATCGCGGTCATGGAAAACTACCTGAACGAGGACGGTTCGGTCACCGTGCCCGACGTTCTCCAGCCCTATATGGGCGGGTTGACGCGGATCGAAGCCGCGCGTTGATGCGCGGGCAACGCGGCCCCGGCCGGGCGCCGCGTTGCCGATGAAGGGGAGGACGGGCGGATGGCGACACGATTGCTGGAGCAGGAGGGCTTTGCCGCGCTGGTGCTGCGTCTGCGCGCCGAGGGCATCACCAACAAGGGCCTCCTGAACGCCGTCGAGGAAACGCCGCGCACCCTGTTTGCGCCGGCCCCCTATCAGAAGGAGGCACTGTCGTCCCGCATCGTCCCGCTCGACTGCGGATCCTTCATGGAAGGCTTCGACTTCGCGGTGCGCACGCTGCATGCCTTGGGCGTGAAGCCGGGGCAGCGCATCCTCGAGATCGGGACCGGGAGCGGCTTCACGGCGGCCGTCATGGGGCGGATCGCCGAGCGCGTGCTGAGCTACGAGCGCTACAAGACGCTGGTCACCAATGCACAGGCGAGCCTTGACAAGGCTGGCATCCGCAACGTCATCGTCCGGCAGGCCGATGGCAGCGCCGGCCTGGTGGGCGAGGGCACCTTCGACCGCATCCTCGTCACGACGGCTTTCGACAGCCTGCCGCGCGTCTTTTCCGACCATCTCGTCTCGGGCGGCGTCCTGCTCGTGCCCATCATGGTCAGCGAAACCGAATGTCGCATGGTGCGCCTCACCCGGACCGGGAGCCGCTTCGACCGCGAGGATCTGTTCGAGGCGCCCTATCTGCCGATCGTCCCGAAAATGGCGGCATTCCTTTAGAATCACGGGAGGTTTTGCCCGCCCGACGCATCGCACCATCCGCAGCGATGGAGGATGCCGGCGACAGTCTTCTGGCAATTCAAATGGTTAACGCGGCGTTAACGTGATCCAGCCTCGCGCAAGCCTTGGCATCTACCCCAAGGACAGACCTCCCAGAGCTTTGCAGAGGTGCAGGCTCCCGAGGCGTTAGGCGCAAGGAGCATGTCCATGCAGATTGCAGGCAAGACGATCACCGCGACCAATGATACCGGCCCCCGCAATCTGCGCTCCCCGGTCCAGGCCCGGCCGGATGCGGACAGCCGTGAAGCATCGGCGCCTTCGGTCGTCATCGGTGGAAACTACGATCCGTCTTCCCGCGTTTCCCTCTCCGCTGAAACCTTGCTGTTCCTCTCGCGAACGCGGCGGGCCCAGGAAAAATATCCGCCGCTGACGCGCGACGAATGGAACAACAAGCTCTCGCCGCAGCTGGCCGCCCGCGAGTACCAGGCCTTCGGCAAGTATGGCGAGACGGGTGACTACAAGGCCTATTATCGCGGCTTCATCGACTATTACGACAATCTGCGGCCGGACGATCAGCACAGTCTTCGCTACTTCGGCACGCGCGACGCCGCCGTCGCCGGGTTGCGCTCCACGGAATACGAGGACGAGTCGGGCCTCGATGCGGCGGGTGGATTCCAGACCCTGGTCGACGTGCTTCTGGATGGTGAGAAGCCCACGCCATCGGATCAGGCCGGCGATGCGCCGGGCGTGATGATCACCGGCGATATGTTCGGTTGGGACAGCGGATCGGTCTCGTACGAGGACGTCACCGAAAGCCGCGCCGAGCATTCCGAGATCGAGCGCTTCTATCGCGAAAGCTTTTGATCTCCCTGTGGATTTCGAAGAGCGCGATCGGCAGCTACGGGGTTAAAACCACAAAGGATGACCGGGTCTTAACCCGCCGGTAACTCTAATACGTTTTAATAAACCTACATCGGGGCTGTGTTCCAAGTAGGTAAGCGTCATGCGTTTGAGTGTTTCGTCATCTGTTCATACATCGGTCATCCGTCTGGGCATGGCCGTTCTCCTGGCGAGCGCGGCGAGTGGCTGCAGTTCGGACTCGTCCCGGTTCGGAGGGCTGTTTTCACGCTCGTCCGACCTGACGACAAATTCCATTCCCAGCGCGTCCGTGCCGGTTCCTCGCGGCGATATCGATGGAAGCGGCAACATGCCGCCCATGTCGAACACCCGCCAGGCAGCCGTCGGCCAGCCCTTCCCGGATCCGGTCAGCGCAACGCCGGTGTCCCGCACGCGGGTCGCCTCCACGCCGATGAACGTTCAGCGGACGACGCTTGCCGAACCGACGGCCGAGCCGACCCGCCGCCCGAGCGCCCAGCCGTTCCCGTCCGAAACGTCCTCTGCACACCGCGGGGCGCCGGCACTGGCGACACCCGATCCGGTCAATACCGCGACCGTTCGTCCGTCCAGCGGCTGGTCCACCGTCAACGCTCCGGCTGTGCTGATGCGCCAGGGCGATACGACGGCATCGCTCGCAACCCGCTTCGGCGTGCCGGAAAAAGAGATCCTGAAGGCCAACGGCCTGAAGCGCGGCTCCGACGCCGAGCCGGGTCAGCGCATTCTCATCCCCACCTATGGCGCCGCCGGTAGTGCGGCCAAGGCATCGGCTTCCCAGGCGGCGACCGCCCTCGACGTCGACAAGCAGAAGAACAAGCCGGTCCTCCCGGAAAACCGCGATGTCGCCATCCTGCCGACGCAGACGCAGAGCCGTGAAAAGGGCTCAACCGCGAACGGCACCACGGCCGGCAAGCAGCCGGTCACCGGCGAAGGCGACAAGGCCGGAACCTACACGGTGAAGGCCGGCGATTCGCTGAACCGCATCGCCAAGGCCAATGGTGTCTCCGTCGATCAGCTGCGGGCCGAAAACGGCCTGACGAGCGGCGCGATCCGCGTCGGCCAGGCTCTGAAGCTGCCGAAGACGAGCTCGGTCGCCCGCAACACGGCCCAGCCGGAAACCGACGAGGTCACCACGGCATCGGTGACGCCGAAGGCGGCCGCGCCGAAGATCGAGCCGAAGACGGCGAAGGTCGAGCAGGCCAAGGCCGACGCATCCAAGCCGACGGAGTACACACCGGCCGTTGCCAAGCAGTCGGTCAACGAGGTCGCCGCCAAGGACGATGGGTCCGATGCGCCCAAGGCAACCGGCATCAGCAAGTATCGCTGGCCGGTGCGCGGCGCGGTCGTTGCAGGCTACGGCGCCAATGTCGAAGGCAACCGCAATGACGGCATCAACATCTCGGTTCCCGAGGGCACGCCGATCAAGGCCGCGGAAAACGGCGTGGTCATCTATTCCGGCAGCAGCCTGAAGGAGCTCGGCAACGCGGTTCTCGTGCGCCACGACGACGGCACGGTCACAGTCTACGGCAACGCCTCGGAGCTGAAGGTCCAGCGCGGCCAGAAGATCCAGCGCGGCCAGACACTCGCAGCATCCGGCATGAGCGGCACCGCGACCCAGCCGCAGGTGCACTTCGAAGTTCGAAAGAACGCAACGGCGGTCAATCCGGCGACCTACCTCGAATAGGCACGTCGTTCCACAGATCGTCCCGATCAGCGGATCCCCGGCATGCCGGGGATTTTGCGTATGAGACGCCCGCTGCCTATTGCGTTTGCGAATTCGTGTCGGTGTCGGCAATCCGCGTGCGCGTCCGTCCCGCGAGATCCTGGATGAACTGCCACGCGACACGACCGGACCGTCCCCCGCGCGTCGTGCTCCATTCCAGCGCCTGCGCATGCAGCGCCTCCGACGAGATCGCGATGGCGAAGTGCTGCGCGTACGCGTCGATCATCGCGAGATAGTCCTCTTGGCTGCACTTGTAGAAGCCGAGCCACAGGCCGAATCGATCCGACAGCGAGACCTTCTCCTCCACCGCCTCCGACGGGTTGATCGCCGTCGAGCGCTCGTTTTCCATCATGTCGCGGGGCAGGAGGTGGCGGCGGTTCGAGGTCGCGTAGAGCAGCACATTGCCCGGACGCCCTTCGATGCCGCCGTCGAGCACGGCCTTCAGCGATTTGTACGAGGTATCGTCATGATCGAACGACAGGTCGTCGCAGAAGACGACGACGGGAACGGATGCCGTCTTCAGGATCTCCATGAGCTGCGGCAGGGTGGCGATATCCTCGCGATGGACCTCGACCAGCTTGAGCGCAACGCCCGTTCGACGAAGAACGGCGGCGTGCACGGATTTGACCAGCGACGACTTGCCCATGCCGCGCGCGCCCCAGAGAAGCACGTTGTTGGCGGGAAAGCCTTCGGCGAAGCGCAGCGTGTTGTCGAGAAGGATGTCGCGCACATGATCGACGCTCTGGATCAGGGAGAGGTCGATCCGGTTCGGCCGCGCAACGGGTTGCAGATGGGCCCGTGCCGGCGCCCAGACGAAACATTCGGCCGCGCCCAGATCGTTGATCGCAGGAGCGGGACCTGCAATGCGCTCCAGCGCCGCCGACAGTCGGCGAACCTCGTCCATCAGCCGTTCGAGTGTCGCTTCGCTCATGTCGGTCTCCTCCGGTCCGCTGTGCCTTGAGGTGCGCTTGCACCTGATCCGGCTGCGCTAACACGCGTCTTGATCTGGGGAAAGGTCATCCGGCGGCTGAAAAGTCCTTCTGCGTCGGGATAAACTATGCGAGAGGCAGGGTTCGGCGCGTTGCAATCGCAGCGGCCATTCTTATAGTGCGGCCATTCCGCGAAAGGGCGTTCCGCCCATCCGGCCGCAATTGTTGTTATTTGAGGAGTGATCGATGTTCATTACGGAAGCTTTCGCGCAGACGCCAGGTGCAACCGGCGCCGGCGGCGCGGACATTCTCATGTCCATCCTGCCGTTCCTGCTGATCTTCGTCGTGATGTACTTCCTGATCATCCGTCCGCAGCGCACGGCGCTGAAGCGTCGCGAGGAGCTCTTGAAGAACATTCGTCGCGGCGACCAGGTCGTCACCGGCGGCGGCATTGTCGGCAAGGTCACCAAGGTCATCGACGACGGTGAACTCGAAGTGGAAATTGCTGACGGCATCAAGATTCGTGTGGTACGCAGTGGTGTGACCGAAGTCCGCGTCAAGGGCGAGCCCGTCAAGGAATAACGGGCCGCCTGCGGCAAAGACGACGATCCGATCGATCCACTGCGAAGCGCCGGGAGCGTCATGCCGCAAACCTCACGCTGGGGAACTGTCCTCGTCTGGCTCGTCGTTCTCGCGAGCCTCGTCGTGGCCCTGCCGAACGTGCTGCCACGTTCGCTTCTCGATAGCCTGCCGGACTGGGTTCCAGCCCGCCAGGTCGCGCTGGGGCTCGATCTGTCCGGCGGCTCGCGGATCGTGCTCAAGGTGGAGCGCGACGATGTGGCCCGCACCCGGCTGCAGGCCGCAACGGACGCCGTGGCGGCGCAACTGCGCAATGCCAATCTCGCTTATACCGATCTGTCGGGGACCGGCGAGGACATCACTTTCTCCCTTCAGGATACGGCCCGGGAAGCGACCCTGCCGCAGGTGCTGGCGCCGCTGACCGGCGTGGTCGATCGCGGTCGCGGTGGCAAGGCCGTCAGCGAGCTGCGTTTCCTCGGGACCACCGACGGCCAGTCGCGGGTCGCCCTGACGCCCGAAGGCATCGATGCGCGTCTCGCCGACGCGGTTGCCGACAGCATCGGCGTTCTCGAGCGGCGCCTCGTGGAGCTCGGCGTGGCTGCCCCGCGGCTGGGCCGCCAGGGCGCCGACCGCATCGTCGTGCAGGTTCCCGGACTGTATGATTCCGAACAGCTGAAGACCGTTCTGGGGCAGGGCGGCGCGTTCTCCTTCCGCATTGTCGATATGTCCACGACCGTCGAGCAGGCCGTGACCGGCTCGCCGCCGGCAGGCTCCGAGGTTCTCTATTCGGCGGAAGATCCGCCGGTCGCCACGCTCGTTCGCCGCCAGCCGGCGGTGACGACCGCCGATATCGCCGACGCCACGGCCACGACGGATACGCAGAATGACGCACCGGTGGTCGATCTCGTCTTTACCGAGGATGGTGCACGCCGCTTTGCCGAAGCGACCAAGGCGGTTGCCGGCACCACCATGGCCGTCGTTCTCGATGGCTCGGTGATCGCCACCCCTCTCATTCGTGAGGCCGTGACGGACGGACGCATGCGGTTGGTCGCCGACATGACGCCCGAGGGCGCACAGGATCTCGCGCTCGTCCTGCGCGCCGGCGCCCTGCCGGCCTCGATCTCCGTTGCCGAGGAGCGCACCATCGGCGCCGGCCGCGGATCGGACAGCATCGAGTCCATGCTCGTCGCCGGCGCCGTCGGCACCGTCATCATCATCGCCTTCATGGTCGGCTTCTACGGACGCTTCGGCGTGGTCGCGAGCATCGCGGTCGTCCTCAACGTGGTGATGATCGTCGCGGTCCTGACCGCAACCGGCCTGCCGCTCACGCTTCCAGGCCTCGCCGGGATCGTGTTGACGATCGGCATGGCGGTGGATTCCAACGTGCTGATCTTCGAGCGATTTCGCGAGGAGGCGGCCGCTGGCCGCGATTTCCGCCAGGCGATCCAGCTCGGTTTCGCGCGCGCTTTCGGCGCGATCGTGGATGCCAATATCACGACGCTGATCGCCGCAATCATCCTTCTTTATCTCGGCAGCGGCGCCATTCGCGGCTTCGCCGTGACGCTCGCCATCGGCATCGTCACCACGCTCTTCACCGCCTTCACGCTCACCCGCGTGATGCTGGAGGCATGGCAGCGTCGGCGCCCGCGCAAGCGTCTGCCGCGCGGCATCAAGACCGCGATGTTCGATCATCTCTCGTTCCGCTTCATGGCCGCGCGCCGCTACGTCTTCTCGGTCACGGCCGCACTGTCGATCCTGACCGTCGTGCTGTTCGGCCTGTTCGGCATCAATCTCGGGATCGATTTCTCGGGCGGTTCCGTCATCGAGGTCCAGGCCCGCGAGGGCAACGCCAATATCGGCGATATCCGCGCACGGCTCGACCAGCTCAATCTGGGTGACATCTCGGTCGAGCCTTATGGTTCTCCGCGCGATGCCGTTATCCGCGTGCAGTCGCGCGATGGCGGGGAGAATGCCGAGCAGACCGCGGTGATCCTTATCCGCGACGAACTGGACAGCGCCTACGAGCTTCGCCGCGTCGAGGTCGTTGGCCCCACCGTCTCGGAGACCCTGACCCGCTCCGCCTCGATCGGCGTCGCCATCTCCCTGCTCGGCATCCTGCTCTATATCTGGGCACGATATGAATGGCAGTTCGCCGCCGGTGCCATCGTTGCCACTCTGCACGATGTCATTCTGACGATCGGGCTCTTCGTCGTCACCGGCATGGAGTTCAATCTCACCAGCGTGGCGGCGCTGTTGACCATCGTCGGCTATTCGCTGAACGACACCGTCATCGTCTATGACCGCATCCGCGAGAATCTCAATCGCTTCCCGCGCATGCCCCTGCCGATCCTGATCGACACCGCCATCAACCAGACGCTCTCGCGCACCGTGCTGACGGGTGCGACGACGCTTCTGGCACTCGCGGCGCTGAGTCTCTTCGGCAGCGATACGATCCGGCCTTTCGCCGTCGTGCTGATGTTCGGGGTGGCCGTGGCGACCTTCTCCTCCATCTATGTCGCCGGGCCGGTGCTGATCCTCTTCCGGCTGAAGCGTGCCCGCGCCCGGGCACGCGACATGCAGGGAGCAGCCTGATGCGCCGACCGATCGAAGTTCGCAACGCCCATTTTCCCGGTCGCGCGCCGATCGATGCCTACGGCAATGGCGGTTTTCGCTTCGCCGGCATGTCGCATCGCGGGTCGCTCCTCCTGCTCCCCTCGGGGATTTACGGCTGGGAGAAAGAAGAAGGCGAACCTCTGACGGCAGCCGATTTCGATCGCGTGATCGCCGAGGCCGGCGACATAGAGGTCATTCTTGTCGGGACCGGCGCCAATATCCGCCCGCTCTCCGGCGATCTCAAGACGGCCTTTCGCAGCCGCTCCATATCCTCCGACCCGATGAGCACCGGCGCTGCGGTTCGCACCTACAATATCATGCTGGCCGAAGAGCGCAGCGTCGCTGCCGCTCTCATCGCCGTGTGACGCGAACGAGTCCCATGTCCGATAGCGCAACGCCCGACACCATCCCCGGCCCGCAGGATTTCTCCGCGAGCCTTGCCGCACTCCGCGAGAGCGATCGCGACCGTTACCTCGCCTGCCTGCTGGCACCACCGGAAAAACAGGGGCCGCTCGCCGCGCTCTATGCCTTCCATGCCGAGATCGCCCGTATCCGCGATGTCGTGCGCGATCCGCTTCCGGGCGAAATCCGCCTGCAATGGTGGCGCGACGCGCTGGAGGACACGACCGGCGCCAAGGCGGACGGCAATCCGCTCGCCGAAGCCCTGCTGCACACCATCCGCGATGCGCATCTGCCGATCGGCGTGCTGCTCGACATGATCGACGCCCGCGTCTTCGATCTTTACGACGACCCGATGGAAAGCCGGAGCGCGCTGGAAGGCTATGCCGGCGAAACCGCCTCTGCCCTGATCCAGCTCGCCTGTCTCATCCTCGACCCGCAAGCCGCGCGCGGCTCGGCCGATGCGGCAGGCCATGCCGGCGTCGCGCAGACGATTGCCGGTCTCCTCATGCTCGCGCCCATCCACCGCCAGCGCGGGCAGGTCTATTTCCCGGCCGACCTTCTGACCGCCACCGGGCTCGACCGCACATCCTTCCTGAAAGGAGAGGATCGTCCGGCCGTCACACGGGCTGTGCAGGCTTTGACCGGGCTCGGGCGGGAACACCTTGGTAAAGCACGGGTGGCGTCGCAGTCCATCTCGCGTCAGAACCGGCCGGCCTTTGCGACCCTGGCGCTGGCAGACAAGGTTTTCGCGCGCGCAGAGACGGCGGGCGCGGATATTTTCGACCATTCCATCGTTCCACCGCAATGGCGGCGGCAATGGTGGATGTGGCGAGCAGCCCGAAGCGGTCGCTGGTAGCGCGGGACATTCGCGCAAGCCACGCGCGCTACAGATATCTTTGCGCAGGTTGCGGGAGAGTGCCTGCACGTGAGACGAGAAGCCGATGCGCGTTGATCGCGGCCTCAGAATGGAAAGACGCGATGATATCCTGGTTTGCCATCGTCGCATCGCTGTTCGCGGCGGCTTATATCTACCAGCGCATGAAGCGGCAGGAGGCCGAGGATCTGTCGGTTCCGGACGAGGGGCAGGCCATCCTCGATTTCGGCCGTGCGTTTCCCGATGAAGCGATCCGCGCCATCCACCCGACGGCGGATGGCCATGCCTTCTTCGTCCGGCTGCATGACGGCAAGGCAGGCATCGTGCTGTCGCAGGGGCGGCACTATCTCTGCCATCTGATCGTCCCCGGCAAGGTTCGGATCACCCATTCCGCGAGCGGCCGCGGCCTTGCCCTGTCGTTCAACGATACGGCGATTTTCGATGGAACCTACGAGTTCGCCAATGCCGAGACGGCCGCCGAGGTCTCGCTCTGGATCCTCGGCAGCTTCAGTTCCTGAACCCGACAGACAGGCTGGGGTCAGGCCGACCGAAGCAGTCCGTTGCTGTCGCCGAGCCAGGCGGCGCAGTCCGCAAGCGCCCTGCTTGCGACAAGGTTCTTCTTAACGATCGCTTTGTCCTTGCCGCGAAAGCGCTTCACGCCTTCCGGCTTGACGATGGCGCCGGGATCGAGCGGCGGAAACAGGCCGAAATTGACGTTCATCGGCTGGAAGGAGCGCTTGCCGGGTTCCTCGTCCGAAACGATATGCCCGCCCGTGATGTGACCGAGAAGCGCGCCGAACGCGGTCGTCGGTGGCGGGAGATGCAGCGCCTCTCCTTTGCGCTCGGCTGCCGCGAACCGGCCGGCGAGAAGCCCGATGCTGGCACTCTCCACATAGCCTTCGCAACCGGTGATCTGTCCGGCAAAACGCAGACCCGGACGGGATTTGAGCGTCAGGGAGTGATCGAGCAGGATCGGCGAATTCAGGTAGGTGTTGCGGTGCAGACCGCCGAGGCGGGCGAACTCCGCCCGCTCCAGGCCGGGGATCATGCGGATGATGTCAGCCTGTGCGCCGTATTTCAGCTTCGTCTGGAAGCCGACCATATTGTAGAGCGTGCCGAGCGCATTGTCCTGACGGAGCTGCACGACCGCATAGGCCTTGACGGTCGGATTGTGCGCATTGGTGAGACCCATCGGCTTCATCGGGCCATGGCGCAGCGTTTCACGGCCGCGTTCCGCCATCACCTCGATCGGCAGGCAGCCGTCGAAATAGGGCGTGCCCTCCCATTCCTTGAAGCCGATCCGGTCGCCCGCGATCAGCGCATCGACGAACGCATTGTATTGCGCCTCGTCCATGGGGCAGTTGATGTAATCCTTGCCCGTGCCGCCGGGGCCGACCTTGTCGTAGCGCGACTGGAACCAGCAGACATCCATGTCGATCGTCTCGGTATGGATGATCGGCGCAATGGCGTCGAAAAAGGCAAGCGCGTCGGCGCCGGTCTGTGCCTGGATGGCTTCGGCAAGGGCCGGTGCCGTGAGGGGCCCCGTGGCGATGATGGCGAGATCCCAGGCCTCAGGCGGCAGTGCGGACACCTCCTCGCGCGTCAGCTCGATCAGGGGATGCTCGCCGATGGCCTTCGTGACGGCCGCCGAGAAACCATCCCGGTCCACGGCGAGCGCACCGCCTGCCGGTACCTGATTTCGGTCGGCGCACGCCATGATCAGCGAGCCAGCAAGCCGCATCTCGGCATGCAGCACGCCGACGGCATTGCTGGTCGCGTCGTCGGAGCGGAAGGAGTTTGAGCAGACCAGCTCGGCAAGGTGATCCGTCTTGTGCGCCTCGGTTTCGCGCACGCCGCGCATCTCGTGCAGGATGACGGGAATACCGGATTGGGCGATCTGCCAGGCGGCTTCGCTGCCGGCAAGGCCGCCGCCGATGACATGGATAGGGGAATAGGAGCTGTGCTTCGTCATGGCGCGTTCATAGAACAAAACGGCGCGGCCCGGAAGGGCAGGCGCATGCGGGCAGGGCGCCCGATGCTTGCGTCCGCCACAAACGAAAGCGGCGCCCCGAAGAGCGCCGCTGGCCTGCAGTCTCGTCGATCCGCCGATTAACGGTAGGAGCGCGAGGCGATGTTGCGAATGTCGAAACGCGTGATGCCGATGTCCGACAGGGCATGGTTCGACAGGTTGCCGAGTTCGGCAACGGTGCGGCGGTAGTTGATCCAGCTCTTGGCAATGCGAATGGGGTTCATGGTCTTATCCTTCGGTATCAGGGGGAGAGGCCGTCGTTCGAGCCATCTCGTTGACGCTGCTTATACGCCCGTGATTTGGAAAGATGGAGTGCAAAGACTATGCATCTGCCATGCATTTGTGCAGATGCCTGCACATTTTGCACGCATCCGATCTGTCTGACCAATTTTGTAGCGAGCCACTGACAGAAGGTCGGGCAGTTCGGAATGGCGGCGTCGAAACACCGGATCGCGCACAGAAAAACGCCCTCCGGCGGAGCCGAAGGGCGTTCACGTTTCCAGTGCCTTGCAGGCAGATCGTTCTTAACGAACGGCCTTGCGCGCGACGCTGAGGATTTCGCTGCGGCCGATGCCGAGGTCGTTCAGTTCGCGATCGCTCATGCGGCCGAGTTCCGAAACGGTCTGACGATACTTGCGCCATGTGGAGAAAGAGCGGGTGATGTTCATGTCCGGTTTCCTTTTGGAAGTGCCGGCATATCGCACCGGCGCGTTGTCATGATGCTGATATAGCCAATCAAATCGATTAGAGGCAGGGGGTTTGCTGCATCGCACCCATGCGGCCTGCGCAAACCTCGGCGATGCGCGCGGACTTGAGGGAGCAGGAGAGCCGGGAAAGACGGCGGTGACGTCGCTAGGCGCGATCGCCGGAAAAACCGCATTTTCCCTTTGATCCCCAGGGAACGGGTGTTATAGAGACGCCGCGCTCGGGAGGCCTGGACCCGGTTGCGGCAGGAACAGTGTATCTCCCGCCCATCTGTCGAGACCAGGCAGCCGCTTCTGAACGCGGGTATGGTGAAATTGGTAGACACGCCAGATTTAGGTTCTGGTGCCGTAAGGCGTGGGAGTTCAAGTCTCTCTACCCGCACCAGATAGACGAATGGGTCGGTATAGACCCGGCGGCAGCGCTGTTTTGCTTGCAAAACGGCGTTCGATTTGCGTAAAGCCACTCCCGGCACCCGGATCGGCTCGCCTGAAGCATTCAACGGCAGAGCCCTGTCAACGTGAAATGAAGGTTGGAACATGCAGGTTATCGAAACGCTCGCGGATGGGCTGAAGCGCGAACTCAAGGTCGTCATCCCGGCAAAGGACATGCAGGCGCGCATGAATGAGCGCCTCGCCGATGCCAAGGACAAGGTCAAGATCAACGGCTTCCGTCCGGGCAAGGTACCGGTTGCACATCTCAAGAAGATGTACGGCAAGTCGATCATGGCCGAACTCGTCAACGAGCTGGTCCGCGACAAGCCCACCGAGATCCTGTCGGAGCGCGGCGAAAAGTCTGCGACCCAGCCGGAAGTGGCGATGACCGAGGACGAGGCGGAAGCCGAGAAGATCCTGAGCGCCGAAGCCGATTTCGAATTCACGCTCGCCTATGAAGTCATCCCGGCCATCGAGCTGAAGGATGCCAGCGGCATCAAGATCACGCGCGAAGTGGTCGATATCGCCGAAGACGAAGTCACCGAGCAGATCATGCGCATCGCCGAAAGCGCGCGCACCTTCGAAGACAAGACCGGTGCAGCCGAGAATGGCGATCGCGTCACGATCGACTATCTCGGCAAGGTCGATGGCGAAGCCTTCGACGGCGGCAAGGACGAAGACGCGGAGCTGGTTCTCGGCTCCAACCGTTTCATCCCCGGCTTCGAAGAACAGCTGGTCGGCGCCTCCACCGGCGACGAAAAGACGATCACCGTCACGTTCCCGGCCGAATATCCGGCAGCGAATCTCGCTGGCAAGGAAGCCACCTTCGACATCAAGGTCAAGTCGGTTGCCGCCCCCGGCGCTGTCGAGATCAATGACGAACTGGCCACCAAGCTTGGCGTCGAATCGGCCGACAAGCTGAAGGAAATCGTTCGCGGCCAGATCGAGAGCCAGTACGGTTCGATGACGCGCCAGAAGGTCAAGCGTCAGATGCTCGACCAGCTGGACGAAATGTACCAGTTCGACACGCCGCAGCGCCTCGTCGATGCCGAGTTCGACAACATCTGGCGCCAGATTAACACCGACCTGGAACAGGCCGGCAAGACCTTCGCCGATGAGGAAACCACGGAAGAAGAAGCCCGCGTCGAGTACCGCAAGCTTGCGGAACGCCGCGTTCGTCTCGGCCTGGTTCTCTCGGAAATCGGCGAAAAGGCCGGCGTCACGGTCACCGACGAAGAAATGCAGCGGTCGCTGTTCGATCAGCTTCGCCAGTTCCCCGGCCAGGAAAAGCAGATCATCGACTACTTCCAGAAGACCCCGGGTGCCGCCGCTTCGCTGCGCGCGCCGATCTTCGAAGAAAAGGTCGTCGATCATCTCCTGTCGGAAGTCAGCGTGACCGACAAGACGGTCAGCAAGGAAGAGCTGATGGCTGACGACGAGGACGGCAACGACAAGCCGGCCAAGACCTCTGCCAAGAAGAAGTCGGCCGCCAAGGCCGAAGCTGCCGAAGGCGAGGAAACCGCCGCACCGAAGAAGAAGGCCGCTTCCAAGAAGAAGGCCACAGACGACAGCGCCGCCGAGTAATCGCCGCGCAGTCTGAATATAGAAAACCCCGCCGGTTTCGCCGGCGGGGTTTTTCGTTTGGGGTGTTGACGCGCTTGCTAGCAACGCTCAAATGCGGCTGCCGCTCACCCTGGCCCTCTCCCCGTAGGCACGGAGAGGGACATGGTCGCGCTTTCGGTTTCTTTCCGAGATCACGCTGGCGGGACAGGCGGTGAACGCCCACGTGAAGTCCCTTCGCCCCGCGTGCGGGGAGAAGGTCGCGGCAGCGGGATGAGGGGCTCTTCGCTCTTCGTCCGTGGTCAGCGCTTCAACGCCGTCTCAATGCGCCGTACCCTTCAGGTCGCCCATGCGGTTCCAGGCGTCGAGGCCGGCGATCTTGTAGGCTTCGGCAAGCGTCGGGTAGTTGAAGGTGTTCTCGACGAAATACTCGACGGTGCCCTTCAGGTTGAGGACGGCCTGGCCGATATGGACGAGTTCGGTCGCACCTTCGCCGACGATGTGGATTCCGAGAAGGCGGCGGGTCTTGAGCGAAAAGATCAGTTTCAGGAGGCCCGAATCGAGGCCCATGATGTGCCCGCGCGAGGTCTCGCGGAAACGCGCGATGCCGCATTCGTACGGAATGCCGCGCGTTTTTACCTCTTCCTCGGTCAGGCCGCAGGTCGAGATTTCGGGCACGGCGTAGATGCCGTACGGGAAGAATTTCGGCGGCTCCTTGGCGATGGCGCCGACGGCCACGCGCGCCGCGATGCGACCCTGTTCCATGGAGGTCGAGGCAAGGCTCGGAAAGCCGATGACATCGCCGGCGGCGTAGATGTTGGGGACGGCGGTCTGGAACGTCTCGGGATTGACGCTGAGTCGTCCGCGCGTGTCGGCCTGCAGGCCGGCGGCTGCAAGGTTGAGCGATTCGGTGGCCCCCATGCGTCCGGCTGCAAACAGCACCATCTCGCAGAGGATGACCCGACCGCTGTCGAGCGTGATCTGGCATTTGCCGTCCGGCAGGCGTTCCACCTTGTCGGCCTTCTGGCCGAGATGCAGCTTCATGTTGCGGTCGCGCAGCTGATAGGTGAAATCCTCGACGATTTCCTTGTCGATGAAATCGAGCATGGTCGATTTCGGGTCGATGATCGTCACGGCCGTATCGAGCGCGCTGAAGATCGTCGCATATTCGATGCCGATGACGCCAGCGCCGATGACGGCCATGGAGCGGGGCAGCTCGTCGATATCGAGCAGTTCGTCGCTGTCCAGCACCGTCTTACCGTCGAAGGGAATGTAGTCGGGGCGGAAGGGCTTCGTGCCGACCGCCAGGAGGATGCTCGTCCCCGTGATCTGCATGACCTCGCCATCTTCCTTGACGACCTGCATGGTCGTCGGATCGACGAAGCTCGCGCGCCCCCGGATATGCTGGACGCGATTGCGGGCGAACTGGTGCTCCAGAACCTCGACCTCGTGGTCGAGCGTGATGATCAGGCGGCGGCGCAGGTCCTCCGCGCTGATCTGTTCCTTGACCCGGTAGGCGCGCCCGTAGAAGCCGCGTTCGCGCCAGCCCGAGAGGTTCAGCGCCGTCTCGCGCATCGTCTTGGACGGTATGGTGCCGGTATGCACGGAAACGCCGCCGACGCGTTTGCCCTGCTCGATCACCACCACCTTCTTGCCGAGCTTGGCGGCCTGGATGGCGGCGCGACGGCCGGCGGGGCCGCTGCCGACGACGATGAGGTCATACTGCATCATGGAATGTTTCCGATAGGAGGATGAATCGTTGTGCGTTGCGGCAAATGTCGCGCGTCAATGCCCTATAGGTCAATCATGGAGACTGTGTGAACGACGCAAAATGGCGAGAAACCGACAGGGCGGCAAGCCTTGCGCGAGCTTGGGACCGGTGCGCCGGACGACCTCTAGATCAGCCGCAGCCCGCGGAGGCTCGCATGACCGTCGCGGCCGATGATGATGTGGTCGTGGACGGAGACGCCCAGCGGCTTTGCGGTGTCGATGATGGTCTTCGTCATGTCGATATCCGCCCGCGACGGCGTCGGGTCGCCGGAAGGGTGATTGTGCACGAGGATGACGGCGGTGGCCGATAGCTCCAGCGCACGCTTGACGACCTCGCGCGGATAGACGGGGGTGTGGTCGATCGTTCCGGTCTGCTGCACCTCGTCGGCGATCAGGGCATTGCGCTTGTCGAGGAACAGGATTCGGAACTGCTCGCGTGTCTCGCTGGCCATGGCGGCATGGCAGTACTCGATCACCTGCGACCAAGACGAGAGCACTTTCTTGCCCCGCAACTCGCTCTTCAGCATGCGATGGGCGATGGTCGATACGAGCTTCAGGTCCAGCGCGACGGCCTCGCCGATGCCCTTGACCTCCTGCAGCAGGGCCGGGGGTGCGCCGAGAACGCCGGACAGCGTGCCGAACCGGTCGAGCAGCGCCTTGGCGATCGGCTTGGTATCGCGGCGCGGGATCAGGCGGAACAACAGGAGTTCGAGGAGTTCGTAATCGGCCAGTGCCGTGTCGCCATTGTCCCGGTAGCGGCTTCTCAACCTGTCGCGATGACCGTGGTAATGCGCCTCGTCGGCATCTTTCAAAGCCGGCTTCGGCGCAAACCGCCGCTCACCCGACGCAGCCGTGCGGCGTGCCGGCTGATCGGCGAAGAATCCGCGTTCGTCCGCTGGCTCCGGCGCGTCGGCGTCGAAATCGAAGGGAGGTTTTGCGCCCATCACGCGTCCGGCAGGCCGGGACGGTCGAGACCGGCCGGAGAGAGCGTGAAGACCTCGCAGCCATCGGCGGTGACGCCGACGGCATGCTCATACTGGGCCGACAGCGACCGGTCGCGCGTCACCGCCGTCCAGCCGTCGGCCAGCACCTTCACATGCGGCCGGCCGAGATTGATCATCGGCTCGATCGTGAAGATCATGCCTTCGCGCATTTCTGGCCCGTCGCTGGCACGGCCGTAATGCAGAATGTTCGGCGCATCGTGAAAGAGGCGGCCGACGCCGTGGCCGCAGAAGTCGCGCACGACCGAACAGCGTTCGGCCTCGGCGAAGGTCTGGATCGCCTCGCCGATCGCGCCGATGCGCGCGCCGGGCTTCACCGCGGCGATGCCGCGCATCAAGCATTCATGCGTCACCTCGAGCAGCCGCTGTGCCGCGCGCTTGATCTCGCCGACCGGATACATCCGGCTCGAATCACCGTGCCAGCCGTCCACCACATAGGTGACATCGATGTTGACGATATCGCCTTCGCGCAGCGGCTTGTCATTGGGAATGCCGTGGCAGACCACATGGTTGATGGAGGTGCAGGACGACTTGGTATAGCCGCGGTAGTTGAGCGTGGCGGGCAGAACGCCGTTTTTCATGCCGAAGTCGAAGACGAACCGGTCGATCGCATCCGTGGTGACGCCCGGCTTGACGATATCGACCAGCGCGTCGAGACACCGCGCAGTGATGCGGCAGGCGCGTCGCATGCCCTCGAAGTCCTCCGCCGTGTGCAGCCGGATGACCCCGGTGTTTCGCGTGGGCGCGGCCGCCGCTTCGATGTAGTTGACCATGGCCGAACCTCTTCTGCTTGCCTGTCCTGCGTCGTCTGCCGTCTGTGGGGGAACCGCAGGGACGCTGTCACGACCCTTGGCCACACCTTTCGGACCGTCTTTCCGCTTATGCTAAAGGCAAGGACGGGTGTCGGCAATGAAGGCGAGAGCAAAACCACAGCCCAAACCGTCGAAGTTCCGGAAATACTTGCCTCGCCAGCAGGCGCCGCCCCTTGGTTCAGGCGCGAACCCTGACAAAGGAGCCTGGCGCTTCCTCGATCGAGTTCATCGAGCCGCCCGTCCGCCGGGCAGGAACCCGCTCGCCGTCGAGAGATGCCACCCAGTCATGCCAGTTCGGCCACCAAGAGCCCGACGTTTCCCTGGCGCTCGCGATCCAGTCCTCCAGTTCGCCGACCGGCGGACCGCCTGTCCAGAACTGGTACTTTCGCTTGTCGGGCGGATTGACCACGCCGGCGATATGGCCGGAGCCGGAGAGAACATAGGTGACCTCGCCGCCGAAGGCGCTGCTGCCGAGAAAGACGGACTTCGCCGGCGCGATATGATCTTCCCGTGTCGCGAGGTTGTAGATGGGGATGGTCACATCCTTCAGCGACAGCGTCTTGCCCGCCAGCACCATCTCGCCGCGGCTGAGCCTGTTTTCGAGGTAGCAGTTGCGCAGGTAGAACGAGTGGTTTGCGGCCGGCATCCGGGTCGAATCGGCGTTCCAGTAGAGAAGGTCGAAGGCCGAGGGCTCGACGCCCTTCAGGTAGTTGTTGACGACATAGGGCCAGATCAGCTCGGACGCGCGCAGCATGTTGAACGCGAGCGCCATGCTCGACCCTTCGAGATAGCCTTTCTCGCTCATGCGCTTTTCAATCTGCGCGATCTGGTCCTCATCGACGAAGACCTTGAGGTCGCCCGCATGGGTGAAATCGACCTGCGTCGTGAAGAGGGTCGCGGACCGGATGCGCCGGTCGCCCTCCTGCGCATGCAGCGCGAGCGTTGCCGAGAGCAGCGTGCCGCCGACGCAATAGCCCACCGCATTGACCTCGTCTTCCCCCGTCGCCTGCTTCACTGTGTCGAGCGCGAAGCCGATGCCCTCGCGCGCATAGGATTCCCAGTCCTTGGCCGCGTGCCGCTCGTCGGGGTTCACCCAGGAGATGACAAAGACCGTGTGGCCTTGGTCCACGGCCCATTTGATGAAGGACTTCTGCGGGTTGAGGTCGAGAACGTAGAACTTGTTGATCCAGGGCGGGCAGATGAGGAGAGGGCGCTTCAGCACCGTTTCCGTCGTGGCATCGTACTGGATGACCTGACAGACCTCGCTTTGCGCCAGCACCTTGCCCGGCGTCAGCGCGATGTTCTCACCGATCGCAAACTTGCTCGTGTCGCTCTGGCGCAGGCGCAGATCGCCCTTGCCGGAGAGAATGTCCTCGGCCAGCATCCGCATGCCGTTGACGAGATTGGCACCATTGGCGGCGACGGTCTCGCGGTAGAGCTGGGGATTGGTGGCGATGAAGTTGGATGGGGAGAGGGCTTCCGTGACCTGGCGCACATAGAAGGCGGCCTTGTGGCGCGTGTGCGCGTCCAGTCCTTCCGTCCGCGTCACCATCGTCTCCGCCCAGTCGGAAAGCACGAGATAGGCCTGACGCAGCATGTCGAAGAAGGGGTTCGCGACCCAGTCCGGATCGGAAAAGCGCTTGTCGGCCACGGGCGCGGCTGCGGGTGTCTCGCCGACAGATGCATCGAGGCCGCTGACCTTCTGCAGGCTGCGCGTCCACATGCCCATTATGCTGGTCATCAGATGCGTCTGTGCCTCGAACGACCGGCGCGGATCCGACATCCAGTATTCGGAAACCTTGGAGAGGGTCTTTACGAGATCCGTCATCGGATCAGCGATCGTATCGACCTTCTCGCCGCTTTCCCGCGGCGCAAGCCAGGCGGACGCCGCTTTGCCGACATGCTCCAGCGAGCGCGCAAGGTTGACGGTCAGGGCTTCGGGATCCTTGATCACATAGGCTTCGATGGCTTTCGGATCTAAGCCCGGAAAAGCGCTAGAGCCGTTGCCGGTCGTCTTGTCGTCTCCCACCAGATCCTCCCGCCATATCTCTTTGTTTTGGCTTTTTACATTTCGCCCGAATATCACTACAAGTGCCAGCACATGTTGCCATGCGGGGCGGGGATGCGCCACGCAAATCGGCAACCGCCGGACGATCTGGGTGTAGAGGGATACCATGAAATTGCTGTCGGGAACTTCGATGCTGCGCACTGCGACGATCGGCGCGCTCTGCGCCGCCGCCGTCGGCTGCACGACCCCGCAGGCCGATCGTACGCCGGCCTATACTTCCACCATGGTGCGCCCGGTGCCGACGAATGTCTATCCGCGCATCGAAGGCAAGCTTTCCGCCGCGGCGCCGCAGATGACGAACGAAGAGGCCGCGAGCGTCTCGACGCGGCTGAGCGCGTTGTCGGCCCGCCGCGCCTCCGGCGCGATCTCCGAGGCGGAATACCGCCGTCGGCTGGCGGAACTGAACGCGCTCGCCGAACATCACGGCGCGGACACGCTCAACGAGATCCGCAATTAAGGCTTGCCTTTCGAGGCGTTTGGACGCAAAGCCAGAACGTCGACCAAGGGGTGGATCACGCCTTTTCCATGAGGCGTTTCCGGTCGTGCTGCAGCGTTCCAGGCCGTCGAGAACGTCCGGCGATGTTTGCAGATCTCTTCCTGTTGCAGTGTTTCCGGTGCTAGAGGCCAGTTTCGGAAAGGGTGCGACGGGCATACTGCAGGAGAACGCGTCATCATTTTGCCGAGACGCTGTTCGAATTACATCAAAGAGAACGCCCTCACGCGCATCCGGCCGGATGCAGGCGTTCTGGACAAGGTCAGAGAGATGGAAGAGTTTCATAAAGTCCGGCGTCTGCCGCCCTACGTCTTCGAACAGGTCAATCGCCTGAAGGCTAGCGCGCGAGCGGGCGGCGCCGACATTATCGACCTCGGCATGGGCAATCCCGACCTTCCCACACCCCAGGCCATCGTCGACAAGCTCTGCGAGGTCGTGCGCGATCCGCGCACCCATCGCTATTCCTCGTCCAAGGGCATTCCCGGTCTCCGCCGGGCACAGGCCGCCTACTACGCACGCCGTTTCGGCGTGAAGCTCAATCCCGACACGCAGGTTGTGGCCACGCTCGGTTCCAAGGAAGGCTTTGCCAACATGGCGCAGGCCATCACGGCGCCCGGCGATGTCGTGCTGTGCCCGAACCCGACCTACCCGATCCACGCCTTCGGCTTCCTCATGACCGGCGGTGTCATCCGCTCCATCTCCGTGGAGCCCGACGATACGTTCTTCCCGCCGCTGGAACGGGCGATCAAGCATTCGATCCCCAAGCCGATCGCGCTGATCATCAACTATCCGTCCAACCCGACGGCGCATGTGGCGACGCTCGATTTCTACAAGGAAGTCGTCGCCTTCGCCAAGCGCAACGACATCGTCATCCTGTCGGACCTCGCCTATTCCGAGATCTATTTCGGTGACACGCCGCCGCCGTCCGTTCTGGAAGTCCCCGGAGCGATGGATTGCACCGTCGAATTCACCTCGATGTCGAAGACCTTCTCCATGCCCGGCTGGCGCATCGGCTTCGCCGTCGGCAACGAGCGCCTGATCTCGGCGCTGACGCGCGTGAAGTCCTATCTCGACTACGGCGCGTTCACGCCGATCCAGGTCGCGGCCACGCATGCCCTCAACGGTGACGGCTCCGACATCGCGGAAGTGCGCGCCGTCTACAAGCGCCGTCGCGATGTGCTGGTCGAAAGCTTCGGCAAGGCCGGCTTCGAGGTGCCGCCCCCGGAAGCGACGATGTTTGCCTGGGCCAAGATCCCGGAGAAATTTCGTCATCTCGGCTCGCTCGAATTCTCCAAGCTGCTGGTCGAGAAGGCCGACATCGCGGTCGCCCCCGGCATCGGCTTCGGCGAGCAGGGCGACGACTATGTCCGCATCGCGCTGGTCGAGAACGAGCACCGCATCCGCCAGGCGGCACGGAATCTGAAGAAGTTTCTGTCCACCGCCGACGACACGCTGCACAACGTGATTTCGCTCAACGCCCGCCGCTAGGCCCTTCCAGGGTCCGCGAAAGACCAAAGACACATCCTCCCGCCGCAGCGTCGGCGGGACATTTTTCAGACAGTTAGGATCATGAGTATGGCAGACGCGCTGAGAATCGGCATTGCGGGCTTGGGCACCGTGGGCGCCTCTCTGGTCCGCATTCTCACCGAACGCCGCGAAACGTTGGCCACGACCTGCGGCCGGCCGATCAAGGTTGTTGCCGTGACCGCGCGCGATCGCGCCAAGGATCGCGGTATCGCGCTTGCCGATGACATCTGGTTTGCCGATGCGGGAACGCTGGCGGCGCAGGCAGAGATGGACGTGTTCGTCGAGCTCATGGGCGGTGCGGGCGATCCGGCCTATTCTGCGGTGAAGACCGCGCTGGCCCGCGGTATCCATGTCGTCACCGCCAACAAGGCATTGCTGGCGGCCCACGGCATCGAGCTCGCAGGCATTGCCGAAGAGCATGGCGCTCTGCTGAACTACGAGGCGGCGGTCGCCGGCGGCATTCCCGTCATCAAGGCGCTGCGCGAATCGATGACCGGCAACACCATCGCCCGCGTCTACGGCATCATGAACGGTACCTGCAATTACATCCTGACCAAGATGGAAAAGGAAGGCCTCAGCTTCGAGGCGTGCCTGAAGGAAGCCCAGCGCCTCGGCTATGCCGAGGCCGACCCTGCCTTCGATATCGAGGGCAACGACACGGCGCACAAGCTGTCGATCCTCACGAGTCTTGCCTTCGGCACCGCGATTGCGGCGGACGATATCTACCTCGAAGGCATCACCAATATCTCGATCGAGGACATCCAGGCGGCCTCCGATCTCGGCTACCGGATCAAGCTCCTCGGCGTCGCCCAGCGCACTGACAGCGGCGGCATCGAGCAGCGGGTGCACCCGACCATGGTGCCGTTCGATTCCGTCATCGCCCAGGTCGACGGCGTCACCAATGCGGTCGCGATCGAATCGGATATCCTCGGCGAGCTTCTGATGGTAGGCCCCGGTGCCGGGGGCAATGCGACGGCCTCCGCCGTGCTCGGCGACATCGCCGATATCGCCAAGAGCCGTCCCGGCGCCCAGCACGTTCCGGCCTTCGGCCGCCCGGTCGCGGCGCTCATCCCTTACACCCGCGCGCAGATCCAGAGCCATGAAGGCGGCTATTTCATCCGGCTCAAGGTCATCGACCGCGCCGGCGTCTTCGCCAGCGTCGCCTCCCGCATGGCGGAAAACGGTATCTCGCTCGAATCGATCATGCAGCATTCCAAGCACACACAGGAAACCGGCAAGCCGCAGACGATCATTCTCGTCACGCACGCGACGGCCGAGCACTCGGTTCGCGATGCCGTGGCGGCAATCAAGGGCGAGGGCTATCTCGTCGGCGAACCGCAGGTTATCCGCATCGAGCGTCCGAAGGATTACTGAGATCGGCTCTGCCTCGTCCGAACTGTCGGTCACGCGGCCCTTGTCCGACGGGAAGGCGCACGTATGAGCGAGCTTCCGGACCCGGTTCCGCGGGCCTTTCTCGGCGTCGAAACGTCGGTCACGGGCCAGAGATGGGCGTCGCGGCTGGACCAGGCGGGCCAAAACCGGGCTCTGGCGATCAGCCAGGTCCACGGTCTTCCCGATCTGATCGCTCGCGTCCTTGCCGGCCGTGGTGTTCAGCAGGAAGACGCCATCGCGTTCCTCGATCCCACCATCCGCAGCCTGATGCCGGACCCCGACACGCTGACCGATTGCCGGAAAGCCGCGGTCCGCATCGCCGATGCGATCGCGCGGCAGGAACGTGTCGCCATCTTTGGCGACTACGATGTCGATGGCGCGGCCTCATCCGCCATCCTCTATCGCCTGCTCACCCACTTCGGCGTCACGGCGGAAATCTACATTCCGGACCGCATCTTCGAGGGTTACGGCCCGAACCCGGGTGCGATCGACAAGCTGATCGACAACGGCGCCGGCTTGATCGTGACCGTGGATTGCGGCTCGACCAGCCACGAATCGCTGCAGCGCGCGCGGACGCGCGGCATCGACGTCGTCGTCATCGATCACCATCAGGTCTCGGGCGAACTGCCGCCGGCTGTCGCGCTGGTCAATCCCAATCGAGAGGACGATCTGTCAGGTCAGGGGCATCTCTGCGCGGCCGGCGTCGTCATGCTGGTACTGGTCAATCTGCTGCGCGTCCTGCGCGAGCGGGGCGACCTGCGGGCCGGCAGCTTCGATCTCCTGTCCCATCTCGATATCGTGGCGCTGGCGACCGTATGTGATGTGGTGCCGCTGAAGGGCCTGAACCGGGCCTATGTCGTCAAGGGGCTGATCGCTGCGCGCCACATGAAGAACCCCGGCCTTGCCGCGCTCTTCCGCAAGGCGGGCCTCAGCGGCCCGGTCACGCCGTACCATTTCGGGTTTCTCGTGGGACCGCGCATCAATGCCGGCGGTCGCATCGGCGATGCCGCACTCGGCAGCCGTCTGCTGACGCTGGACGACAGCAACGAGGCCGACGCGATCGCCGCGCGCCTCGACGAGCTGAACCGCGAACGTCAGGCGATCGAGCAGGTGATGCTGATGGAGGCTCAGGCCGAGGTACTGGCGGAATATGGCAATGGCGACGGCGCCGCCGTGATCGTCACGGCACGGGAGAACTGGCATCCCGGCATCGTCGGCCTGCTTGCGGCCCGTCTCAAGGAAAGCTTCCGCCGCCCGGCCTTTGCCATCTCCTTCGATCTCAATGGCCGGGGAACCGGATCGGGCCGCTCGATCGCCGGTTTCGACATCGGCAAGGTCGTTCGCGCGGCCGTCGAGGAGGGGCTTCTCGTCAAGGGCGGCGGCCACGCCATGGCGGCCGGCCTGACCGTCGAACGCGCCAATCTCGGGCGCCTGCGTCATTTCCTCGAGGAGCGCGCCGCCCGCACCGTCCATGATCTGGTGGCCGCCGAGACGGTCAAGATCGACGGCGCTTTGGCAGCCTCCGGCGCGACCATCGAACTGATCGACCGGCTGGAGCAGGCGGGCCCTTACGGCTCCGGCCATCCGCAGCCGATCTTCGCCATCCCCGCCCACAGGATCCGCGACGTGCGCCAGATCGGAACGGACCATGTCAAGGTGACGCTTGAGGGGCAGGACGGCGCGCGACTCGACGCCATCGCCTTCCGCGCCTTCCAGACGCCGCTCGGCGACTTTCTTCTCGCGTCGCGGGGAATAACCATGCATCTCGCCGGAAGCCTCTCGGCCGATATCTGGCAGGGGACGCGCCGCGTCCAACTGCGCATCCTCGATGCGGCCCGCGCCGTATAGGCGGACGGCAGACGGTTCGACGATCGTATGGAATAATAATCGTGGCACTATCGACCCGACGTCACGGCAGGCCGCGTGAGCGCATGTCGAAAGGCCATGAGACCGGGTCTCTACCCTTTGCAGGGCGAAATTCACGTCGAATGTTCAGGTGAGGGGAGCCAGGTGGTACGCCCTAGGGGTGACGCACTATGCAGCGATTTCAATGGGTTATCTTGGCTAACGGACCATAACCCCGGCATTGATACCAAAAAGAAATCTATAGGATTGGCTAACCGCCGATACTTCCGGCCCGGCTAGGCCTGGAGCAAACTGCGGTCCACCACCGCTTCCCATTAGCCAAAACCCGTGCCTAACGTCAAACGGAAAAGGCCCCCGACGCGGGAAACGTCGAAGGCCTTAGGGAGAACAGTCGAGGGGCAAACCTACTGCAAGGATCACCCTATCGATTGTTCACAAATCTCGCAAGGCCTCAGGGCCGGAATGGAGCAAACTGTGAACAATAGTCCTATGCTTAAGCTCAAATTTTCTCAGCCTACGCGACATGAGAAAATCGCCAAGAAAACCCCCGAAAGCGCTGTAGCACAGGCGTTTGCGCACCTCCCCCAGAAGGCAAATGTCACGCTCGTAAGTAACCCGGAAATGTCGTGTCACGCTGCTAAGAAAATCCCGAAGGGTGCATCGCCCTCGGTGGCGGAGGATTGCGCAACCTTGTCCAAGATGGCGCTCCGAGAGCGCTACCAGGGCGAGGCCAACAGCCACCGCAACATGCTATCTCGACAGAAGGCGAAGGGCGCTGTCGTCCATCCTGACTTCATGGACTTTGCATCCTTCCTTCGGATCGTTGGTCCTATGCCCGCGAAAGGCGCTACGCTTGATCGCATCCAGAACGCTGACCCCGAATATGCACCGGGGAAAGTCCGTTGGGCTGACAAGCGCACACAGAACAACAACAAGGGCGATACGCTCGTATTCAACTACTCCCGCACGGGAGACACTTACACGTCGTCTCGCATAGCCAAGCTGCAGAAGGTGTCGGCCTCGACCATCCGTAAGCGGGCAGAACGGGGATGGACGGATGATGAGATCATCGAAGGCAAACGTGCATCGTCTAAGCCGGTTGCCGGTGCTGTAACCCCTATGAAGGTTTCCCCCGAAATCCATCCAGTGCAATTTGTTGCAAATATCTCGACCTCGGCAGCGGAGATCGCCTTTCAGCGGGAGGCTGCACGGTTTCAGGCGCACCGTGAAATGTACGATGGGGAGGAGGCGGTCATGGCTCCCTACGAGGACGTGATAGCCTTTGATGAACGTCTCCGAGATCTTCCGCTGGAGAAGTACGAGCGCCGCTTCGCAAAGTTCTGGCCGTCCTATCGCCCGCACGTCATCTTTGACGCCATCGCGGAAAGCCAGAGGCAGATCGTCTCTCGGATCGATCCCGAATACTACGAGGCTTGGAAACAGTCGAAGGCCATCAAGGCCGAAGTCGTATCCAAGCTTTAGTTGTCCTCAAGCGGTACGAGCACGCCCCTTGACGGACCTAGGTCATGCACTGACAGTGACAGGAAGGATATGGGGGATGCCGTGGATTTTCGAAAACAGTGGGACCAATGGGGCTGGCTTTTGCCGGCCCTTGTTATCGTCGTTGTATTTTTCCGCCTTCTATACGGCAGAGAGGCGTTTTGCGGATCTGCCAGCGAACAGTGTTTCCGAGAATGGGTTTCCGCGCTCGGCGGATGGGCTGCGGTTATCGCAGCTATCCCGACCGTCTACTTTTTATCGAAGCAAATCCAATCGACTGCCGACCATGCGCGTGTCAACTTTCGTGTAAATGTCCGTAGCAACGTAAATCTAGCAGAAGCAGCAATTCAGTCTTCGATTGAAATACGATTTCAAATCAAAGAGATGAGGGGGAAGTTCGACCACGCTAGTATGCCGAGAACTACGCAGATATCGGTTACGAAGAGCGTGTTGGTGATGATTGCGGAGGCTATACGAAGGCCTGTTTTCAGCGAATTTGAAGCGAAAATTGGTTTACCCGATAAGATCACAATCACAACCTTAACAATATACTTTGACGGACAAGTAACCGCACTCGAAAGGATGATGGAGGTGGCGGACTTATTTCCGGTCGAACAATTCGAAGCTGAGCTGCACGGGAGCAAACGCGCTATCGATTACGCGGAAAACTATGCGCAGTCGATATCGGAAAAAGCCAGCGCATACGTTGCAGATATTGAGAGGCTTGGATCTTTGATCCGTTAGTCCTTCATCGTAGAATGGGGGAGCCGAAGCCCCCCGGATCTTTATGATTAATCCTGCACCGGCTCTTCGATGGGGGCAACGTCGATAGACAGCATTGACGCCGCCATTTCCGTCCAGGCACCCGTGAAAGGATCTCGCCCGGCATTCGTTTCCTCGTTGATGTGGCGCACGGGGTCCACACCCTCCGGCAGTTCGATCTCGACATGGCCCTGGAACGTGACAATCTTCCGCTGGCTAACACTGTATCTCGGCATGTTGGGTATTCCTTCTTTCGGAGTTGAACCCTTCCGGCCTTGTCCAGATCCCCCATACTGTAAAGCCCAAAAAATCAACGCGGAACATGCGGTGTACCAGTAGAAGCGTGTGCCAATAATACTTGCTGCACCCAATCGAGTTGTGTGAAATATGGATTGCCAGGCGATAACAGGACTTGGCGATGTTTGGTTTCGGACGGAAGACAGCTTCGGCTGTGCAAGAAGTTGCAATGGCGAGCGCCGGAGAGACACGCTCCCTTGCAGAACCGACCATTTTCGACTTTGAAATCTTCGGCGCGTCTGCCTCCCTGGCAGGTGTAAGCGTTACCCCGGCCACCGCAGCCCGCGTCCCGGCCGTAGCAGCCGGCGTCCGCGCTCTCTCCGAAGCTGTCGGCATCCTCCCCCTTCATGCGTTCCGCCGCACCGAGACCGGCCGCGAACGGGACAACACCCTTCCGGCATTTCGTCTCCTCAATGGCGATGCCAACCCCTGGACGCGTGGTGCGCAGCTTCGCGAACTCCTGACATCCGATGCCATTTACTACGGCTCGGGTTACGCCCTGATCTTGCGGGACAGCGCTGGCGCGCCGGTGGAGCTTCACCGCATTCACCCGACCGCTGTCTCTGTCGAGATCGACGCTCGCACCTCCGAGCCCCGCTATCGCCTCACAGAGGGCGGTGGACAGCGTTATATCCCCTACGCCGATATCCTGCACCTCCGGGCCCCGTCTTCGATCTCCACGGACTCCGTGACCGGCCGGAGCCCGCTCCTCGAAGCCAAGAACGCCGTGGGCTTGCTGATCACGTTGCAGGAACATGCCTGCCGTCTCTTCGCGAACGGAGGCCGTCCCTCTGGCATTCTCAGCTTTCCCCAGAAGCTCGGTGCAGAGGTTGCGAAACGCATCAAGGCGTCCTGGCAGGCAGCGACGGGCGGCGGCAACACCTCTTCGACTGCCGTGATTGAGGAAGGCGGCTCGTTCATTCCTCTTTCCTTCACCAGCGTGGACGCACAGTTCATGGAGATCTGGGCGCTCGCGATCACAGAGGTCGCGCGCCTCCTTCGCGTCCCTCCCGTCCTCCTCATGGATTACAGCCGGCAGACCTGGGCGAACGCCGAAACAGGTGGCCAGCAGTTCCTGACCTATTCCCTGGCACCCTGGCTTGCCCGTTGGGAAGCCGAAGTGACCCTGAAGCTGATTGCCCCGGAAGACCGTGAAAACGTGTTTGTCGAGCACCTTCCTGACCAGCTTCTCCGCAGCGATTTCGCCACCCGCGCCACCGCTTATGGCCAGTATCGCAGCATGGGCGTGATGACCGCAAATGAGGTCAGATCGGGATTAAACCTCCCCCCGCTGGCAACCGGCAACGAGCTTTCCAATCCCTACACCTCGACCACCAAGCCGGAGCCGACAGCGCTGGAGGAGACCAAGACCGATGAGTGAAGCCCTGAAAATCTATTTCGGGGATGGCGATCACGCATTCGTCCTGACCCCGGAACTCGTGGTCGAGCTTGAACGACAGGCCGGCGTCGGCATTGGCCTTCTCTCCAAGCGGTTTTTCTCCGGTGACTTCGCATACTCGGAAGTCATTGAGATCATTCGACTTTCTCTGATCGGTGGCGGCATGGACCCGAAGGAAGCAGCGGCCATGATCAAGGCCTACACCCCCGCAATGCCCGTCTCCAAGCTGTACGCGCTCGCGCTGTCACCAGTTCAGAGCCTGATGTTTGGGGAAGCTGATTTGCAAGATCTTGCAAAAACCACCCCGCGCCGGAGGAAGTCCAAATGAGAACCCGTTTCCCTTTTGAGGTCCGCAGCGCCGCCGCTGGCGATGTCCTCGACATGCTCGAAGTCCGTTTTGCGGCTCCGGGCGAAGACGGCACCATCGAAGGCACCGCTGTCCGCTTCGATACGCTGGATAGTTACCGCACCACCTTCGACAAGCGGGCCTTTGCCTGGGATGGCAAGAGCCTCCCGCTTCTATGGTCGCACGATCCGAGCGCCGTTGTCGGCTCCGTCCGCACCGTGCGCGTCGAGAACGATGGCCTGAAGATCATCGGCAAGCTCAATCTCGAAGTGCAGCGTGCACGCGAAGTCGCGCCATGCTCCTGGCTGGCGACATCTCCGGCCTTTCCATCGGCTTCTCTCGCGTGAAGGACGAAAGCCGTGCCAACGGCGTCCGACACATCACAGAAGCCCGTCTCCGCGAAGTGAGCTTTGTCGCCATGCCGAGCGTCCCCGGCTCCGGCGTCACCTCCGTCCGCATCTCCAACCCCGAAACAGGCCGTGAAAGCGCAGCGGCCTTTGTATCCGCCTGCCGCCTCGCCGCGCTCTCTCTGAAAAGGAACTGATATGACCAAGCATGAAGCCATCGAAACGCGTTCGGCCCTGCCGCTGGAAACGCGCTCCGACGACAACACCGATCCGCTGGCAGCGGCTACCGCAGCCGTCGAAGAGATCCGCGCCGCTGCCGAAACCCGGCACACCGCACACCAGACGGAACTCCGCGCCGCTGCCGACCGCATCGCCGCGCTCGAAACGCGCCTCAATCGTCCAGGCCAGCAGTCGCAGGAAGACGGCCCCAGCGCCGAAACCCGCGCATTCGGCACCTATCTTCGCCGTGGCGACCGTGGCCTGTCCGATATGGAAGTCCGTGCCCTGACAGTCTCGACCGACGCTGCCGGTGGTTTCCTCGTGCCGGAAACGTTCGTTGCCGAACTCCTCCGCAACGTCGTCAACTTCTCCCCGGTTCGTCAGTACGCCCGCGTCATGCAGATCGCATCCGCAGACGTGACGATGCCGAAGCGCACCGCCAACCTGACGGCGCAGTGGGTATCGGAAACCGGCGACCGCCCGGCAACGCAGCCCGTCTTCGGGGAAGTCAAGCTGACCCCGTTCGAGGCCGCTTTCCGCACCGACAACCCCATGGGCGCGGTGAAGCGCATCAAGCATACGGCTACCGGTTACGAGACGTGGACAGAGGAGGATATCGAGCGTTTCCGCGCACACTGGCCAGAGAGTGCGCCCCAGCGGCTCGCATTCGAGATCTTGCTCTACACCGGCTTGCGTCGGGCTGACGTGGTTCGGCTTGGTCGGCAGCATATCCAGGGCAACCACATCGTCTTCAAGACACAGAAGAGCGGGGGGAAGGTCGAGCTTAACATTCCCGTGCATGCGGATTTCCGCAAGCTGCTAGGCCTGATCACGCATAGCCACCTCAACCTGATTGTGACAGCACAAGGCGCGGCGCGTTCGGAGAAGGCTTTCACCAACTGGATAATCGAAGCGGCTAGGGACGCTGGCCTCCCGCCTCACAGATCGCCCCACGGGCTAAGGAAGGCATCGTTTCGTAGGCTCGCAGAGGCAGGATGCAGCGCCAACGAGATCATGTCTATCACCGGCCATAAGAACCTGGGAGAAGTCGAGATTTACGTGAAGGCAGCAGACCAGAAGAAAATGGCTAACGCCGCAATCATCAAGACGTTCGGTGCAGCGTGAGAACGAAGGGACAACGAGAAATGGCTAATCGGAAGCCGATGTTAGCCAATGCCACCGCTAAGGCATTGATTTTGCGAATGCGTAGGGACCAAATGGTACGCCCTAGGGGAGTCGAACCCCTCTTCCCAGAATGAAAATCTGGTGTCCTAACCGATAGACGAAGGGCGCATTCGCTGGTGGCCGGCTTATAGGCTGAGGATCGCCCGGAGGCAAGAGGAAAAGCGCACGAAGCGACGAATTTCTAAGGAGGTGATCCGGCACGATTCTCGCGCAATACCAACGCGATGCGCGCAAGCGCTCAAGCGCGAAATCAGATACGAAGGAGGAGGGGTTTTGCCGCAAAGTGGTACGCCCTAGGGGAGTCGAACCCCTCTTCCCAGAATGAAAATCTGGTGTCCTAACCGATAGACGAAGGGCGCAGTCGCTTTGCGGTGGGCGTTTTATAGTCAGCGGTTTTGGGGACCGCAAGCCGCAAATGTCATTTTGTCGTAAAAATATCATCGCTGTGGACGACGGTGGCAATAGTGCAAAATAATCGATTTAAATCAGCGGCCTAAGCATCTCGTGGGCCGCAGGCCCAGTTCCAGTCGCGCCGCGGTCCGATGTCGATGTGGACGGACTGCGTGTGGCAATAGGTGCCGACGCCGCCGCGCCCGTCCGCCGCGCGCAGGAAGGTTGCGACATCCCACTTGCTGACGCCCGCCACCTGAATATCGGCGGCCTCGCAGGTCAGGTGTCTCGACTGCGGCCGGCCACCGACCCGGATATTGTGCGCAAGGCTGCGCCGTCCCGAGGTGACGAGCACCTTCTTACCGAAATGCCGCTCCACCGATTTCAGGATGGTCAGCAGCTGTGGCTTGAAGCAGCCGGTCTCCACCGTCTCCGTCTGCAGCAGAAGGCCGCTCGGGGCCAGCCGGGCCAGACCGGAGAGCGACGCCATCTGAACCTCTGGGCTGGTGTCGTCGTGATTCTCGGCCGTATCGTCGACGGTCGCAAACATCGAACGCGCACGGATGCCGGGCAGGGCGGTGTAGCTGAGCGCCGCCACCTGCTGCGGCGCCATGCCGGCCATGCCGGAGAGCGCCTTGTTGTTAGCCGGCTTATCGGACGCGCTTGTGGCCTCGCCCGACCCGGGACGGGATTTGCCGAACAGGCCGATGAGGGACGCCGTCCGCGTCGCCTCGGCCGGCTGCGGCGCCGTTCCGGGCTTCAGGGTCGCCAGCGCAGCCTCGGCGGGCATCTCGCCCGTCGGCGCAGACGTGGCTGCGCCCTGAACCTGATACCCCGCATCTGTGGACTGAAGCGGCAAGGGTTGCTGGGAAAGGGGTGACGTGGTCTGACCCTGCGGTGCAGAGCGAAAAAGGCTCGCCGGCGTGGATCCGCCGCCCGAAACGGGCGAGGCACCGGCCGTGCCGCCGACGGAGAAGATGCTGCTCGACGTCGCCTGCAGTCCTGTCCCCTGCATGACAATGGCACCCGGCTGTGCGGGCGCCGGCGGCTGGGCGGCCATTTGCGCAGCGGACGGGCCGTTTGCAGCTTGCGCGGCCGGAGACGTCGGTGACGCGGGCCCCGAGGCGACGACCGGTACATCCGTTTCGCCGACTTCGGGCGCAACGACGCCTTCGACCAGCTGATCCGTGACGGGCTTGCCCGTGACGCAGCCCGTCAGGAGCACGGCGGCGAAGACCACGCAGCCGACGCTTGCGAGAAAGGGTTTTGACGAAGGGCCGTATCGCAACGCTGCATCTCCCGATCGACGGCTGAGATCGATGGCAAGCGTCAGGGCCGCGCCATCATGGCCGATGCCCGAAATCACATGCCCGGGCAGATCTTCAGGGAGAGCTATGCGCCGGCCCCGTTGCGTGGAGCTTGCGCCGTGACCCTGCGGCGATCGGAATCTCGTCGCAGGGTGATCTTTACAGAAAGGGTCTCGCGGACCTGCCTACCAGGCGCCGGTGTTTTCCATGGACGACCACGGCTCCTGCGGTGCAAGGGGCGCGCCCTTCTGCAGGATTTCGATGGAGATGCCGTCTGGCGAGCGGACAAAGGCCATGTTGCCGTCGCGTGGCGGCCGGTTGATGGTGACGCCCGCATCCATCAGCTTCTGGCAGATGGCGTAGATATCATCGACCTCGTAGGCGAGATGGCCGAAGTTGCGGCCGCCCGTGTAGTCCTCGGTGTCCCAGTTGTAGGTCAGCTCGAGGCACGGCGACAGGCGCGACTGTGCGTGATCCACGTCGCCGGGCGCGGCGAGGAAGACCAGCGTAAAGCGCCCTTTTTCGTTTTCCGTCCGGCGCACCTCTTGCAGTCCGAACAGTGTGCCGTAAAAATGCTGTGCCTGATCAAGGTCCTTAACCCGAACCATGGTGTGCAGATAGCGCATGAAAGCCCTCTCTCCTGTTGTTGCACCTCCTATCTAGCGCTGCGCCAGCCAGACACAAGGCTGGAGTCATAGCTTACCGATAGCGGCAAATTTCGTCCCGGGGACTTGCCCACAAGCGGCGGGACGATGTTATTCTGATGCTCAAGAATCAGTTAACCGCAGCAATCGTGATGCGTATTCGAGGGGCTGGCAGACAATGGTGGACAGGATTTCGGCGAAAGATGTCGCACCAGATGAAGAGCTTGGCGGCGATGCGCTCGATCTCATCGAGATCACCGGCGTCATCAAGTGGTTCGATGTCGCCAAGGGCTTCGGCTTCATCATTCCGGACAATGGCATGCAGGACGTTCTTCTGCATGTGACCTGCCTGCGTCGCGATGGCTACCAGACGGTTCTGGAAGGTGCGCGCATCGTCGCGCTGATCCAGAAGCGCGACCGCGGATACCAGGCCTTCCGCATCCTCTCCATGGACCAGTCGACCGCGATCCATCCCTCGCAGCTGCCGCCCGTCAAGACGCATGTGCAGGTCACGCCGACCAGCGGCCTCGAGCGTGTGCTCGTGAAATGGTTCAACCGCACAAAGGGCTTCGGCTTCCTGACGCGTGGTGACGGCACCGAGGACATCTTCATCCACATGGAAACCCTGCGCCGCTTCGGCCTGACGGAGCTGCGCCCGGGCCAGACGGTTCTCGTGCGTTTCGGCGATGGCGACAAGGGTCTCATGGCCGCGGAAATTCACCCCGACGTGCCCGCGCCCACCGGCCGCGCACATTGACGGACGTGAGATGCTGAGCCTGCGCCGGGCCGCGGGCCGCGCCGTCCTCATCGCCGCAACGCTGCTGGCCTCCGGACCGTCATTCGCTGCGGACGTCACTTTCGATAAGGCGCCGCTGACGATCGTCACGACCGATGGCAAGGCGCATGCCTTGACCGTGGAGCTTGCGCTCGACAGCGACCAGCGCGCCCAGGGCCTGATGTTCCGCCGCGCGATGCCCGCCGATCACGGTATGCTCTTCGACTTCGGCCAGACGCGTCCGGTGATGATGTGGATGAAGAACACGTTCCTCCCACTCGACATGCTCTTCGTTTCGAAAAACGGCAAGGTCGAAACCCTCCACGAAAACGCCGTTCCCCAATCCGAATCCATCATCGATTCCCGCGTCCCCGTCGCCTATGTCGTCGAACTGAACGCCGGCACCGCCAAAACCCTGTCGATCACCCCCGGCGCCCGCATTACACTGCCGCCACAGCTCGCGGCGGCAAAGCCGGACTGAGTTCGAGAGCTTTTGGAGGGGGGTGCAGCCTGTCGGGATGCGAATGTCGCATCGCGAGAAAGGCGCGCCAAAGTCGCACGGCGAATCACACCCTTGTTTTTGTTGAGTTTTGGCGACCCCTGCAGGGCTCGAACCTGCGACAACCTGCTTAGAAGGCAGGTGCTCTATCCAGCTGAGCTAAGGGGCCGGTGGCGCCGCTGTCGGCGGCGCGGGTGGTATCAGTGCGTCCAGGGCTGCATGCGGCTGTAGCGGAAGTTGTCGCTGTAGGAAACATTCTTCCGGGTCGGATCCTTCGGCGCGATGACGCGATATTCGATGCCGTTGCGTTCGGCATAGGCAACGGCGGCCTCGGCACTTTCGAAGGTCAGCTTGACCTGCTGGCGGGTGTCGGCCGAGCTCGTATATCCCATCATCGGATCGATCGTGCGGGGCGTTTCCTGATCGAATTCGAGCACCCAGAGATTGGTCTTGGCCTTGCCCGACTGCATGGCGGTCTTGGCGGGACGATAAATCTTGGCGGACATTCCTCAAACTCCAAGCATGGCAATTGCCGGCTCAGCCGGCTTTCCTGTGGCATAACGCACAAATGGTGAAAACGGAATGACCTTGATGCAGCCTCGACCGAATTTTCCGTTCACAGCGCAGCCTGCATGGTCTCGCGGCGATGCCGTGGAAAAACCGTCGCTCTCACAAAAGGCCATTTCTGAAGGGGAAATTGGTCGGAGTGGAGAGATTCGAACTCCCGACCCTCTGGTCCCAAACCAGATGCGCTACCAGGCTGCGCTACACTCCGTGCCGATGGGTGGGCAATACACGCTCGGTGGCAGGGCCGCAAGGGTGAAAGGCGACGGCGTTCGAATTTCGCGGCGCCGGCGCGTTTGCGTCTTCGCCCTACGGCTGTGGCAAAACGAGGGGCGTTCAGCGGCCGGGATGACCGGCGAGAGATCATCCCGCGTCACCCTCGATCAGCTTCACAGCCGCGAGCGTGCGTTTCAGCGCCCGCTCCGAGATCGGTTTCGACAGGAAGACGGCGCCTTCCGGGAGCGTGCCGTCGGCCGGGTTGTAGCGGCCGGAGATGATGACGAGGGGGCAGGCGGGGTGGCGGCTTGCCGTGATATGCGCGAGCTGGATCCCGTTCAGGGAGCCGGGCATGTCGATGTCGGTCAGCAGCGCGGAGATCGCGGGCAGGGTGTCCATGACCTTCAACGCCTGATCCGCGTTTCCCGCCTCGATGACGGCAAGACCCATGTCGACGATGAGATCGGCGAGATCCATTCGGATCAGGCCGTCGTCTTCGACGACGAGGACGGGAGCGGAGCGTGGATGGTGGGCCATCAATGTTCCCTCTGGAAGCTTTCGAGATCGGCCGTCACGAGGCAGCGAAGGCCTTCGGGCGCATAGGTCATTTCCACATGCCCGTCAGAGGTGCCGTTGAGGCCCGCCGAGATCAGTCGGGAGCCCGAGCCCTTGACGCGCGGTTCTGCGACGGTCGGGCCGCCGCGCTCCGTCCAGATCATCTCGAACCGGTCGGCCTCCGGCATGACGACGCGCCAGCGCAGATCGACGCTGCCGGTCGACACGGAGAGCGCACCGTGTTTTACGGCATTCGTCGCCAGTTCATGCAGGATGAGGGACAGGGAGAGCGAGGGTCGGGAGCCGATCTTGAGATTCGGCCCCGTCGTCACGAAGCGCGGTGCGGCGGGGTCGTCGTGCAGGTCCGTCATCTGCTGGACGAGCTGGCGCACTGTGGATGTCCCGCGCCCGCCTTCCAGAATCGTGTCATGCGCGGCGCTGAGTACGGCCAGCCGCTCGGAGAGCCTCTGGCGTGCCGAGGCAATGTCGGGCGCATTGCGCAGCGTCTGCGAGGCGATCGCCTGCACCATGGCGAGCTGGTTCTTCAGCCTGTGCCCGAGCTCGTGGGAGAGAAGCTCCCGGCTGGCCTCCTCCGCCCGGAGGTCTGTCACATCGCGGGCCTGCACGAGAATGCCGTTGATCGTGCCGTCCTCCTGCCGCATCGCCTGGTAGACGAGGTCGATCAGACGATGTTGCATCTCGCCGTCCGGGCCACGGTTGAGCTGGATCGGCAGATCGCGCGCGATGAAGCTTTCGCCGGTCCGGTAGACGCCATCGAGAATATCGATGAACCCTTGGCGCACGACCTCGGTCACGGCTTCGGCCACCGTCTTTCCGATGATATCGCGACCGACGCCGATCATCGCGTAATAGTCTTCGTTCGCATAGTCGAAGACATGGTTCGGGCCGACCAGCATGGCAATGCCGCCGGGGCTGAGTTCGAACACCTGGCGGAAGCGCTCCCGCTGCGTCCGCTCCGCACGGCGCGCCATGACCTGCGCGGTGATCTCCGTGCAGGCGCAGAACATGCCGAGCACCGTGCCCCAGGGATCGCGCACCGGCGTGTAGGAGAAGGCGAAGTGCGTTTCTTCAGGATAGCCGTTCCGATGCATGGTGAATTCGATATCGTCCATCGACGTGCCCCGCCCGTCATAGGCAGCGGTGATGATGGGTTCGACGGCATCCCAGATGTCGTGCCAGAGCGCGCGGAACGAATGTCCGAAGGCCGCGGGATGCCGGTGACCACACATGACGGCGTAGCCGTCATTGTAGAGCGTGACCTGCTGCGGCCCCCAGACGATCAGCATCGGTTGAAGCGAACCGAGCATGACGTTGGTCAGCGTTTTCAGCTCCACGCTCCAGTCCTCCCGAGCCCCGAGCGGTGTCCGCGACCAGTCCATCTCGTCGAACAGCTTTCCGCAGTCGGGATTGGCAGGAAACATGAAGGGTCCTTCATTCGGCAGGCGCCGGCATGGCCCGCGCGCGATCTCCCCGGCGATGTAGCGCCATGCCGGCAAATCTTCCAGTCTCATCTGTGCTTGCCATGGAGATGCCGATGCCGGCCAGGAGCGGCAGAGGCCTTGCGTAAGTGGAACTCTACATCTTCCCCGGGCGCTTCGTCTGTGCCATGGACGCTGAAAGCGACTTATACGAAAAGGTCTCGATTTGCCCGAACTCTCGCTTCCCCGCCGTCCGCTGGGACTGGCACCCGATGTCATCTCCACCCCGCGGGCCTATTACTGGTCGACGCCCATCATTCTGGCGCTATGCGCTTTCCTGCTCGTCTGGGAGGGCCCGGGCGTGCTGCGCGATTTCACCATCAGCCAGAATCCGATCCTCATCGAGGATGGCGACGTCCAGAACGGGCGCTGCACGACCCGAAAAGCCATCTTCACCGATTGCGAAGCCCGCCTTGTCTACAGCTATGGCGGCAAGGATTACGCGAGCGACGTCGAGATCATGTTCGTCGATTTCCATGTCGGGGACTACGAGACCGGTCTCGTCATCTCGGGCGATCATCCGGAACTCGCCACGATGAGCCTCGGCCTCGACAAGCTGTGGAACCGCATCATCACGCTGACGCTCTTCGTGCTCTTCCTCGGAGGCCTCGGGATCGGTATGATCTTTCTCAGCCTGCGAATCTGGCGCGTCCGGCGACAGTTGCGGCATCCCGCGATGCTGGTGCCCGTGCCGGTGGAAACCGCCGCCTTCGATCGCAAGCGCGATATCCTGTCGATCACCTACAACGACACGCTCGCGGACGACAAGACCAAGCGTTCGGCCTATACGCGGATGCGCAACGGCGAGGAGCCGCTGATCGTCGGTGCGAACGGGGGGAAGGCGGTCGCTCTTGCCGTCCGGCACGGAAACACGGCTCTTCCCGTGCTGCTCGACGACCGTCTGATGCGGATCTCAATGACCGATGCGGAGCGCGCGGAGGCCCTTCTGCCGTTCGAGAGGGCGGCAGACGAACACGACGATCGCCCGCAGCTCGTGGAAGCGCCGCGGAAGACGGTCTCGATCTGGAAGCGGCTGCAGATGGTCCTCGGCGTGCTGCTTCTCATGGTGGTCGGCATCGTCGGTTTCTGGCTCTGGTATGTCCTCGCCTCCGACACGCAGTTCCAGTCGCCGGGCATGGACATCAATAATATGATGCCGGCACCGGTCAACGCATGGGGCTGCGACCAGCTGCAGAAGCGCTTCGGCGACCAGCGCGCACCGTTCGGATGCACGGCCGGGGATTATACGAGCTGGAAGTGATCCCGCGCGCCGCACGCCGGAGGCGATGACTCAGGGGCGATCCTTCGGAGCGTGCGGCGCGCTCAGCACGTCGCGCAGAATGTCGAACACATGCGGCTCCTGCATTTGCGAGACGTTGAAGCGCATGAAGGTCGTCGCGCTTTGCGACAGGCTGAAGGCGTTGCCGGGCGCGAGCACGAGGCCCCGCTGCAGGGCGCTGCGCGCCACGTCGGCGGCATCCCTGTCGTCCGGAAGCCGGCACCAGAGAAACATGCCGGCCTGCGGTTCGAGCCACGGGGTGACGCCGAGGTTTTGCAGCCGTGTCGAGACGGTCTGCATCGTGGTTGCCAGCCGCTGGCGCAGCACCTCCAGATGCTTGCGGTAGCTCCCGTCGCTCAAGACGCCGTACACGAGCTCGGCGGTCAACCGGCCGCCGCCGAAGGTCGTCGCAATCTTCAGGTCCGTCAGGCTGTCGATCCATTCGGGCTTTGCGGCGATGAAGCCGCAGCGTCCCGAGGCAGACAGCGTCTTCGAAAAGCTCCCGATATGAATGACCCGATCGAGCCCGTCGAAGGCGGCGAGCCGCGGTGCCGGACTGCGCTCGAAATCGGCGAAGATGTCGTCTTCGATGATGACGACGTTGCTCTGCTCGGCAATTTTCAGAACCCGATGCGCCGTGACGGGCGACAGGATCGCACCTGTCGGATTGTGAATGGCGGAATTGGTGATGTAGAGCCGGGGCCGATGATCCGCGACCGCCGTCGCGAAGGCATCGATGTCCGGGCCGGTCGGCGTGTAGGGAACGCCGACGATCTTTGCCCGATGCGCACGCAAGAGCGCATGGAAATTGAAGTAGCAGGGATCGTCCACGAGCACGGTATCCCCGGGCTCCAGCAGCAGGCGGCAGAGGAGATCGATCGCCTGCGTGCCGGATTCCGAGAGGAGGATCTGGTCCGGAGAGGCGTCGATGCCGCGTTCGCCCATACGCCGGCCGATGAGCTGACGCAGGGGCGCGAGACCGAGGGGAGAGCCGTATTCCGAAAGGACAGGGCTTTTGGCACGCGACAAGGTGCGCAGCGCGCGCCGCACGCCATCCTCCGGCAGCCAGCTCGGCGGCAGCCAGCCGCATCCGGGTTTCGCATCCTGTGCGTCTGCTTCCAGCGACTGGCGGGACACCCAGAAGGGATCGATGGCCCGATCCCGCTTCGGTCCGGCATCGGCAACCGAAAAGGGGATCGCGGTCGCGCCCGCATGCTGCGCGACATAGAAGCCCGAGCCCGGTCGCGACTGGATCGTCCCGTCCCCGACCAGTCGCTCGTAGGCCTCCACGACGGTCGATGTGGAGACCTTCAGCGCCGCCGCAAGCTTGCGGATCGACGGCAGCTTCGCGCCCGGCAGCAGCGCGCGGCTGGCAATGCGCAGACGGATCGTCTCCATCACCATCGTCGTGCGGCTCGGCGAACGCGCGATCGGCTCCATCTGTAAGGCTCCTTGACCACAACAGTTTTGATGAACTGTACGGAACCGTTTCTGGCACTGCCGGGCAGGCCGGTCAATAAGGACCCACCGGCCCAACGAGACGGGCGTGTCGAAGGAGTGCGTGATGGATCGGGGAACGGCCGGCTGGCTGAACGGAATGATCGGCGTGGTGATCTTCAGCGGATCGCTGCCCGCCACGCGGCTTGCCGTGATGCAGTTCGATCCCGTCTTCCTCACGGTCGCCCGCGCGGCGATTGCGGGCCTGCTGGCCCTCGGGCTCCTTCTGCTGCTGCGCCAGAAATGGCCGGCACCGCGGGAGATCGCCTCGCTGGTGATCGTCGCGCTGGGTGTCGTCGTCGGCTTCCCCTTGCTGACCGCGCTGGCGCTGCAGCACGTCACTTCGGCCCATTCGATCGTGTTCATCGGCCTTCTGCCACTCGCGACCGCCATCTTCGGCGTCATCCGGGGCGGAGAGCGGCCGAAGCCCGCTTTCTGGATCTTCTCTCTGCTGGGCAGCGCACTTGTTGCCGGCTATGCGCTGGCGCAGGGGCTGAGCGCGTCCCCGCTCGGCGATCTTCTCATGCTTCTGGCGATCATCGTCTGCGGCCTCGGCTATGCCGAAGGGGGAAAGCTGTCGCGGACCCTGGGCGGCTGGCAGGTGATATCCTGGGCGCTCGTTCTGGCGCTGCCGCCCATGCTCTGCCTCGCGCTGTTGACGATGCCGGCGAGTTTTGCCGGCATCGAGCCACCGGCTCTTCTCGGTCTTGCCTATGTCTCGCTGTTCAGCATGCTGATCGGCTTCATCTTCTGGTATCGGGGGCTCTCGCAAGGCGGCATCGCCGCCGTCGGCCAGTTGCAGCTGCTGCAACCCTTTTTCGCGCTGGCACTGGCGGCAACCCTCCTGCACGAGCCGGTCACGGCCGACATGCTGGGCATCACCGTCTGCGTCATCCTGTGCGTCTTCGGCGCCCGCCGCTTCGGGCGCTGAGACGGCCTATGCGGCCCGGTGCCGCGTGGGGGTCGTAGATGCCGCGACCTGCCGCCCGGGATTGAGCTGGAACCGGTTGACGATCTCCGATAGCGCGGTCGCATCCGAGGCGAGGTTGCTGCTGATGGCCGTGGTCTCCTCGACCATGGCCGCGTTCTTCTGGGTCATTTGGTCGATCGCGTTCACGGCCGTGCTGATCTCCAGCAGTCCGACGGATTGCTCTTTCGAGCCTGTCGTGATCGCCTCGACCTTGGCGTCGATCTCCATCACATATTGCGCGATTTCGGCAAGCGCGCGCCCCGTCTGATCGACCAGACGCACACCGTCGGAGACGTCGCTCGAGGATGTGCGGATCAGCGCGTTGATATCCTTGGCGGCGGCAGCCGACCGTTGTGCGAGTTCGCGCACCTCCTGGGCGACGACGGCAAATCCCCGTCCGGCATCGCCTGCGCGGGCCGCTTCCACCCCGGCGTTGAGCGCAAGCAGGTTGGTCTGGAAAGCGATTTCGTCGATGACATGGATGATCTGCCCGATCTGGTTCGATGAGGCATCGATGCGCTGCATCGCCTCGACCGCATCGCGCACGACCTGGCTGGACGATGTCGCGCTGCGATTGGCCGCGCCGACGAGGCTGCGCGTTTCCGCTGCCCGGTCGGCCGAGGATTTGACGGTGGCGGTGACCTCGTCGAGGGCCGCGGATGTCTGTTCCAGCGCCGCTGCCTGCTGCTCGGTGCGTTTCGAAAGCTCGTCTGCTGCCTGATACATCTCGCTGGCATTGCCGGAAAGTTCGGTCGTCTTGCCGAGAACCTGCTCCAGCGTCAGCTGGAACGTGGCCAGCGACTGATTGAAGTCGAGGCGAAGCGGCTCGAAGCGATCGGCGAAAGGTTGGTCGAGCGTGTTGCGGATGTTGCACTCCGCAAGGCGTCCGAGGCCCGCCCCCAGCGTTTCCACGACGGTGCGCAGTTCGTCGGCTTCCCGCTCGCGATGACGTTGCTGTTCGAGGCGCTGGGCTTCCGACAGCGACCGATCCTGTTCGGCCGCCGCCCGCATCTGCTGGCGCTCGATCGCGCCGGCACGGAAGACGGTCAACGCGCGCGCCATGGCGCCGATCTCGTCCGTACGATGGGCGAAGGGCACCTCCGCGGCGTAGTTGCCGCCGGAGAGCACGCTCATGGCATCACCGATCTTGACGAGAGGCCTGATGGCCCGCCGACGGACGAACCACAGGCCCGCAAGGAAGAGCAGCACGGATGCGCCGCTGCTGACGGCCCCGATCAGGGTATATTCCGTGCCGGCGAAGTCGGCATTCTCGACGGACGTCGCGAGCGTCGAGGTGGCCAGGGCTGCAAAAGCCCGCACCTTCGCATCGTGAACGTAAAAGGCATCCATCACCGGCTGCAGGTCTGCAGCGTCACCTCTGGCCTTGGCCTCCTCGAAGACCGTGGCGACGGACCAGAACGCTTCGCCGCTGGTAACGACCTGTTCGGCGAGGCCGAAGTGTAGCCGGGGATCGAGGTCCGATCCCGCCCAGAATGTCTTGCGCGCATCGAAATCCAGCCGCAGCGCCTTCATCGCCTCCAGATTGGCGCCGGCACGCTCGGGATGGACCATGGTTTCGTTGGCCAGCATATAGGCCTGGAGAGCGTAGAGCGGAGGCGGCAGGATGTCGGCGATCAGGTCCTTGCCATTGGCAATTTCACGATAGACGGGACCGCCGATCTTCAGCTCCTTCAGGGCAACCGTCTGCAATCCGATGGATGCGACCAGACCGCCCGTGACGACGACACCGAACACCACGAGTAGGCGAGAAATAGTCAGGCTCGGCATGTGACCTCCCAAGGTCGCGCATGCGCGTGCGCCATCCGCCGCTCTTCATGCTCGCCGTCATTGATGCGCCGTGCCCGCTAAGACTTGGTAAATTGTTGCCGACAAAAGCACCATTTTTAGGGTGAGCGCGTGTTTTTGCGGCAGATCACGATAGGATCCGCGTTTGGGCCGATTGGGGTACGTCGAAGAGATGCACGGCAACGGAGGCGTTTACCCGTCCAATCCGGCGTACCAGTCGGCATAGGGCGTGTTCTTGGCGAGATAGCGATTGTAGTCCGGCGCGCCGTCCGTCCACCACACAGGGCCCCGCTCGCCCAGCGCGACCTTCGCCGTATCGACACGCCCTCGCGCATCCTCTTTCGCATAAGGATCATTGCCGGCATCCCGGACCGCGCGCCGCGCCGACATCAGTTCGGCCACCAGCGACGCCCGCACGTCTTCCGCAAGGGCCGGATTGCTCATCCTCCACAGGCGACCCCGAACGACGAAATAACGTCCGTCCGGCGTGTGGGGATATGTCTCGGTCAATGTCCGCTCTGTCGTCATGTGCGACGAAACGCGGATCGAAGAGAGCATGTTCCCGCGCGCAAGGTTTCCGGTCAGCGACGCGGCGCAAACGGAAAGACCCGCCGATGTCGCCATCAGCGGGTCCGTGTTTTTGCCTTCCGAAGCTGAGCGGTTGACAAACCAACCAAGGTTTTGGCCAAGGCATGTGTAACTTCCTGAATATCCGATGATTGATACGACGATCCCAGCCAGGACTGGCCAAAACCAACGCTAAATCTGGCCAAAGAACGTGGACATGAAAAAAGCCGGGTCGAAACCCGGCTTCAATATACAATTCTGGTTTTCAAACGTCAGACAGCTTCGACCTCCGATCTTCGATAGAACGGTTTCGAAGCCGCCCAGAAGGCCGGCACGACGCCTGCTTTCGCGAGAGCGCGTTCCAGGCTCGAAGGCTTCGTCCGGCGAGCGGTCACGAGATTGGCCAACGACACGAACTCGTCGACAAAGGCGGAGAAAGCGTGCGGCTCGATCACCTTTTGCATGTATCTCTTCACAGAGTTCATGCGCTCCACAGTCGGCATTCGCCCACTTTCAATCAGTGCTTTCATGACATCGTGAGATACCGGAAATTGTTTTGCTACCTTGGAGATTGTCAAGCATCCGTGATGCTCCCTCATCGTAAACGCCTTAATCTCGTCCGCGTGGACCCTAACCGCAGCGATTCCGACATCGCCCGCAGCAAGCGCAACCTTCATCAGCCTCCTTGCGAGAAGAAGCTCCATTATCTCTGCGAAAGTGCAGGTTGCTTTCTTCATGGTTGAGGCGATGTTCGACATTCCCGGCTCAACCTCCATCGTTGCTGCAGACCGAACCCGATCGAGGAAAATTTCGAGCTCGCCGGGTGCGAACCTACGGTCCACGTTGAGGAGCTCCTTTGCACATCTGTCGCCACCAAAAGGTTGGATGAACCCGAGCTTGACGAGTATGTCGAACTGAATCCTTCCTGCCCCAAGGCGCCGTTTCGCTTCGGTGGCATTTAGGCTTTCTCGGGCGGCGTTTACGAACGTAGTCATCTCGTTTGCCTCGAGTAATATGCGTTCGAACGTCTTGGCGGTGTCCTCCATCGGAATCTTTCCCGAGTTCACCAGCATCTTTTGCAGCCGTCTCGCATCGACCCCCAGCTCGGTGGAAGCGGATTGCACAGAATGCAGTTTCCGGTCGGTGACGGGACCAAAGAAATCGTCACCGGGTCCAAGAGGAAGGTTGCTCATAGCCATGTCGCGCATGATGCGCCTGACCGGATCATAGGCCTTGTCCGAAGTCTCGTGAGCGAGCCGCTCGTAGAGACGACCGAACACTACGCAACCGCCCGTGTTTCCGATTCTGCCCTCGAACCGAACAAAATGGCCTCGAAGCCAAGTTCTGAAGCTTTCCTCGCCGCCCTTTAGGATATCGAACCCAGTTCCGGCGCAGATAGACAACTGTCGCTCATCAAGCTTAGTAGAATGAAACCAGATGCCGTGCAATTCAGAGGCGCCGACGGCTTCACAGATCCGAACAGCGACATAGAGAGGCAGGCTATCGAGCCACGCGGACCCGCTATCGCTTCCCTGCAGCCTGGCTTCGACATAGCCCTGAAGGCCGTCAGGCTCCATCGGTACGGCCGACGACAGCAGCGCGCTCATTCCGTCACCCTCGGCAGCGATATTGGCAGCGAAGTCGTGGACGAACGAGCCCCGAACCGTATTTTCGGAAGTAACAAGTCGAACCCCGTGCCGCCGACATACGCGAACTGGGGTAGCCAGCCACAATAGACGGCCGTAGGCGCGGAAGCCGCGACGGCCTTCACGCTCGAGCTCGTCGTCCCGCAGGCATAACGGGCAGCACCGGATCCGCTGCCGCTGCGCCAGTACCCTGGTGAATTGTTGTCGGCAGATCATAGTAATGCGTTCGTCAGCAGCGACAACGCCAGACGCGAGCGTCGACCTCGGAACGTCGATGATGTCTTCAAACTTGTCGATATCGGCTTGAATTCCAACCGCAAGGCCTTGGAAGCGGAATCCCAGATCGTTACCAAATGACCGTGCGCGCCTGTAACCGCATGCGGCAGAGAGGCGGGAGCAGTAGCTGGAGATGGTTTCTCCCGCATTGAATGGGAGCAATTCTGCAAGTCTGCTCATTGCGGGCGCACTCCGTATTTGGTTGCGCGCTTTCCCTTAGACTGCAGTCTGGCTTCCTCCCATGCCTTGTCCTCGTCGCGAAGGAGCGCGATCGACGGATCCAAGTCCTCCCAGTTTGCCGCCTCGAACACGTTCTTGCTCGGCTTGCATCCGGAGAAGGACGCGTAGGTCTTCACGAAATCGTCGACTGTCACGTATTCCCTGTCGGCGAGTATCGCCAACTCCACGGCGGCGCGGACCAACTGGACGACGGATCCGAATTCATTGTCGCATGCATGCATCAGTCGCTTCAGGAACTGGTATGCCTGCGTCGTGAGCGTATCGTCCTCGTCGTCGTTTCGGTACGCCGCGTCATCGAGGGGGATCCGCAGTTCCATGCCTGCATGCTCAATGACGATCGTCCGCACCACGCTTGCGATCACGTTGACCACGCCGTCGGCGTCGACGGAATCGAACGGCACGACGGTGCGACGATTATAGAGCTGCTTGCGGGCAAGAAAGCTTGCCAGAGGCGGAACCCCGGCCAGAATCAGACGAACGGGCCATTGCGGCATCTGTGTCAGAGACTTGAACGCGTCCCCGATGACTGTCGCCTGCCGGACGTTCGCCGTCTCGATAGCGTTCTGCGCTTCATCGATGACAACCCACATCACCTTGTGAACTTTTAGCAAGCGGCGAAACAGCAACCAGGCTTCGTTCTCACGGATCCGGTCCTGCGGAGTGTGCCCAAGGGCCTCCAGCCCTTTGATGGCCAGGAGACGCGGCGTACAGGGCGACTCCGCTTCCATGAAGATGACAGGGTGGATCATCACGCCATCCTCGTCGACATACGACGACATCGCTTTGAGATTTCCGATATGCTTCATGATGGCTGTGGTCTTCCCGGCACCGGAACGACCACAGACGGCGACGATCCGTCGTTTGTCAGGCTTCCCCGTGATCGGCGTCGTCACACTCGCGACCAGCGCCATCAGCGCGTCCCGCAGCAGCAGGTCGCGATCCAGCGGGATGTAGTGGTTGTAGAGTTCCGCGATGCGGTCGGCGATGGCCAGACGGTTGTCGCCGATCAGACCCCGTACGCGGTCGATGGCAGCCTGGCTGCGCCGGGTGTCATGGTTTTTGTCGTACTCGGTCATCGTTCACTCCTAGTCGTTGTCGAAGATGTCGTTGCCGATGCGCCGAATAGGCGAACCCTCTTTGTCTGCGTCCGAAGCAGGTTCCCGCTGCATTTGCGGTCCCGAGATTTTTCCGACGGCAGGACGGCCCCAGGTCTCTTCCTGCTCCCTGACCTCCTTCACGCTCTGTTTCTTCTTGGCGTAGACCACGGGGGAGATGCGCAGTGCACTGAACAGCTCGTCGGACGGTTTCCATTCGCCTTCCGGCCGCGGTTCGCCCTTGACCGGGCTGTCGACCAGGTCGAAGACACGGTCCATTTTCCGCTCGAAACGCTGGTAGTCGTCATCAGTCAGTACCGGGTTGACCAGCCCGGCCTCGAGCCGCGCCATTTCGGCCTGCTCCTTTAGCCACGAGAACGTGTCGAGGAGAGTCTGGCGCGAGGCCTTCGCATTATCCTCATTGAACAGCTTCAGCCGCTCGGTCGCCGCAAGCCATTGCCAGATGCTCACCCCCTCGAGCTCGCGGAAGACGCATGGCACCTCGATCCAACCTTGTTCGCTCAGCACGGAGATGGCACCCAGGTTGTGGTTGTTGACGCGTCCGATGACCTGCGCCTTCTTTGACTTCCTTCTGATCTGCTGTAACTGCTTGCTCTGGAAATAGAGGCCGGCGACACGATAGCCTTTCTTGCTGATGACCCTCTCGACGTAGGTACCGAACAGATGGGTTCTCATGGCACCTGTGGGGCCGGGCTGAACGCCGTGATCCCTGGCAAGCTCGAGCCAACGATTAGCCGGTGTCGCGTTGTTCATTTCGGAGTGCTTGGCATTATGGTAGCCATCGACCGCCCAGCGGATGATGCATTCGGCAACCTGATCCGCCATGGCCGCGGCATGAGACTCGGCGTCGTAGTCGCCTTTTTCCGCCGATGAGCCCCAAGTTCTCCCGTCGAAGTAATTGAACATCTGCGTCGAGAAGGTCAGGAACCAGCGCTCGATGAATCCTCGCATTGAGGCCTCACCGGCAGGTGGCAAGAAGAGATCGACGCCTGCGTCGTTGACCGCGACGCGGAACGGCCGGTGGGCGAAGTAGACGGCGCTGTCCACCGCCAAGGTCTCCATAGTCCCGCCTTGTGCCCAGGACGAGGAACAACCGAGGCGGCGCGCAATGTCGGTCTTGTCGCGTGTCGCCATTTCCAGAGCGGTCATCGCGGATTTTTTCGAAGGCGGCTCTGCGCTGACATGGAGAGCGATGATGCACCTGGTCGCCACGCAGATCATGGCTGAGATCCAAAGCCTGGTTCTCCTGACCTTCTTCTGTTCGGCTTTCGGCAGCGTCTTCCAGATCCCGACTTTCACAAGAAGGGTCTGAAGGTCGATCTCGTGGTCGTCCAACTCGGCGCGTTCCAGCGCGCGGATGACATCGATGCCAGCATGCTCGGGCTGCCAATCCCGTCGTGCCGACTCCTTGCCGTCTCGTCCGAGCTCGCGCCACATGTCCGGGAGCGTGTTGTAGCGGTTCCTGAGGGTCTCTTCTACAGGAATGCGAAGTTGGTCATCTGGTCCACGAAGCCTGTTTGCCGCCTCCATCTTCTCCGTCATCGTCATGTGGATGGCAGCAAGGTTAGGCCTTGTCGTGGAGCACGCCTCCTTGATCGCTTCGTTCAGATAGTGAAATTCGTCCGGCGTGAAATGCTCGGGTCGGTCGCGTTTGTAGCTATTCTTCAGGCAGACTGGATCGAAGTCGTTCTCCCTCATGGTCTTGATCCACCCTTTGAGGGTCGAGGGTTTGGGTTCGAAGAGTGCCACCTTCGCCCTTGACCGATAGGTGGCGGTCGGTCGCCCTTGCGTGCGGAGCTGAAGGTCGCGCCATTGCTGTGCGATCGTCGGAACAAGCCGGAGCAGGGCTTCGCGCGACGTACTGACTGCCGGAGGTGCGGGCAGGCCGTCGATACGGGCCCGTCTACGGCGCTCCCGGTAGTCGGCCTCCAGTTGGAGATACTTCCGGACAAAGAACTCCTTTCGAATGACATCCTCCTGGTCCGCAGGGCGAAGCGAGCTGAGGCTGGCAGAACCTGTGAGACGCAGCTTGGCCTTCTTCTGCGAGTAGAAGCCGAACTCGACGGTCATCGGATTGGCAGGTCGTCCCAGGCATTGTTTGAGCTCGGCCTGCGTGAAACCGACGGTGGCATTAGTCTCGTCCATCCGCCGCAGGACTGCGCCGTTGATGTCGCAGGAGAGGACGGTGTACTCGATCCCCAGGTCGGTTACCTTGGCGTGTTCGGGAAGGCGGACCATTCCATGTGATACTGGAGCATGCTGAAGAGCGAGCGCAGTTCTAAGGTTTTCGGACATGTTCTGCCTTTCAATGATTGTGCTTGAAGCGAACGAACGGCGCATCGATGAGCTTGAGGTCCGGGCGCACTGGAAGAAGGATCTCGTCATGGACAAGACACCAGACAGCGTTCTCTGCTTTCGCCTTGTCGTTGAAGATCGAGGTCAGGCTGCCGAGGCACACCGTTCCGTGAAATTTCGACGCGTAGTTGCGGAGCCTGTCATTGTCATCGATGTCGGCGTGCCGCAGGGCACGCAGAATGCTTTTGCCGTTCCATCCGCGATCGTTGGTGATCTCCCTCTCGGTTAGGATGATCGCCTCATCGGCGTAACCGTCGAGCGAATGCCGGTTGATGCTGTCGATCGTGTACGGGAGGCCGTCCTTGTCGAGCAGCCAGGTCGGGCGAACGGCGACAACGATCCGGTTGCCGGAGTCCACCATTGTCGTTCGGTAGTCGATGGTATGCTTCTCCGTACCATCCTCCTGGATGACAGGGACCGCCGAGGGCTGGTCTTCGACGAGCGAGATTTGCCGGGAAGAGCAGAGCATGTAGGCGAGGTTCATCTCGTAGGTACTCGAGAACGTGATCGCCTTGCGCGTCTTCGGACTTGTGATGGTGCCTCGCGAGTGGCCTTTGGTTCGCGCCGGATACCAACGGCTCGGCGTCGGCTCCAAGGTCGGCTGCCAGACCTGTGGGAGGTCTACGAGACCCGCATAGTCGTCCTCGTCATCTCCATCGACCGTGAACGTATGGTATCGGCCGGAAAGAGGACCGTCGGCTTTTAGGAAGTTGGTCTCGGCCGGCAGCGGGAGGAGGGTGCGGTCGAATCCTCGTTCGAGTTCGCTGAGGTAGCGGATGACCTGGCGGATGCGCGTCATTATCGTTGGCCCTCCGGGAACCCATCAAGATGCTGCCCGCCGCAAGAGGCCACAGAGCCCGAACGGCCATGGATCTCATGAAGGAAAAACTTGAAGGGCAGGAGCCGGAGTTTTGCTTTGGGACGCTGCCTGTTCCGCGCGGCCAATGCCTGGCGGTAACCGCGATAAGCGGCTTTCGGAGTGCTGCCACCAAAGCCCCAGCGCGCTGATGCAAAAGCATGTGCGAAGTCGACTTCACGCGGGCTTAGAAGCGTTGGGTCGCGGCGAACAGTTCGCTGCGGGCGGCGGTAAAGAGGACCGTCCATAAAGATGGGATCTCGATTGCTCATGGTGTCTCCTTGTCAGGCATGTCAAAGGCACAGGTTTGCTGGCGCGGCGGCGAGCGTTCGCGCCGCGTTGGATGATTCAGAAATCAGATCGGGGACGGGGCTCAGGGAGGCCCGCGTGCTAGGCGTCGGGAACAGGTAAAGGTGTTCCTAGTCGACTGCAGGGACATGTGTTTTCTCAGCATCCGTCGTCCATCCCGCGAAGATACCAACGGTCCGTGCTTTCGAGAGCGGGCAACAGAATGCGCCGCTTCACGATCGGTAGGTCAGACCAACTGGGGGACGTTGGTTTCGGCGGCACATGGCGTAGCGCAAAGGGTTCGTAGAAGTAGCCGTCTGAATCGGTGCCCGGCCCGTCCCAGTCCAGATGGCGGCTGTGCGGCGCCGCCGAATTTCCTTCCCAGCCAAGCCCCAGCGCCATGATTTCCACGAGGTCGCCCGGCGGTACGAATTCGAGCTCGGTTGACGGGTATCCCGCTTCGGCACATGCGGTCTTGCCTGCCTGAAGCCGCATGATTTCACGAAGTACGGGTGGATCGAGGGTGTCTTCAAGCAGCGGCATCGGATATGAAGTCATAGTCAGTCCTTTCTGGATCTTAGGACGCACGGAGCCGATCCTCGAGCAGATGCCCGTCGGTGCCTTGGTCGCTATTCGAAGTCTCAGTTTTGGTTGAGGGAGCGCCCTCTAACGGGTACTGCAGGAAGTGGGCATGCCGTATTGCTGATCCTGATTGTCGGCATAGGTCCGCCATCCCCGGCCTTGTGGCCGTAGCGTGGCAGTTGCGTACTGGGGGTGGAATTAGATGATAGCCGTCAGGCTATTGCGCAGGATAGCAGGCGATAAGATCTTCCAACGCCCGTTAAGCACGTCGTAGATCCGATCCTGAGTTGATGTTGGATGCGAGCCATGCGCGTACTCCTAACGTTCACGGCATTCCACTTAGACTATAAATAGTAACCGCGCAGGTCCCCCTGTCGTATTTTTTTGTTTTGGGGGGTTTTCGCCAAGCATCGTCAACGACGACATAGCTTGCACGCGGTACCGATGTCGCTTGGAGTGAACGCCCTGTTTTGATCTGATCGCTGTCGGCAAACCTCGAAAAAGTCGGGTTTCAGCCTGAGCAGTAGGTTCAGGGATGCAGGATGAGCCTTACAGCTATTATGATCGTCTGCATGACGGTTCTTACCCCTTGGATGGTCATGCAATCTATACACATCAGCATGCTAGAGTCTACTTGATTTTAATAAAATTGTAGATGGCATGAGTGCGGAGTAGTTTGAGTATATTGTCAACATTTCTTGAAGTGGGAATCTGAATCCTTCGAAATGACTTTTGTGCATTGCAGGACCGCACAGCAGAATGCCCTGACGAGCCAGGGAGGACGCCATGGGTTACTACCGACAGATCATGCTTGACTTCAAGAACGAGTTCGGAGCGGAGATGAAGCGGCGGGGCCTCCGAATGCGTGGCGTGAAAGTCGGAGGTGACACGCTTGATTTCACACTTCTGGCCAGTGATGGCATGGGTCTTCCCATATCGATTACTGTCGACGGCCCTAAACGTTCTGGAAGGGCGTCCGCGACTTGGCACGAGGTCACGTATAGCTTCACGACCATGCCTGTCCACCAGGTCGGAACGAACGGCTGGCGGTTCTGGGGCTTCGACGATGAGACCATTTTCGAACGCGGATCTCGTGAACGCACCGCGAAAGGAATACTGCGGCAGATCAAGAGACTGCCGCTATGCCCAAAGGAGAGCAACCTTCCCAAGATAGCTGAAGGGGAGTTCTTCGCCATATCCTACGAGTCTGTCTGCATGACGACTAGGGATTTGCCGGGCGTGGAGATCATAGCAGCCCGCGACGAGGTCACGATGGAGGAGAGCTATTCCTTTACGGATGCAGACGACAACAGGTTCGAGTTGTTGTTCTCGGACGAAGACCCGTGGCCGGCCTATCTGACAGTAAACGAGGAGCTCGTCGCTACGATAGAATACGAAGACTACTCCGGTGTGTGGGATGCCATACTAGATCATCGCCGGCCACAGGGGGGTCTGAGGCACCTGTAGCCGTCAGGTTTGAAGAAGTCTGTTTTTGGCTACCGCGGCTCTCCTAGCCCGGTCACGAAGACGCCGCTCTACTTTCTTGATATATTCGAGCTCATAGGACGGAGTTTCTGGATCCGCTCGCAAGTTTCGAATCCCTGCGAGAGTGTAGGCATTCAGGTCTATAGCCGGCCTCGATTTCTTCACGCCGATCTCGCTCAAAGGCATCGGTGGGTGCTCGAGAAGCGACAGCAGGTCGATCTGCTCTCCTGTCAGCGCGGATCGGATCGCAGCCGCGACGGCCGTAGCGGCGCGAGGCGGGAAAGCGTTCCCCAACTGGGTGAACTTCGACCTTAAGTCTCCGGTAATCTCCCACTGGTCAGGAAATCCTTGAAGACGCTTCGCGACCTCAGGAGTAAAGCGGGGCAGAGCTCCGGCGGCTGTTTCCTCCGGAGTCGGCTGTATTTCATGCTGCTCCCTGGTGTCTATTCCACACGCGGCCCACTGCTTCTTGATTCTATTACGAGCGTTCCACGGTGATCCGGTCACCGTGGGGGCAAGCTTCTTCCCATGGACGTCGAGCCATGCGTCTGCCCAGCTATCGTAGGGTGTCGTCGCTTGGCCGGCACCCGACCTGTAGGGAAACAGAATGTCGCCGAGAGCATCACCCATGGTAACCTCCAGGGGCTTGTCAAGAACTGGCATTTGAAACGCTCGCGCTGCTGCGCTGCTACGGAATCCTACCATGACGACGCGCTGGCGCTTCTGAGGAACACCGAACCGAGCCGCATCGATGGTATGTAGCTGAACGTCGTAGCCGCTCGCCTTGAAACGTCTGAACAAGGATGCCCTGTATGCTCCGAAACGGACACCCGTAAAACCAGTCACGTTCTCGAAGAAGAATGCCCGAGGACGGGCCGCCCGAACAACTTCGACCGCCTTGTCGAACAGGTTTCGTCCGTCGTCAGGCCCGTTCATGTCGCCGGACTGTGAAAAGGGCTGGCAAGGTAGGCCGCCTGCCACGAGATCGATTCCGCGAGACGACGCAAACCGGGCGATCGGTATTCCTTTTATGTTCTTCGTCGTGACTGGCCAGTTCCAGTTCTTCCGAAGAGTCGCGGCAGCGTTCCTGTTGTTTTCGTAGAGCATGGTCGGAACGAACCCTGCCGCGTGGAGACCGATGGCCTGACCGCCGGCGCCCGCGCAGAGTTCAAGAACCCGAAGCTCCATATCACTGCGTTCTCTCTCCGTCACCTCGAACCCGGCACGCGCAATATGAAACAACGCGTCGCGGAGATCGGTGCGCCAAGGATAACCGAGCTCGAACGACATGCCTCCACGATCGGCGAAACGTCCGGCGGCGAAGCGCTTCAAGGATTCGTAGGCTCGGGCGAGAGCTCGTCGATTACTTAACTGTCCGGCACGTTTCCACATTTCCGGCGCGGCATGGTCAGTTCCGTAGATGCGCTCGAATTCGCCGAGCAGGCCTTTGGCTTGTGTCCGGATAACATCAAACGAGGTGCGGAACCGCATGCTAACTCTACTAAAATCGACAACCTCGTCGTCCGCCATAGGGGGATCTGGCATATCTCTCTCAACGAACTCGTCAATCAAGATGATAAGGTCAGAGACCAGATCGCCCAGAGCTTCGATCTGACGGGGAGCGGTAGCTCTTGCAGCGCACCGAAGCGACGCTAGGCGACGTCGATCGGCCGAATCGTCCAGGGATAGCTCTGCTTTGCGCGCGCGCCGCTCGATGGATCGGATGTCAACTGCTGTAACAATATGTCCGAGATTGATGCGCATCAGGGCAAGTTGGCGCGTCTGTGGCGAGGCCCCCGCCAGTGCATTCATCGCAGACACCGACGTCGCTGTGCGTTTGAGTGCGTCCCCATGGTCACGAGCGAGTTCTACAAGATCGAAGATCCCTTGGACGTCCTCGCATGGAACAAGGCATTCGATCGACAAGAAGCTGCGTACGTCGTCTTCGGGAAGGACAGCCCGTAGCTCGCTCGCGATGCTCACCAAATTGAGATGGCTGGTCGTGATCGCAGTTTGCTCTGCTCGGATCGCCTTTCTCAGCGCGGCTGTGCGCTCGTCTATCTCAGCGGTGGCGGCCTTCATATCAGACAGTGCTCCGTGTGCCTGCGACGGCTCATACACCGCAGCGAATTGCTGTCCCAAAAAGGAAACGGCTAAAATTGAATCCTTCGTTTTTTTCACCAGCACCCGAAGCTACCATGTGGCCGCATCAGAATGGATCGGCATCAACCCCGAGGAAGCGGCCAGATCCAGCACGCGATAACATGAAGGCCGGATCACCCGATGGGGACAGGCCAGTGCCTTCGTCACAAGGGACCGATCAATCATCAAGCGTTTCCGAGGTACAAATACTCTGCAAGACGTGCTGCGACCTTCTGCCGGCCTAACCCGCTTCTCATACCCGCAAAAGCCTCTAAGCCGGATTGGAACATCATTGTAGCAAAATTCTAACCTCGACATTATACACACTTGACGTCCGTTCGGATGTTCACTATTCGTTCACGATGACCCAGTCTCTCCGAATACCCCAGACGAAATGACCTCGAAGCCGCCTTTCAGGCGGCACCGATCATTATGTGTGAGGTATTCGTCATGAGCAGATCGCATTCAATGTCGTTGGGCGCACTCGAACTCGCTCACGAGCGAACGTCGGCCTTGGTCTTTCATCCCACAGCGACCGTCCGAAACGACGGCCAGCCTCGTTTTCGAACCCAGGCTTCGCGTGATTATGCATGCCTTCTCGATTTCGATGATGATGTGGCTTCCTGGATTTGCACTCCCGCCGAGCTGCCGACGCCGCAGGGCTTCCATGTTCCCGATTTCCTGGTCTGCTACGAGGACGGTCGTGGATGCTTTGTCGATGTCTCCGACAACGATCTTACGCATGTGACAGCCGCCGCTTCAGCATTGAACTTGAATCACCAGACGGTTTCCCCTGCCTCTTTCGGGACCAGCAATCGTCTTCGTAACGCGCGCGATCTCCTGCGATACGGACGACACCGTGCGCCACTCGGCGATCGAGTACGAGTTCTCGCCGCGCTCGAGGAGTGCGGCTCGATGACCGTGGCAGAGGCGTTTTCGATTTTCCGGGAGATCCAGCCGATGCCTGGCATCGCATCGCTCGTCCTCGGCCGGCACATCTCGATCGACATGGACGACGATCTCATCGGAGCGCGAACGACGTTGCGAGCGTTTGAGCGGAGAGCCTCGCTATGAGATGGCGCGACTTTCATCCGACGCTGAAAGACTACGTCTACATCTTTCTGATGCGGGAGGCGGCACGGAGGGCCGGACTTCTAGGCGAGCGTCGACATCGCACGACCGTATTCAGCCTGCACCCGGAACTTTCACTGGATCACGTTTCTACGGCTCTGGAGCGAGTCGTCCTTGCCGAGGATCGGTTCAATGTCGCCAGCGTCGACGACGGACCGCGCGGCACCGTTGACTATCTGAAAGTGCGAACAAAGCTCTTCGAGGACAAGTCGCTCGTGGTGGTTCTCCGGTCTGACAGTGAGCTACCGTCTTTTCTATTGGCCGCCGCCGATAACGTCGTGCCGGTCGGCATGATTTCCGCGCGGCATCTGTCTGCGGCCTTGAGGGCAAGGAACGGTTTCGCGACGACGGCTCACGAGGCCGAGGACCTCCTTTCCTTTCCAGCAGACGACATGTTCGCTGCGCTTCGTCCGGGAAGGTCTCCAGAAGCCGCTCTGGCGAAATTGGCTGCAGTTAGAGCGTCCACGATCCCGGAGGTTGCGGATCCCGCGGTGCTCCATCTCGAAGACCTGTACGGATATGGCGACGCGAAGACGTGGGGGCTCGACCTTGCGGAAGACATCGAAGCCTGGCGGTCGAGACGGATCAGGTGGAGCGACATCGATACGGGAATGCTGCTCAGCGGTCCGCCGGGAACCGGAAAGACTTTGTTCGCGTCTGCATTGTCCACCACCTGCAAGGCGCATTACCTGCCGACATCGCTCGCTCAATGGCAGTCCAAAGGACATCTTGGTGATCTATTGAAGGCTATGCGCGCGGATTTCAAAACGGCGGCCAAGAATGCGCCCTGCGTCATGCTCATCGACGAGTTCGACTCCATCGGAGACCGGTCCAAATTCGATAGTCGTCATGCCCACTATTCGACCGAGGTCGTAAACGCCTTGCTCGAATGCATCGACGGATCGAGCCGTCTGGAGGGTGTCGTCGTCATCGGAGCCTGCAACGACCCTTCCAGGATCGATCCTGCGCTGCTCAGGGCAGGGCGCCTGAGCTCCCAGTTTGTTATCGGCTTACCGTCCCGAGACGAGCGCATCGGAATTCTCAAGACGTTCGTCGGCACAGCGCTACGGAAGTCCACCATTGGGGAGATCGCCAAGTTGACCAAGGGGTTCACCGGAGCTGACCTTTCTCGGCTTGTCAGGGTGGCCCACAGATCTGCACGCAAGCGGGGAAAGCCTGTCTCTGCCCGAGACTTTCTTTCAGAGCTATCCGTTCCTATCCCTATCGAGGGAGCTCATCGGCGAGTGATCTGCATCCATGAGGCCGGGCATGCGATTGTAGGAAGCATCCTCAAGGTCGGCTATCTTGAAGCCGTCGTTGTTGCCTCGACGTACAACCCGGCAGTTTCGGGACCAAGAGGAACGACGAAATTTCTCAGGGTGGGAGGCGGCTTCATGAGTAGACAGTGCTATCTCGACCAGATCGCAATGCTATTGGGCGGAATGGCCGCTGAAGAAATCCTCCTCGGGAACGTGTCGAACGGCAGTGGCGGAGGTCAGGGGTCAGACTTACAAAGCGCGGCGGATCTCGCTACTCTGATGGAGACCCAGTTGGGGATGGGAGAGGCGCTTGGCCACCTTGCCGCAGCCACGTCTGAAGACCTCGACATCTTGCGGCGGTCAAACCCCATCATCTTGGGCAGGGTCGAGCGGCTCCTGGCGGAACAGATGGAGCGCGCGAAGGCTATCTTGAATGGGAACCGATTGGCGTTGGAGCAGATTACGAGCGAGGCGGATGTCCGAGGCAGGATCAGCGGATCAAGGGTCAACGAACTCATCATTAACCCTGTCATCTAATGCGGTGAGGACCTACATTTCGAACGCGTTTCTATGGAAAACCCCCGCCACCTGAGGAGCAACGCGGAATCCCGACCTGTTTCTCAGCGGCATCTGCCTCGCGCGAGTAATACCGACGACCAACGAGCCGTCTGACTAAAGAGTGTAACCCCCTGTTCCCAATATCGGTGCGCTTGCATCTACATTGTCGGCAGCGATCCAGCCCACGGATCCGGCCTGTTGGCATCAAAAACGGGAAGCGATGATGGGTACACAGGCGGAACATGCCACGTGCTTTCGTACGGGTGGTACAGGCCCGGTAAGGGAAAAATTTGATCAATCAACAGAAAGTCCCGGACGTTTTCTGTGAGGATCGGGGTCTTATGCGCGATCGCGACGGCGGCGATCATCAGGTCGTGGCCGAGACGGGTCCGTTTTGACTTTCCGTCGGAAGTCCACATGTTCTTCAGGCAGGGGGTGGTGGTCATCCTCGCGTACATATCGGCAGCCTCGAAATCCATTGGGAGGATGGCGAAATCGGTTGACCTGATCCTTCCCACCCACGCCAAGATCTCCCTTGCTTTGGCCGGATTGTATGGCATGAGCAGATGGGCTCCCCGCAGGAGTTCTGCTATGACAGGGTAGCAGATCGCAAGATGCGGCGTGCCGATTTCAAGAAGCCAGGGCAGCAGGCCGGGTTTTGGCTTCGCGTAACCCATGTGGCTGACGATGTTCGTATCGATGAGAAAGATATCACGCACTGGCAGATTCCTGTGTGTGGCGTAGTAATTCTGATGAACCGGCAAGGCTGTCCGCTATCCTAGGGCATATTGCCAGAACTGTTCGGAGGCACAAAGATGACGCGAGCTGCAGAATGGAAGCGCGGCGAACTGAGGGGCCGCCTCGATGAGCTGTTGAATGCGGCAGAACGTGAAGGCCCGCAGACGGTCGTTGATGCCAACGGCACCTTCGAGGTCATCTTCACGGCGAAGAAGCAATCGCTTGAGGAACTATTTTCAGAGCCTGGCACAATCTCTGAAGACAGCCCGGTAGAGTGAAACTGTCGGATCTCGCGGATAAAAACGTAGCCGGTGATAGAGAGTTCAACAAGGGGCTTCCGATATTTTTATGAATGTCGGAATGTGCATCTCGCTGCGTGACGAACCGCTCAGCTCAGACGCTCGCCCTTTTGAACGAACGTAGCCCCATTTCGTTCGGGGTCAATTACTCACAGGAATATCGAATATGCAGGAACGTCAGGCCTTGGCATCCTTCGCCGCGCTCTCGCAAGGCACGCGCCTCAACATCGTTCGTGTTCTGGTGGTCGCCGGGCCCGGCGGAATGGCTGCGGGAGCCGTTGCCGAAAGGGTCGGAGTTTCGGCTTCGAACGTTTCATTCCATCTGAAGGAGCTGGAGAGTGCCGGCTTGGTCAGTCAGAGACGGGAGTCGCGATCGATGGTCTATAGCGCCAACCGCGTAAGTCTGAGCGAGCTTGTCCGGTTCTTGCTGGACGACTGCTGTGCCGGTCAGTTGCAACTTCTGCCGCTTAGCGCAGAGGCGGGTGCCGTGGAGGCGGAGCGGATTAGTGCGAAGTCTCGGGCGAAACGAGCCTGAATCTTTGCGAATCCTTTGCCGCTAAACGCCAGCCTTCTGGTCGTGACGCGGATACTCGATGTGCCGCTGGCCTTTAGTCATGGATTCGAAGCGTAGGACTCAGCGGCGGCGCACGCGGAATGACAGATAGCTAATGCTCGCACTTATCTGTCAAATGACTGCTGCAATGTACTGCAAGCGGTACGTGCGAGCAATGAGAACAGGCGATCCGAGGCGTGACGATGAGATCGGCTTATTAGCACCCGCGCACGGTCGTTTCATGCGCTCAGGGGACTCCCCGACCTGCCTTTTGCTGTCAGACCCTCATTGTACAAGAATCCATCGCCGCGCATCGAGCTATAAGACACGCTCCGCGACCCTTGGAGAACCTTCCCCGTCTTGTTCGAGGTCACGCATCATGCCGTTCAGGTTCAGTCGCTTTGCAACTTGCCAAGGCTGTCCGATCTGTTCATCCGCGATAATCGGTCGATGAAGCACCGCGTTGTAGTCTACACCGACCCCTTCGAGTGCGGCGAGTACGGAAAGTCCCACGATTATGCCAAGGGGCGGCGGGACAGCGTTTCCGATCTGCCTGGCCTGAGCGACTTTGCCACCTGAGAATTTCCAACGGTCCGGGAATCCCTGCAGCCGAGCACGCATGGCATTCGTCATCTTCGGAAGGAACCCCGGCCCGCCCGCGAAGGCTTCCTCTTCCGTCGGACCGGACAGCGGGATCCCAGCCGGATCTATCCCGACTTGAGCCCATGTATTCGTTACGCTGTCGTACGAAGACGATGCGTGGCACACCACGGTTGGAGACGGTCGGTCATCGAATTGCTCGCTCCAAGCCGCCGCTCCAGACCAGCCATTGGCGCTCATCAGATCGGCAAGTGCGGCGCCGATGGAGGATTGGTGGCTTGTCTTCCTCGGCGGGCGTCGATATCGGTTCAATTCGCCTCGAGCCATGCCAACAAGGAAGATTCTGTTGCGTGATTGGGGAACGCCGAAATCTTCTGCGTTGAGGATGAATGCATCAGTTTCATATCCCGCAGCTTCGAAGCCATGCAGCAGTTCCGCCCTGTAGGATGAAAACACCGGAGCATTGAATCCTCGCACGTTCTCAAAGATGAAGGCTCGCGGCTTCACCTGCTTCAGGATACGGACACCGTCCCGGAAGAGATCGATCTTGTCCTCCGGCCCCCGCATGCTCCCCTGAACCGAATAGGGCTGGCAGGGCATGCCACCTGCAAGAAGATCCACACGTCCTTCGAACTCGCAGAAATCGCGGCGGATGTCCTCCTCGTAGACGGGGGAGCCCGGCAGGTTATGTCTCAGCGTCGCCGCCGCGTGCTTGTCCTTCTCGAACAATGCCAGATGTTGGAAGCCTGCGGCCTGCAATCCTAGCGCCAGCCCGCCCGCACCCGCGCAAAGCTCGAGCGCTTTCAGCGCGGTTGCCTTCTTGTAGGGAGCGGCAATCACGGGCTTTCGCTGGATAGCTGTTCTGGGTTGGATGTTCTTGTCGGCCAGCAGTTCGATCAGGGCATTCAGGATGTCGTAGGTGTAGAAAGCGTTCTTACTCTCATCAAAGGCGAAGCCGCCATCACTGCCGAACTTGGCCTGGGCGAAGCGGTTCAAGCCGTGCCACGCTTTGGATACGACCACATGCGGGTGGTTCGGGTCCGCGACCTTAAACTCCGCCTCGCTGAGATAGTGGTCATATCCGTAGACGACTTCGAAGGATTGTCTGAGCGGTGTCGCGGTGTCGCAGATTTTCTCGACGGCTTCTTTGTACGAGGGGTTGGACGGATCCGGCTGCCAGTCCTCATCCGGCAGCGGCATGTGGCGCGCGATGAAGGTGTCCACTTCGTCGATCAGGCCTGACAAGCTCGCTTCGAATCCTGCTTTGAGACGCATGAGGTTTGCGCCCGCCAGCTTGGCGACGTCTGCGCGTCGTTTGGCTAGAGCAAGATCTTGGCTTGCGTATCGATCTTGACGTATGCGCCTCGCGATTGCGGTGACGTCCCGCGCGTCGAGGGTAGAACCCGACGCGATCAGGGCGACAGCCTCCCGGCGCGCGTCGTCGTCCGCAGCGGTCAGGGCCTTCGCAAGAGGGTACGTTATGTTCGCCTTTTGAAGGACATTCATATGTTCCCTGAGCTTTTCGTCGAACTTGAGATATGTCGCAAGCTCACTTGAGGGGAGGCGGCATTCGGTACGCAGGAACGCACGGATCTTGCGCGGCTTCACGTGCCTCGACAGCTCTCCCACCTGCCTCGCGGTTTCGAGGATAAGCGCGCTCATCTTCTTCCGCAGATCAAGAAGATCGCTCTTCGCGTTGCCTAGGATTACCGATTCACCGTTCATGTAGGCCCCACAGGATTTGTTCCGCGAATCCTGTTACCGGTTAGCCTGCTTCTGTCTTGGTAAGAGAAAAGCTAAAATGCTGCAGAGTCGGATGTTTGTCGTCGGGGCGGAAGCGAGCAGGGCTGCCAGCGTTATCCACCGGGGGATACGAACGTTCCAATCTCGGAAATTGCTGAGCGTCTTGCCCGAATCCTGACACGGGACTAACACTCGATGCAAGTGGCAATTCAACTTGGGATGGTTCTGAAAGGTTTACATGGGTTTCTTTACTGACGACGAGCTCGCATCCCTGCGCATCGAAAACATGATTCTCCATGTGGTCAGTGAAGAAGGCTTCCAGCCGCAGCGCTCACGTCCGGTTGAGCATGCCGAATTCTTCCTCGATCGCATTAAAGATACCGACGCATCCGCCATTTTCGAGTTCGATCCGTCGTCCAACACGAAACGCATAGTCGAAAGCATCTCGACCGGCGGGCATACCTTTGAGAGCGGTGCCCAAGAGCTCTCGCAGGACTTCGCGCGCTTCCATGGCAGCACGAGCAAGCCAGGCGCCTTCTTCGTGTTCGAGCTTCGTACGGCTCAACCGGAGGTCAGGTTTTTCAGCTTCATCAAATACGACTATCAGCAGGTCATCGAGCAATCGGCTGGCGAGAACGGCGATCTGCTGCGTCTCATCCTCCAAGCTTTCGTCGCGCAGAAGAAGGCCATCCAGAAATCCGCGATCATCCGTGTTCTGGAAGGCACAGCCTTGTCGTCGCTCTCGGCGACTGACCGCATCATGCCCGGCCTGGAAATAGCGGACTACTTTGCGAAATTCCTGCATGTGAAGCGGGTCCGTTCGGACGAGGAGCTGACCCGGAAAGTGCGGGATATCCTTCGTGTTACATTGACGGAGATCCGTGACTCCCTGCCGACGGGAGGCGTACCTCAAGCTTTCCGGCGTGCGCAGGCTTCTCTGCGTGACCGTGGCACCGTGAACAGCACGAGTATTTCGGAGGCGATCATCGCTGCCTCGGATGCGGTAGGCAACAAGACGCTGACGGAGGACGTAACGAAAAGAGTAGCCCGCAAGCTTCGGTCAGCCAACCTCGATGGCTTGGAGTTTCCGCCTGACAGGACCGTGCTGCAGAGGCCTGCTCTGCGGCGTGTCAAAACGACCGAGGGCGTGATCGTGCTGTATCCTGACGATCTAGACAGAAGCTTCGTAGAACGGCGGCCGCAGGCTGACGGTGGCGAGATCATCACAATCAGAACAACAATGGCGACGGAGGACGATGTTGTCCGCGAGGGATCTAGGACGACACATTGACGATCTGCACTGTCGCGGAGCAAACCTCCTCGAAGGACCGCAGTCGGTCGCTGTCTCGAACCTTGGCGCGGAACAAGCGCGGGGGCTTGCCTCTGTCTGCCGTTCGGGAGCGTTCACGTGCTCGATAGCCGACGAAGCCGGCACGAGATGGGATGAAGACGATGTCGATGAGGGATTCGCCCCGTTCAGACTGGTCATCGGCAAACCGACGAATGAGAATGGCATTCTCTGCGTGCTGACCGAGCACGGATTTCGAACGATGCTGGCGGAGCCAGACCATGTTGAATCCTGTTGGTGGGTAGCTGGCTTGCAAGTACCCATCCGGACCTGGAGCACGCTTTTCCTGCCATGGGGAGAAAGCCTGCCCACGCTTGATCCGATCCCTACGAAGAACCCGCGTTACTTCGTCCGTGAGTACTCGGCCGAGCGGTCGGCACCTAACAGCGTTGGGAGATGGTTGCTGCGTGACCCGGAACGTGATCTCGGCGTTTCCGACGCGTGCCGTGATAGATGGGCTGAGGTCGCTTCCGACGCACTGACCCTGTGTCTGCCCAACGAGATCGATCCTGAAAGCGGCGCGTTGAAGTTCCGTGGTCCTTCCCGCCTCGTTCTGGAGAGGCCATCCTCGGAGCAGATGGCCGAGTTCGTCACAGGCCGAGGTTTCCTGCTTCTGCAGAATGCTATCGCCTGGGTGTTCGAGAACGAGAGGGAGACGGAAACGAGACATACCCTTCTTGCCGCCGAACTCGCGAGATCCGCCGCGCTGAACAGGTCGACGACAGCCGTCCTCGAGGAGAACTTATATTCTGCGCTTGAAGGTGCGCGTATCGCCTACGAGATGCATCTCATGTCGGTCGGAAACGACACGCTGAAGGCGCTTGCGGATCTTAGAAAGGCGGTCACCGAGGAAATCGGCAAAACGACCGAAGCCACACGTCAGACATCGGCAGCGGTCGCAAGCGCGCTTGCTGTCGGTCTCGGCCTGCTGGCGGCAAAGACGACAGCGACGGTCAGTCCGGGACTAGTCATGGCATTGATGTGCGTGGCCGTCGTCTATGTCCTGATGGTCGCCGTGTCCGGAGGTCTTCACGTCTTCTTTCAGCGGAAGGCCAGGCGGAGCTGGCAGGAGCGCCTCTACAGATTTCTTCCGAAGATCGAGTACAAACAGCTTGTCACAGATCCGATCACAAGTTCCGAATGGGTCTTCTACCTCATATGCGCCTTGGGAGGGGGATCGGTGCTCGTGCTCGCCTTTATCGTGATATTTCAGACACCGATGCCGTCTCCGTAGGCGCTCGTTGGAAAAGATGAGTTTCTCATCGGATCGTGCGAGACGGACGGCACGATCCATGGATTGCTCCTGAGTTTAGCAGCACGGCTGAGGGTCGTCGCCTCTTTCCGTATATCGAGTTCGCTCGCCGCGTCATCTTGCCTTTTGGAACTGTGCGCGCTGATGCGCAGTTGCAGTGCCGTCTATCCAGTCTCGGTCATGCGGCTCGCACTGGTGCCCGACAGGATAATGCAGGGCTTGACTCCATCAATAATTCAAATCGCATACGCAAAGGGTGTTTCCGTCTATGTGCGCGACGTAGGCAACCGCTTTCTTGTCGGACATCTCGGCAACATGCGTGTCTCGATAGGCTGATCATCGAAAGAACCCAACCCATCTCGCGCTACAATGCCCTCGGCGAGGAGGGACTAGCGGGCGCGAGAGAGCAGAGGACAAGGATTGTCACCTTGACCCCGTTGCTCAAGGGGCGGTTGGGATGGTGTTCGTCATGTCTTCCCGTTTGTCTGAGGCAAGGGTTAGGGGCTCGGACAGCGTTCACTTTCCAACGTGCGCCTGGAGGTGCGCCGGATAACGGTCGCCGACGATTTCGATCTTCGCAAGCGCATCGGCGATCCCTGAAGCGTCCTTTTCCGAGAGCTCGACCTTTACAGCCCCGAGATTTTCATCAAGACGATGCACTTTGGTCGTGCCGGGGATCGGCGCGATCCAGGGCTTTTGCGCGAGCAGCCAAGCCAGCGCGATCTGAGCAGGCGTGACACCCTTGGTCTGAGCAATTCTGGTGAGAGCTTCGACCAGAGCCTTGTTGGCTTTCAGATTTTCGGCTTGGAAACGCGGGAGGGAACTGCGGAAATCGCCAGGGCTGAAGGTTACTGTCTCGTCGATCTTGCCAGTCAGGACACCCCTGCCAAGCGGGCTGAACGGCACGAAGCCGATGCCCAGTTCTTCCAGCAGCGGGATGATCTCCTTTTCCGGCTCTCGCCAGAACAGCGAATATTCACTCTGAAGCGCCGTCACCGGCAGGATGGCGTGCGCCTTGCGGATTGTCTGCGGACCGGCCTCGGAAAGACCGAAGTGCTTCACCTTGCCCTCGGCGATCAGGTCTTTGACGGTCCCCGCGACATCCTCGATCGGCACGGCCGGATCGACGCGATGCTGGTAGAGGAGGTCGATCACGTCGGTGCGGAGCCGCCTCAGCGAGGCTTCGACCGATCGACGGACATAGTCCGGGCGGCTGTTTAAATGCTGACTGCCATCGGGGCTTGGAAGCTCGAAGCCGAACTTGGTGGCGATGACAACCTTCTCACGGATCGGCTGCAACGCTTCTCCGACCACGTCCTCGTTGGTGAACGGCCCATAGACCTGCGCGGTGTCGAAGAAGGTCACGCCGCGGTCGTGTGCCGCCCGGATGAGGGTGACCGCATCCTTGGTCTCGGTGGGCGTCCCGTAACCGTGGCTCAGACCCATGCAGCCGAGGCCGAGAGCGGATACCTCAAGCGTGCCGATGTTTCGTTTTTGCATGCCAGTCTCCTTGATCAGGCCGCGCGCTTAGCGGGCACAAGTTGATCCCTGTCGATAGTGTCGCGACGGCGGGCCGCGCGCACGATCGTCATAAGGACAACCACCAAAGTCAGCTCCAGCATTACTGTTCCCGCGTCAACTGCAAACGACCCGGTAAAGCGGTGAGGTCGGTTCCGGCCAGGCCAATCGATTCGACGGCGGCGACCGCGATCAGAATGCTGAGGCCCGCGCTACTTTTCTGGTGGGCGAAGATAAACAGTTAGCGGCGACCAGAGATATGGTCAGCGCAGGCACCTAAAGGCAGAAAGTCACACGCATGGCGACGTCCGGAGATTCCACGTCGTGTGGATCCTCCTTGTTAGACAAATGCGGAATTAGGTAGCAGATTCCACAAGATTATGCCCTCGGATAACACTACCTTCTGGTTGTGAAACCGGAGTGCGGAAATGTCGGACGTGGTAGAGGAACTGAAGGCCAAGCTGGCGGAAAAGAAAGACCGACTGGAAGCGATCCGTGTCGAACAGGCGGCTCTTGAGGAAGAGGTGATTGCCTTCGAGACCGTGATCGCCTGCTACGATCCCAGCATTCGTCCGAGCGGTACGGCTAGTTTTAGACGGCCTGTTTCAACTGGAGGCCTCACTCCGACCAAGCGGGTCACCGCGCTGCTGAAGGGCAGGAACTCGCGCCATATCGTGCTCGAGATTCTAAGATGGGCAGAGCGTCCTGTCGCCGCCGCTGAAATCGCCCAGAGTTTCGTCGACAAGGAACAACTGGCCGACAGAGCGGCGGGACTGAGCAGCCATATCACCAGCCGCTTCGCCACGGTCCTGAATGGTCTGCGAGAGCAGGGACTTGTTCGCTTCGAACCATCCGAAGACGGCAATAGTCGCCGTCTCTGGGAGATCGCAAGATAGACGCGGCGACCAACGATCAGATCGTGGTGGTTTTTCTGAAAATCTTCATATTGGCTCTCCTTTCCTAAAGGATCACTTTCGGCCTCGCGATACGCAAGAGAAATCCAGGTTCACCTCCCAGCCACTAACGAAAATGTGGAATCCATACCGAGGTCCCGAGACCCTAACCTTATGATGGGGGCAAGGTCTGCATGCCATGGTGTTGAAGATATCTCCGCAGGCATAGTTACGCACAGTCCTTGTCAATCGCGCCTGATTCACATATATATGTGAAGAAACGGAGGGTTGCTCCATGTTGAAGAACACGACCATGAATTTGCCAGATGAACTGGTTGCGAAGGTTAGAGCGTATGCCGCGCAAAATCGGACAACTATGACTGCGATCGTGCGCGAGCATTTTGAGGCGATCACCGAACCGGAGAGAGAAATTTCGGACGAAGACCCGCTTCTGGCGTACTCAAAAGGGATGCTGTCAAGACGGGAGGCAGTTCGTCGCCTTGGTCTGAGGGACTACGCCGAACTGCTCGTCGCGCTCGGAGATGCCGATCTTCCCATGCCTCTTCCCCCGGCACACGAAATCGAGAATCAGGCTGCCACCTTCGCAAGGCTTTGGAGGATGGGATGAAGAGGTGCACAATCATCCTGCCCGACGCCGGTCCGATCAATAGTCTGTGGGTGGCTGATCGGCTTGATCTTCTACTCGAACTTGATATGCGGATTGTTGTCGTTGACGCTGTCTACGACGAACTAACCAGCGATTTTTCCTACCTCAAAGATGCCGAAGTTAAAGACTTCATCGATGGCAACTCTCCACCTTTCGTGATTGAGCGCACAGACATAGGCGAAACCGAACGGCAAAAGCGGCGACTTGGACAAAAGCTGAAAAAGAACGCCGGAGAACTCGCCATGGTCGATTTCATCTCCGATGAAGGAGGCCTTGAACGCTATCTTAGGGCCAGCGATCCTGTCGCGATCTTGTTTGAGGACGCGGGCTTGAGGGTGTTCAACCGACCACCGAATCTGCACCTGATCTCAACCGTCGGATTGCTCCGGGGATTGGAGGATGTGGGTGTGATAGCATCGGCAGACCAAGTGATAGATGAAATGCTTCATCCCACCAAACCTGGCAGAAGACCCGAGGACGCCAGAAAGTTCACCGATCTCCCTGACGGAGTCGATGAACCCGCAGCCATTGGAAGCACCTGGAAGCCCTGAACGATAGGCAGTCGGTCTCCGTGTTTTGCCGCTTAGTCGTGATTCCACATTTTCGTTAGTGGCTGGGGTTCACCTCAGGTATTGCTGTTTCTCGACTGTCGTGGCCTCAGTCCACACTTGGTCATCGATACGCTCCGCCGCGCCCTGCCAGTAGCCACAGAGGTTCTCCGAGGTCGTTCGGTGCGTCACCGTCCGCAACACGTCCGCCAGTTGCCAGCGAAGCACGCGCTTCAGGATCGCCAGACCCACGAGATCGCCGTACGAGGTATGCTCGTCCGCCGTCATTACCGTATTCGGCTGGGTGTAATCTCGAACGGCCGCCCAGGCAGCCTTCGCGTTCTCGTCTGATACGACGCGGGTAACGGTGCGGTTCGGCGCGTCCGGATTATGCTCACGCAGGGACAACACGCACATCCGTTTGCCGTTGGTGTCACGCCGACGATCAATACGGTCCTCGGCCTTGTTCTCCGGCTTGATGTGACCACCGATGTACTTGCCGTCGATCTGGACGGAGCCCCAAAGCTTCATCTTTGCCCGGCGCTTGCCGACAGCCTCCCTGATCTTCGCCAACAGAACCCACGCGGTTTTGTACTCGACGCAGAGCTTTCGGGTCAGGTGCAGGGCGGCCAGCCCCTTCACGGCGGTCACTTCCTCCCAGATCGCCATCAGGAGTTTCTTGAAGGAGAGCTTCCGCGAGTGAAAGACCGTACCCGAGGTCACCGAGAATTCGCGCATGCAATCCCCGTCCGAGCAACTGAACCGACGACGGCGGATGCTGTAGGGATCGGTGTCGCCGCACTTGGGGCAGAACGGCTCGCCGCCGTTGGCCGACCAGCGGAAACCGCAGAACAGGCCGTAGGCCTCCGCCTCGCTCAGTCCCCAGACGGCCTCGGGATCGACGTTGCGCGCCTTCTTGGTCAGCAGGAAGTGCTGACCGTATTCGTCCTTGGGGTCAGGCCAAAGGCAACGCTCGTATTTCCAACCTCTTGGCCTAGTCTTCGAAGGGGTCGTAGGCGTTGGGACGCAGGATCGGGAGAGTGATGGAGGACAATGGTCACCTCAGAACAAGAAACACATGCTGACGTCCGCCTCTGGGGCGGGGTGAAGTCGTCAGCCTATTCGTGTTGCTCTCGTAACCATGTCGATCTCATACCAGGCGCGAGGGCGAGAGTCGATCGAGGTGCTGCTAACTGGTTAACTATCCATTAAAGGTTGAATTTTTCGCCAGTAATCAACTTTGTGGCATTTGCTACCTAATTCCGGACAAATGCGTAATGACTGGCTTTGCAAAACATTGCCCTTTGACTAGCAAAGGCTCTTCTATGCGTCCTCATCTTCATAGGCTTGAGCGTTTTCCGCTTCCGCCTCAAGGTCACCACAGCAAGCGTTGACTCAAGGAGCCGTTTGGTGGAGAACATAACAAGAACACCGACATGCGTCAGCTACCTGCCATCAACCTCTTTTTTCCTCTGCATAAGGAACGAAAATGGTCACTGCCGATCAAGCAATTATCGCGCTCCTGCGGGACCTTGCCATCGAGCCGGCAACGGACATAAGCCTCTACGAGGTCGGACCACCTCTCACCGCAAAGGGTGTCGCCCAGGATCAGATCCTTCAAGGCCTCTACTTCTTACAGCGGCAGAAAATCATCGACGTCGCTGGCAATCGCCTTCATCTGCTGAAGTCGGTTAGCCCGACCGCCATGAGCCTGTAGCCTTCTGCGACAATGAACGCCCGGCGACTTTGTCGGTCGAAGAATCCGCTCAGCCCGCTGAAGTTTACTTCCATCGTCGCATGGTCGGGCTCGAACTTGGACTGCAGTTGGCACGCGTGACGATCTCTTCGGCGGCAACCATCACATGGGGCGCGCAGCCCTTGGGCGGCACACGTTTTGCCACGGAACGTTGGATCCGCAGGACGCGTCGGCGTTATCTGGACATGATGGCGCTGTTCATGACCGGCATCGCCATCGTAGAGATTTTTCTAGGTCAGCAAAATGACGGAGCGTCAGCAGGCGAGGGGTCGGATCTTCATCGTGCGATCTGGATCGCCGTCGACATGGAACGTAGCCATGGAATGGGAGAGTACCTGGCTTCCTATGGCGATGTCGGCGATAGGCGGCTGGATGAGATCAAGCATCTCGATCCGCACCTGATGGTCAGGGTGGACGGCGTTCTGCGGGAGCAGCTTGCTCGGGCGAAGGATATTATCGAGCGTCATCGGGGCGCATCCGTACGGCTTCGTCAGGACCTGCTGGAGCGATTGGATCTGTCGGGGGAGGAGGTCTTGGCGGTGTTCAGCTACTAGAACCTGCCGCAATAGCTCGGTGTCCGTTCTCTCACGAATCGTTGGTCTCGCTCAGTGTCACAGATCTAGCCAGTATGCGGTGGATGACCCCATCATCAAAGGCTTTGGCGAGCATTCCTTCATTGAAGCGGTCGCCGCGGATCAACGTCGTCAGCAGATGTACGAGATCATCGATTGTCGCGGTCTCGATAGCACCTGCCGCCGTATAGAGCCGCCTGTAGCGTTCTCTTTCGTCCGCGCCCGACCAGTTGATTTCAGGTCGTACCCAGTTTCCAGCATCGACCGCGGAAACGAAGATTTGCGCTTCAGGCGAGAGTATATAGCAGGGAACTTGGCCGATGCCGTCGGCAATCTCACCACCGGCCCAAAATCCGAACGGAAGACGCGGGTCGGCAAATAGATTAGCTATCGGTGCGAGTGATTTTAAGTTCGGTGGTAGCTGCATCGTGTTTCCGGGCGGTTAAGGTCGTTGGAAGTCCTATGTCCGTTCAGAAGCGCGGTTCACCTTCGTGCATCGCGCCCGAGCGCTTCAGCATGCCGGAAGCAACAATCCCTGCCAAGCCGCCGCCCAGAATGACGACGTCGATGATCGGCTGATCGCCAATGACACGCGGGGGGAACCCAGGACTTCGCAGGAAGCTCATCACTCGCACCGAGCGGGCAGTTGTCATCGATGCGATTTTCGAGAACGGAGTCGATGCCGAACTTGAGGGGCATCTCCAGGCGATCTTCGACTTTTCTGCCAAACTTTCCACGGTCCCGCAACAGGCGACAGAAGTAGACGCGAGAGCGCTCGGCGATGTCGGGTTCGACGAACGACAGCAGTTGGACCTGGTGATTTCTTCAGCGGTCTTTGACTCGGCGAACCGGCACATGCACACGCTCGATGAAGCAGTTCGGGACGGGGGTCCCAACAGGTCCACTCAGATCGTCGGAGGCGAGGCTATACGAATATTGCGCTTCTCAGATGTGGCTGGGTGATTCACGTCAACACGTCCTCAATAAAATTTTGCTAAGAAGCAATCGGTTGGGGATAAAATGATGACGGCAGAATGGCAGACACTTGTAGGCAACTTCGCATGCGTCGCGCTCATTATCTCAGCGTGGATGCATGTAGGATACCGGCTCTACGGGCTGTCGAAGCTCCAGCAGCAGGCATGTCTGGGGGCCGTGCTTGGTCTGGGATCCATCGCATCCATGGCGCTGTCGATCCGTTTCGATCAAGGGGTCTATCTGGATCTTCGTCTGTCGATGATCATGACGTCGGGCGTGCTTGGCGGCCCTGTATCGCTGCTGGTGACAGTGCTCATCGCGGGTGCGTTCCGGCTTTTCCTCGGAGGTGCAGCAGCGGGCATCGGTATCCTGGCAATCGCGATCATGGCCATCAGCGCGCTGGCGCTCGGGACCGTCCTTGACCGTTGTAAGGCGACCGACCGGCTGTCCGTGATCGTCAGCGCCCTTGCGGCAGCGGGACTGTCTGTCGCTGTCCTGAATTTGCTGCCGAATGATCTCTTCGAACGCGCGATGAGCCAGCTTGCCGTTCCGATCGCCCTTGCGAACTTCGCTGCGACGGCCGCGGCGGGGCTTGCAATCCGGTATTTCGGCTCATTCACGCTTGAGCGGGATATTCTACATGCAGCTCTGACGCAGGCTCCCGACTTCCATTATGTGAAAGATCTGAAGGGCAGGTTCGTTGTTACGAACAGGAACGTTGCCCATCATCATGGGCGAAGCCGATCCTCCGAGATGATCGGCCTCAGTGACTTCGACCTGGAGCCTGCAGACAGGGCACAGGCGCTGTTCGAGCGCGAGCAGGCTATCCTGCAGTCCGGCGAAGCCCTCGTCGATTTCGAAGAGTGCATAGACCGAGGAGAGGCGACGAGGCGCTGGTACTCCACGTCGAAGGTGCCGCTCAGGAACCGTCAGGGCCATCTGGTGGGTCTGGCGGGTGTCACCACGGATATTACCGAGCGGAAGCGACTGGCCCAGGATCTTCAAGACAGTCGGGACCTCATGGCCCGAGCCATGGCGCAGATGTCTGACGGTCTGGCTATGTTCGATCGAGCCGGCACGCTCCTGTTCTGCAACGAACAATACCGCGCTATCTTTCCGCGCTCGGCTTACGCCCGCGTGCCCGGAGCGCACATCACTGACATCATCCGTGCCGTCGTAAGAAACGGGGAACGGAAAGGTCTGCCTGTCGATGCCAGCGAAGAACAGATCCAGGACCTGGCCGCGACGCTGCAGGTTGCCAAGGACGAACTCATCCACCTGTGCGACGACAGGTGGTTGAGCCTGCGGACCCGCGTTGCTGAGGATGGTTCCGCAATGGTCGTGGCTTCGGATGTCACGCTCATGAAGCGCTCCGAAGAAGGCCTACGACAGATGGCGCTGGAGATGAAAGGCTTGTCGACGACGGACGCGCTGACCGGTCTTGCCAACCGGAGGGCTTTCGACGAGGCCATCGCTGGAGACCTTGCCGATAGCCGCCGTTCAGGTTCTCCACTCTCGTTCCTTCTCCTCGACGTCGACAGGTTCAAGGCATTCAACGATACCTACGGCCATGCGGCAGGCGATGACTGCCTGAAACTGGTCGGCGGCGCCATCGGGAAGGCGGCCCGCCGCAAGTCCGATACCGCCGCACGGTATGGAGGGGAGGAGTTCTGCCTTGTTCTACCTGGCGTGGCGCTGGAGGAAGCCATGAGAATTGCAGACGATCTGCGCCACGCCATCCGCACCCTTGCAGTCACCCATGTGGCAAGCGAGGCTGGCATCGTGACCGCGAGCATCGGAGTGGTTTGTATGCAGTACCCGCCGGACACCCTTGTCTCATCTGATATCGTCAAGATGGCCGATGAAGCCCTTTACCGTGCGAAGAGCCTGGGGCGCGACCGCACGGAGGCGAATGTGACAGCACTGGCGCGTGCTGGGTGAATTGAGCCTTCTTCCCAGGCGTATGACTCTCTTTGTCAATGTTCATTGCTGCGCGAGTGTATTTGGTAAAGGGGAGAGATGTGACTGGCTCAAGAGAGGTACTGCTGGTTAAGGAGCCTTGCCCCGAAAGCTGAGTCAGTGTGCAAGCGTTCCTCTTAACTTACCCGTAATCCAATGAAGTTAGAGTGGCTCTTCGCCTGAGGCTGATGACAATACTTGAGTCTTCCTGACGCAGGACTGCTGATTACGTTGTCAGAAAGAGCATATATCATGAATGCGTGCATGACAAAGTATCGGTTCCTGCTGGTCGTTGTCCTGCTCGCAGTGCCAAGCATTGTGTTTGGCTGGCTGTTCGTTTCGCAAAGTCAGAAGGCGATCACGTTTGCTATTACCGAACGCGCCGGCATCGAATATCTCCGAGCTGTCATCCCCCTGTTCGAAGACCTGGCAAGCGGCAGCTCGTCTGCCGGAACCCAATATCTCACGACATTCGATGCGGTCCGCGCCGAAATGGATCCGCGTTTTGGCTCAAGCCCGTTTTCCAACGCGGTCAAAGTCGCACTTTCCGCTGAAAGCGTCGATCCGGAAGCGGTCCGTTATGCGTTGCTTGCGTTGATCTCCGCTATCAGCGACGAAACCGGTCTTACAATCGATCCGGAGATCGATAGCTATTATCTCATACAGACGATGATCTTCCAGACGCCGCAGGTCATCGCGTCGATCGACGCGCTATCGCAGATGATGTCTTCCAGCCAGGCGGTTCCCGCAGCTTTGTCCCAGAACGCGTCGTGGCTGTTCCTCGAAACGATGCGGCTCGAAGATGCGCTCAAGGGCATGCGACAGACATACAAACATGCCTTGGCTGCCAACTTGGACGGATCACTCGAGCGAAAGCTCTCGACCAAGGTCGAACTTGCCATGCGCTCGGTCCATCTCATGTCTATCTCCGGACACAGGGTCAGGGCGAGCCTTCTCGAGGGGCCGTTCCGCAGGGGCGAGGATTTCGTGCCGACAGATGGAAAGGCCGAGAAGAAGCTTGTCATCCAGGCCTGGAGCGCGATGAGCGACAATCTGGAGCGCCTAATAGAGCAACGGTTGGATGGCCTGCGAGGGAAACGCAATCTGGCACTACAGTTGTCGAGCGTCGCCGCCGTGGTGGTCTTCTTCATAGGGTTGAGCGTGTTCCGTTCGCTCATTGTCGAGCTGGACCAAAGAATCGTCTTTCTCGCCCATCACGATGCGATGACACAGTTGAAGAACCGGGCCGCCTTCTCGAACGAGATGTCGATCCTGATTGCCGAGGTGCAGGCAAACGGTGGAGGGTTCGCCATTCATGCCGTCGATCTCGATGGGTTCAAGGGGATTAACGACACGTTGGGTCATCATGTTGGGGACCAGGTTCTGCAGGATGTGGCAGTGCGTCTTCTGGGACTGGTTTCGAACGGGGATATTGTCGGGCGACGGGGTGGCGACGAGTTTGTCGTGTTGCAGAACGGCTATACGGCTGGAAGCGTCGAGACGTTCTCCCAGCGGATCCTGAAGGCTTTGCGAGACCCGGTCGTGATATCAGACAAACCCGTGAGTTTGAGCGCGTCCGTCGGGACGGCGATCTTCGGCTACCACGGCGACAGCGAAGCCAAGCTCATGCAGGCGGCGGATTTCGCTCTTTATGAGGCTAAACGTTTGGGAAAAAATCAAGCACGCCTTTTCGATGCCAAAATGGAAGCCGAGCAGCGCAGAAAGGTCGAGCTGGAAGAGCGCGTTCGTGAGGCTGCTGCTCGGCTTGAGTTCACGCTCGCATATCAGCCGCAGTACAGCTCCGACGGCTCCAAGATCACCGGGTTTGAGGCCCTGCTTCGAATGGATGATGGCAATGGCAAGCCAGTTCCACCGGTCGAGTTCATTCCCGTTCTAGAATCCCTCGGATTGATCTGTGAAGTAGGCAGATGGGTTTTGCTGCAGGCATGCAAGACAGCGGCTGAACTGCCGGATGACATCGTAATTGCGGCAGAAGCAGAGCGGATGCACCGGGAGCGACAGGAAGAACAGCACCACATCCACGACCTGGAACTGCGGCAGGCCCGCTACGAGGCGAGCCTTGCCGAGCGGCGTTATGCGGCATGCGATCCCGACAACCGCCTCATTGCCGCGCAGCTTGAGAAGAATTGGGAAACAGCGCTCCGCCGTGTGCGGGATCTGGAAGGGCGCAAGCCTGCCGAAAGTCCTTCGACCATCGAGGTCGACCCAGCCACCTTCGCGAACTTGGCTGACAATCTGCAGTCGGCCTGGGATTCGCCGGATGTGACCATGCGCGTGCGCCAACAACTGCTGCGCACGCTCATCGCCGACATTGTCGTTGATGTCGACGATGCGGTGCGTGACGTGGTGCTGACGATCCATTGGAAGGGTGGTCAGCATTCAGAGCTCAGGGTCCGCAAACCTCAGAGTGGCGAACATGGATGCGCCACCGCAGAGGATGCTCTGGCGGTGATGCGGAGCATGGCTGGCCGCTGGTCCGATGAACATATCGCCGCGTCGCTTAATCGAATGGGCATGCCCACCGGGCAAGGAAAAACCTGGACCGCGCACCGTGTCGCTTCGGTAAGGCGGGTACGCGCCATCCAAGCCTACAAATCAGCCGACAAAGACGGCGAATGGCTGACCATGACCGAGGCTGCGGCGGTGTTGGGCGTGACCAATCATCGGATTCGACATCTGATCAAGACGAAGGCGTTGTCTGCCGAGCAGGTGGTTCCCGGCGCGCCGTATCAAATCCGCGCCTGCGACCTCAATTCTGCGGCCGTCCGAACTGCGATAGCGCGTAAGGGTCGCCCGTGTCGCCTTGCTGACGCCGACACGCTTCCAATGTTTACAGATAGTTAGAGAAGGAGTGCATAATGACTCAGGTCCGCCTATCGGCCGGATGGTTCTCTCGACGGTGTTGTTGTCGATCTCGACGCGTCCGTCGGTCAGGAAGACGCAAAGGCCATCCCAGTATTTGGCGATGTAGGCCAGAGCTTCACCAAGCGGCGATTTGCCAGCGACGCGGGCACGATAATGCTTGAGCCAGGTCCGCATGTCCGCGACCAATAGGGCTGACCGTGCCTGCCTCCCGGCGAGGCGGGTGTTGGCGTCGAGACCGCGCAGCTCTGCTTCGATGCGATAGAGTTCGCCGATCCGCTTCACGCCATTCTCCGCAATCGGAGTCGAGCCGGTGCGAGTGATCTCGACCAGCTTCCGCCTTGCATGTGCCCAACAGTAGGCAAGCCGGATGTCCGGTCCAACGCGATCCGGAGCGATCAGCCGATTATATCCGGCATAGCCGTCGACCTGAAGGACGCCCGTAAACCCTTGCAATATCCGTTCTGCATGCTGCCCACCGCGACCTGGAGCATAGGTGAAGGCGACGCCCGGCGGCGCTCCTCCACTCCATGGTCTGTCGTCACGAGCCAGCGCCCAGAAGTATCCAGTTTTGGTTTTACGGGAACCGGGATCGAGCACCGGTGCACGAGTTTCGTCCATGAACAGCTTGGTCGAGCGCTTCAAATCGGCGATCAGAGCGTTGAAGACCGGGCGAAGCTCGAATGCCGCCCGGCCGACCCAGTCAGCTAGAGTTGAGCGGTCGAGATCAATCCCCTGGCGGCTCATGATTTGGGCTTGGCGGTAGAGCGGCAGATGGTCGGCGTACTTCGACACCAACACATGTGCGATTGTCGCCTCGGTTGGCAATCCTGCATGGATTAGCCGCGCAGGTGCTACAGCCTGCAATACGCCGTCGGTGCAGGCGCGGCAGGCATATTTGGGACGGCGCGTGACGATGACGCGGAACTGCACAGGAATGACATCCAGCCGCTCGGAGACGTCCTCACCGATGCAATGCAGGCCGCCACCACAGGTGCAGATCAAGCTTTCCGGCTCAATGACCTCTTCGACGCGAGGAAGGTGGGCAGAAAGAGAACCACGATTGGCGGCGCGAGATTTGGGGTGCGGCTTACCCGGAGCGCTGTCGGCCTCGTCTTCGGCATGGATCGCCGCAATGGCCGTTTCCAAGTCTTCCAGTGCAAGATCGAATTGCTCAGGATCGGCCTTCTCGGATTTACGACCGAAAGCGGCCTGCTTGAAAGCGGCAACCAGCTTCTCCAGCCGTTCGATCCGCTCATCCTTGCGGACTTCACGCGCTTGCGCCGCGATCAGCATCGCCTTCAGGGCAGCGATATCGTCCGGCAAATCGGCGGCGTCCAACATGCCGGAAGTTTATCAAATTCTCCCTCGACTTGCCGCCGGGATTTGTCGCCCGAGTCATCGTGTCGCACCTATTCGATTGCTGTCGGCGCTCTTGCCTCAACGGGACGGACCCTGCGCCAATCGAGCCCGGCAAACAGCGCCTCGAACTGTGCGTGTCCCAAGGTCATCAGGCCGTCCCTGACGCCCGGCCAGGTGAAGGTGTGCTCCTCCAGCCGCTTGTAGGCCATCACCAGTCCGCTGCCATCCCAGTAGATTAGCTTCAATCGGTCCGCCTTGCGTGATCGGAATACGAACACCGTCCCCGTGAATGGGTCCTTGTGCAGCTCGTTCTTGACCAGCGCCGCCAATCCATCGTGACCCTTGCGGAAATCGACAGGCTTGGTCGCCACCATGATCCGAACCCGGTTCGATGGAAAGATCATGCCGGAACCGCACAGGCACGTGCGACAGCGGCGATCCGAGCGGCAGTCGCCCCTTCCTCCAGCCGGATAGTGACGGACCCGACTATGATCTCGGGGCGGTTGGCTTTCTTTATCGGCTGCTCCGAAATGGGTGGCTCGACAATCACGGCTGCGAACTCAACTGCGTCCTCGGGTGCTGGCAGAACCAGCTTGCCCTGCCGTGCCATCGTCCGCCAAGTCGACAGGTGGTTCGGCTTCAGGCCATGTCGCTCTGCGACTTCATTCACCAACGCGCCGGGCCGAAGGCTCTCCGAAACGATTTGCGCCTTGACCTCGTCCGGCCAATGCCGATGCGGCTCACGTCCAGACTTCCTGGTCGTGAGAATCTCCAGTGTACTCTCCATGGAGAAACTCCCGTTGCTCGTCCATGGATAGGCGATCTCAGATCACGGCGGCGAGGACAACGTGGGAGCGGAACACCGGTTACGGAACGCTCCGCCGTGTGCGCTATTATCGTCAGCCGTGCCGATGTTGGACGGTCGTTGGAGCGAACGCAATGAGCGAGAAGCATAAGAAGATCTACCATGCCCTGGTCGACGGAGCGACGGATGGCCTCAGCGGCCATCAGCTCTTTGACTATGTCGCCAAGCAGGTGCCGAAGACTTCAAGCAAGAAGATAGTTCGGGCTGCTTTGCTGGCCCTGACAGATCCCGATGTCACGAACAAGCACGTGCTCGACGTCATCTACGCGTTGGCCATCAGGCATCGTCTCGACAGTCTGGGTATCGACACAGACGATGAGGAGGAAGCGCCCGCGAAGGCTGAGCCCGCGCTTTTAAAGAAGTCCCGCAAGAAGCTGGCGGCGGACGTCAGTCCTGCCAGCCTCATTGCATGAGCGCATCCCAGCGTCATAGTGGCTACTGCGTACCCCCTGACGTGGAGATTCTGGCGGACGACCGCACCGATGTCGATCCCTCGGCATCGGTGCGGTGAGAATACTTCAGAAGTCACGTTGCAGGCGGACCGTCCCGCCAAAGGCGCGTTCGTCGCCGCGGCTGCCGCCGAACTTGGTGTAGTTCAATTCCGGCTGAAGGCTCAGCCCGTCAACAACGGCGTATTTTACGTTCACCGCGCCGGCGAACGTGCCGTCTTCTTCATAAGCAACCTGCGTGTTCAGCGAGGCCTTCCTCGTGATCTTGGCTGTAAAGCCACCCCAAGCGGCATATTCGCCATTCCAGGACGCAAAGAAATTACGGCGACGCGAACCGCCAGGCCCATCCGAGTTACCCCAGTCAGACTGGTACCCACCCATTGCAAAGACGGAAAAGGTCTTGTTGAGAACAAGATCGAGGCGTGCCTTGCCGGCAAAGGTTTCGGCATGTGCATCATAGCCGCCGATGATGGTGAAGCCGCCCCAGTCCT